>CAZYVR010000128.1:0-14150 GCA_964651145.1 uncultured Victivallales bacterium | reverse complement strand
GACACGGCTTTTTTCATTACGCGCGCGCTTTTGACCACTTGCGGCAGAAACATCTTCCCGTCTCCGAACAAGTCGCCGATTCTGTTCATGGCGTTCATCAAAGGCCCTTCTATGACATTCAGGGGCTTGTCAGCCTTCAGTCTGGCTTCCTCCACGTCTTCTTCTATATAGTCGGTTATTCCTTTGATCAGGGAGTGAGCCAATCTTTCTTCCACTGGCGCCTCGCGCCAGCTAAGATCAATCAAGCTTTCCTTTTTTACCCCTTTAAGCTTGTCCGCCAGTTCGATAAGTCTGTCTGTGGCGTCGTCGCTGGTGTTCAAGATTGCAGCCTCAAGAATTTCAAGCTCGTCCTTTGGAATGTCTTCGTAAATGGTCAACTGTCCTGGATTGACTATGCCCATGTCCATTCCGGCTTTTATTGCATGGTAAAGGAATACTGAGTGTATGGCTTCCCTTATGGCGTCGTTGCCCCGGAAAGAGAACGACACATTGCTGACGCCACCGCTGATAAGGCTGTTCGGGCAACATTGTTTGATGGCTCTTACTGAATCAATAAAGTCTTTGGCATAGCTGTTGTGTTCCTTTATGCCCGTGGCTATGGCAAATATATTCGGGTCAAAAATTATGTCCTGAGGGAGAAAGCCTGCTTTTTCAGTCAAAAGCTCGAAAGATTTCCGACAAATGCTGACTCTGCGTTCGATCGTGTCCGCCTGTCCCTGCTCGTCAAATGCCATAACCAGAACAGCAAATCCATATTTTCTGGCAAGTTTTGCTTTTTGAAGAAAAGGCTCCTCGCCTTCCTTAAGGCTTATCGAATTGATGATGCCTTTCCCCTGAACGCACTTCATTCCGGTTTCAAGAACTTCCCACTGGGATGAGTCGATCATTATTGGAGCTTTGCTTATGTCCGGCTCCGAAGCGATGAGGTGAAGGAATTTTTCCATTGCTTTTACAGAGTCAAGCATGCCTTCGTCCATGTTTATGTCTATAATATTTGCCCCATTGTCCACCTGCTGTCTGGCAATGCTCAAGGCTTCCTCGTAGCTCTCTTCCTTGATCAGGCGCAGGAATTTTCTGCTCCCCGCCACATTTGTTCTTTCGCCGACATTGATGAAATTTGATTCAGCAGTGATATTCAATGGCTCCAGGCCGCTGAGGCGGCAATATGGAATCAGGTCGGTAATTTTGCGCGGAGCTATGCCGGATACGCTTTCAGCTATCGCCTTTATGTGCGCGGGAGTTGTTCCGCAGCAGCCGCCGATAATATTAAGGAAGCCGCTTTCCGCAAACTCCTTAATGAGCCCGCCCATGTATTCGGCAGACTGGTCGTATTTTCCGAATTCATTTGGAAGCCCGGCGTTGGGATGCGCGCTCACGTAGACCGGGCATTTGTCCGCAAGCTCTTCCACGTATGGACGCATTCCTTCCGCTCCGAGTGAGCAATTCAAGCCCACGCTTAAAAGAGTTGAGGCATGTGTAAGTGAATTAAGAAACGCTTCCGTTGTTTGTCCGGTCAATGTTCTTCCGCTGGCATCGGCTATGGTTCCGGACACCATCAGAGGAATTTGCACGCCGCGTTCTTCAAGCACATTTTCGATTGCGAAAATGGCGGCTTTACAGTTAAGCGTGTCAAAAACTGTTTCTATAAGGAGAATGTCTGCTCCGCCGTCAAGGAGGCCTTTCACGGCAATAGCATATGATTCGGCCAGCTCGTCAAAACCGATATTCCTGAATCCAGGATCGTTCACATCAGGCGAGATAGAGCAAGTCCTGTTCGTGGGGCCGATGCTTCCGGCCACAAGCCTTGGGATGTCCGGAGCTTTTGCCAGCATTTCGTCCGCCGCCTGACGCGCCAGCTTGGCTGCTTCAAAATTGAGCTCGTAGACAAGGTCCTCCAAGCCGTAATCTGACTGAGAGGCATGATTTGAATTGAAGGAGTTGGTCTCCACGATATTCGCGCCAGCCTCATAATACGCCTTGTGAATATCCCGAATAATTTCCGGTCTTGTAAGAGAGAGAATATCGTTGTTTCCCTTCAGCGGATGAGAGTGGTCTTTAAACCTTTCGCCGCGAAAGTCTTCTTCTGCAAGCTTATGGCGTTGGATCATTGTTCCCATGGCGCCGTCCAGAACGAGAATGCGTTCAGCCAAAAGCTGCCGCAACTGTGTCAATTTGTTTTTCTCTGTCATAGTGAAATATAAATTCTCTTAATGTTTTGATTTAAATGGCTACTATAAGTCATATATCACTTGATTTAAAGAAAGGCGACGTTTTTTTTCTGCCGCCACAGAATGTGCCAGCAACACTGCCTTGCCTTGGAATCTTTAAATAAGCGCAATGCCATATTGCCTTGACGTTGTGTTGCGCTATATTATCTTCAGGAATTTTTTTGTTTAAATCAAGAAAGAATCATGAAGCATATACTTTTGGTGGAGGACGAGGAGGCAATACGCAGGTATTTGACCGTGCTCCTTGAAAAAAATGATTATCTTATCACTGCCGTAGTTAATGGCAGGGAAGCTCTTGAGCTTCTCAAGCAAGCCACCGCAGGCCCCAGCGTGCCTTACGACTTGCTGATCACCGATGTGGAAATGCCAATTATGGGCGGCTTTGAACTGCTTGACGAAATCAAAAAGCTGAACATTTATCTTCCTTCAGTTATTATAACCGGAGCCAATGACAGAAGCGTAGTGCTGGACGCCTTGCGCCACGGATGCCATGAATTTATAGACAAGCCCCTGGTGGTTAACGATGTGTTGAGAAAAGTCCAGAGCACATTCACAAAAATAGAAAAATCTTTTGACCTCAAGCAAAAGGGACAGGAATATTTAGCCCGCACACAGTCCGTTAAAAGAATGGATATGCATGACGATCTTAAAATGCCGCCTGGCAGAACCATTGCCAAATATAATATTATAAAGGTGATCGGAGAAGGCGGCGTCGGCACGGTGTTTTTGTGCGAAAACATGGAAGACAAACAGCAGTACGCCCTTAAGACGCTCAGACTCAGGAGCGCAGGGACCGACAGGGAGTCTTCAATCAGGCGCTTCATCAACGAGAGCAACGCCATTTCCCAGTTGAATCATCCTAATATTGTGAATTTTATTGAGTTTGGCTATTCAGGGACAGGCAACGCGCGCATGCCATATATAGTGATGGAATACTTTGAAGGCCAGTCTTTGAAAAAATATCTTGAAGATCCCGAATCATTGACATTGGTCCAGAAAATATCAATTATTACGCAAATAGCGCAAGGGCTTCAGGCGGCGCATTCAAAAAATATATTTCACAGAGACATTAAGCCTGACAATATTCTGGTCGACAAGGAATTGCGCGTGAAAATCACTGATTTTGGGATCTGTTACCTGCCCACTTCGGACATTACCAGAACTTCAGAGCTGATGGGCTCGCCTGGATATATGGCTCCGGAATATCTTCAGCACGGCAAGACAGATAAGCTTATGGACATATACGCTTTGGGCGTGGTCGCATATGAGCTTATGATCGGCGTGAGGCCGTTTGACGCCAACAATTTGACGGAACTGATGAGCAAAATAATAAAGAAAAATCCAGCTGAGCCACGAAAATTGGTTCCTGATTTCCCCGAAGATCTTCAAGATATTCTCGCTAAAATGTTGAGAAAAAATCCAAAGCGCCGCTATCAAAGCGCCGCCGAGGTTATAGATGAGTTGAATTTATTGAACTTCAAAAACACTGACACCCACAAATTTAAATTTTTCAGGAATGTGCTGAACAAGGACTGGAATTGAGGACAATATCACATGTTTCCACACTGCAAGCTTAACGAGAAAGAACTTCGCGCATATTATGCAAAGGCGGATGAAAACACCGTCATAAACTCGCTGAACAAAGAATCTCTGACCTTTACCGACCTTATCAATATGCTTTCGCCCGCAGCAGCTGGCTTGATTGAGCAAATGCGCGAAAAAGCGGCAAAGGCAAAGAAAATGCATTTTGGTCAGACAGTCCGCCTTTATTCTCCCATGTACATATCGAATTATTGCATAAATGATTGCGAGTATTGCGACTTTAAGCGCACGCATAAAGTTGAGAGGCGCAGACTTTCAATTGACGAAATATTGAAGGAAGCTGAAATAATTCGAAAATATGGAATTGAGTCCTTGCTGCTGGTCAGCGGCGAAGACCCGAACGCTGTGTCGATTGAATTTCTTGAGGATGCGGTGCGGAAACTTAAAGAAATATTTTCCTATATTTCAATAGAGATTGCTCCGCTTGACGAAAGCAGCTATAGAAAATTGTTCAAGGCGGGCGTCCACGGATTGACCATTTATCAGGAAACGTACCAGAAAGACTTATATCAAAAACTTCACAAAGCCGGGCCAAAAAAAGATTACGACGCAAGGCTCAAGGCATTGGAGGACGGAGCCCGCGCAGGTTTTTACAATATAGGCATGGGCGCATTGCTCGGCCTCTATGACTGGAGAATTGAAGCCGCATCGCTGGCAGCGCACGGGATTTGGATACGAAAACATTTCTGGAAATCAAGGCTTCAATTTTCGTTTCCGCGAATAACTCCAATCAAAGGAGCAGGAGGCTTTCAGGTTCCCGCTCCCGTAAGCCAGGACGAACTCGAACAGATGATGCTGGCATTCAGAATATTTTTTAAGGAAAGCGACCTTTTTATTTCCACAAGGGAAAACTATGAATTTAGAGAACGCATTGCCCTTACCTGCGCGAGCCACATCAGCGCGGCATCAAAAGTCACCCCGGGCGGCTATGCCGAAGCCGAGAAAAGAACCGAGGACTTGGGACAGTTTACAATAAATGGAAAAAGCTCTGTGGCTGATGTGAAAAAATGCCTGGAAAACAACGGCCTGGAAGCGGTCTTCAAAGATTGGGACAACTGCATTGGCTATTAAACTTATTTGGGGGAAGAAAATCATTTTGAAAAAAATTGCGATTGCCATATTTTCCGGGATTTCAATCATGCTGGCCTTAACTTCCTGCGCCTTGTTCAGCGGCGACAAAAAGGCGCGCAAGCCTTTAGAGCCAGACGCGTTCAAGACAGGCAACATTTCGAAAAAAATGAAGAAGAGAGCCGCTTTTCTGAAGGAAAAAGTAAACTCCAAATGCGACAGCATGGGCATGTTTATTGGCCAGGACTCATACTTGCTCTACGACGGGCGCTTTGATATGCTTGCCGCTCGATGTGCAGTCCTCGGCATTACCGACGCCTTTCTTTCATGTAAACTAGAAAAGTTCGGCGATTCTGAACATTTGTCCATGTTGAGAACTCTTCTTGCAAGCCTTCATAGGCGAAAGATACGCGCATACGCAATAATGTCATCGCCGCAACTTTTTGCGAATAAAAAAAATATTGCAGGCTATGCCAGCAAAATCACAGACTTTAACAATAACGCTGAGCTTCAAGAAGAAATGTTTGACGGCATTCTTGCAGACACGCGCCCGGACATTATATGCGGAAAGTCAAAGCAATACAAACAGGGCGTTATGTATAAATGGGCCTCTTCAACATACGGCAAAAATATGGACAACGACATGTTGATGAAGCGGACCTTTGACATCCTTGAATATATGAAGAAAAATTTGCCAGGGAAAATGAGCGCAATGCAGGCCGTTTCCTCTTTTTATGAAGAAAAAGCGCGGGAAGGCAAACTCACGCTTGGCAAAGCTGATGACTTCCTCAAATACTGCAGTTGCCTGCTCCTTATTATTCCAGGCAATAACCGGAGAGACATTTTTGACTCTGCGCTAACGGTTCTTCAGGGAACCAAAAAAGCGAAAAGCGTTTTGATCCGGGTCAATGTAACCATAAACAAATACGGCGGAGCAGACGACGACAAATCTCTCGGCGACAAAAGTTGGTTTAAAATGGTGAAAGACCTCGAATATGTGTCGGGAAACGCTTCCGCTCATAAATCTTTTCGAGGCATAGCTTTTTTCAATTATTTTGGGCTCGAGAAAATGTGGGATTGAAAAAGTCTTAGAGTTTTACTGTTTGCTTTTCAAATAGATCAATAATCCATTTATTGAGATCGATTTTATCTTCAAGCATCTTTTTTCGCTTTTCCGCAAAAAGATCCTCAAGGTTTTCAGTGTTCAAAAGCTCTTTAAGCTTATTAAGCATTTTTTCATCATCGCCGGGCTTTACCCCGAAAGTCAAACCATAGATGTGATCAAGCTCCTCGACAACTGACAGCTTTCCTACAAATGAACTGTATCTTATTGACGGCGTTCCGAGATTAGCCGCCTCCATTGTCATGCTTTGGGAATCGGAGACAAGCATTTTAGAAAAAGCCAGGATATGATGCATATCCCAAGGATCAATCTGATGTGTTTTCATATTTTCGACAGATTTTATCAAAGGAATGTCTCCGGTAATTTTCAATATTTGCTCCCACAATTCATTGGAAATGCCCTTTTTCCCGATATCATGATGAGCTTGCAATGCCGAAAACCTGGCAATTATATAATTATATTTTTCGAGGCCATATTTTTCAAGGACACTCTCGTCAGGCACATAGTTGTCAGGGTGCAGATAGGCCAGTTCATGATATGAATTATGAAATATTCTCTTGCCTAAAAATCTGTAATGCTGTATACATTCAGGAATGCATACGCCAGTTGCGAATGGATATCCAGCAAGGCAAAATGTGGGCTGTGAGTTGTCGTCGTCCTCATTGAAAATAAAAGATTTCACTTTAGAGACTGCAGAAAGATGGCCTATTGAAATTGAAGTTCCGAAAGCCATGTCAAATTTGTGCTGACGATGCAATTTGAATATTTCCCAATTCCTGGCAAGCTGCTCTTTTATCATGCCCATTGGCGAGCTGAGAGTGTCTGATATTTTAATGTGGTCTATTTTATAGTGGTCCAGCAAGTCCACTGTCACGTCTTTTCCGCGTGATGTCACAAATACATTATGTTCGCCCTCTTTGAGGTATTTTATAAAATTCTTGAAGAGATGCACATGGGCAGGATGTATTATATCAAATAAAATATTCATGTCAGCCTTTGTAAATATAGTCAAGTTCTTCCCGTGAAGGGAAATTTATAAGAACGCCGCGCCGTGCGCCGTGGAAAACAAAAAAACTGCCGGCAACGGCCGCGGAAGCCCCGGCTTTGTGTATAACATCATGCAAATCCTGCACGCTTCCGGCTCCGCCGCAAGCTATGACTGGCGCGTTGACGGCTTCGCTCACTGCTTTCACCAGCTCAAGGTCATAGCCTGTCATTGTTCCGTCATTGTCGATTGAGTTCAGGCAAATTTCTCCAGCCCCGAGGCTTTCCGCCTCAACGGCCCATTCGACAGGGTTGAGACTTGTTTTTTTTGTCCCTGAATGCGTCGCCACCTGATATTTGCCGCGCCATGATTTTTTGACATCAATCGAAACTATGATGCTCTGGCTTCCAAAAATATCGGCGGCTTCTCTTATTAATGAAGGATTTTTGACGGCAGCGGTGTTTATTGAAATCTTTTCAGCCCCTGCGCTCAAAATGGCCCTGATGTCTTCAATTGAATCAATGCCGCCGCCCACTGAAAAAGGCATAAAGCATTCATCCGCTATTTTTTCTATAAGCTCAATTGAGGGCTTTCGCTTTTCACACGTTGCGGTGATGTCAAGGAACAGCATTTCATCCACTTCCTTGTCATTGAAGATCTTTACGGCATTCATGGGGTCGCCGATATACCGGTGATTCTTAAAATTAATTCCTTTTGCAAGGCCTTGCCCCTTCAGCAGCAAGCTGGGAAACACTCTGGGCCTCAGCATGTTGCCTCCGCAAAGCGCATCAGCAATCCAAAGCCATCCCTATGGCTTTTCTCTGGATGGAACTGTGTTCCGAAAATGTTGTTTTTTTCAATTATGGAAACAAAATCATGTCCATAATGCGAAACTCCGCCAACATCTTCTTTGTCATTGCATTCAATATAATATGAGTGCGTAAAATAAAATCTTTTGTCATCTGAAAAATCAGGCCAACACTTAAGTTTTTTTGCGATTTTAACTTTATTCCAACCGACATGCGGCACTCTAAAATTATTGTTTTCCTTCGAAAAATCAAACTTCTTGACATATGCGTCAATCCAGCCCAGGCCTTCCGCGTCTCCTTCTTCGCTGTGTTTTGTGAAAAGCTGAACGCCCAGGCAAATGCCCATAACAGGGGCTTTGTCTTCAATAACCTTTTTGCGCAGAATCTCAACAAGACCTTTCTTCTTGAGATTTTCCATGCCTTTTCCAAAATGTCCAACTCCTGGCAAAATCAACTTGTCCGCCTTTTCGATTTCTTTCGGGTCGGAAGAAACAATCGCGTCGACGTTGAATTTATTAAGCTTATATTGGATGGACCTCAAATTGCCCATTCCATAATCTACTATGGCGATCATTGCTCTGTCACCCTATGTATTTTTCATAAATAACTGGAGTTATCAGGCGAAGTTTTGTGGCTAGCTTTACAAATATCTTCATTCTTTGCAGCATCCCATCACTTGTGTGATAATCGTGAAATGACTTTAACGGAAGCTTTATTATATTCTCAAATTCCTCTTTGGAAAAGCCGAGCTTCTTTGCGCAATAATCCACTGTTTCCTGACTGACCGGAGGAGGGTCTTTCAGAGCATCAAGAGCATCCTCGCGCTTCATGGTTCCCATGCGAACCGGCCCGGAAAGAGAGACTTTTCTTTTGTCAATTCCAAATTTATGATATGAATACCATCCGAAGGCAAAATGGCTGTAAATATTTTCGTAATGATGCCCGCCGTAATATGTCCATCCCAACTCTTTTTCAAGAATTTCGCGAGCCTTTTCCTTGCTGTAATCAACGTAATTCAGGAACGGCGTCTGCTTGATGCCTCTGACAAAAAGATAATAGGCTATTTGGAATATAGTGGCGTTGTTGTATGATTTCAGCGGAACGTTGCCAAAAAGCTTGTGGACGCTTTTAATATATGTCCCGTCAATATAACTCCATTCTCTGGGAACGGTGCCTTCTGTCATAAACGATTGTCCGCCAAGTATATATTTAACCTTCTCCTCTTTTGCCAATCTGAAAAGAGTGCCATGTATGGCAATGTCAGTGGGAACTTCAATGCAAGGCACGGACGCTTTCAAAAAAGCCCTTTGCAAATCCTTGAACTCTTCCCAGTCAACGACATATGTATAAAGATCGACATTCAGCTTTTCCGTGGCATTTTTTATGTTTGTCACGGCAGTGTCTGAATTCCAGCCGTTGTCAAAATGCACGGCCAGAGGCCTAAGCCCCAATTGCTTTGCCAGATAGAGGGTGTAAGTGCTGTCAGTGCCCCCGCTTATGCCGACAATGCAATCGTATTTGTTATTTTTGCCTTTGCGCTTAATTTTCTCCACCAGTTCATCAAGCATCCGCTTTCGAACTGCATCGTCCTGAGGATAGCTCTGCAACAGCAGATCGTGACTTTTGCAAAAATTGCACACGCCGTGTTCATCAAAGCGGATGGATGGAATGCTTGTGTCGCATACGCATCTGGAGCAGATTTTATATTCAGTCATATTTGGCTACCTGCGCGGATTGCCTTCCTGCATGTCAAACAACATGGCAAAAAACAAAGCTTGCAGCCCAATTGAAAAGAACATTGAACAAAGCACTGCCATGCCTGCCGACGGAGGCTGCAAAAAGAAAAACTTGTCGTAGAGAATGGAGCCTCCTGAAAAAAGGCCCAAACATGAAAAAAGCAGGCCAAAAACCAAAAGAAAAATAATAGGGTGAAAATTGGAAAAGACATATTTATAAACAATCCTGTAAATAAAATTTTTGAATAACATTGGAGACACGCTCAAAGCATATCTGATCCCTTTTATCTGAGACTGTCTTTCGCCTTCCAGATATATTGCGGTCCTGGGAATGTCCACAACACGCATGCTTTCAAGGTTAAGCCTCATAAGAAAGTCCATGGGATATCCATATTTGCCCCACGCTTTGTCCCATTCGCAAGCTTCCAGGGCTGTTCTGTTGATAGCGGTGTATCCGTCCACCACGTCAAATATATGGTAGTAGCCCGACGACAATTTTGTCATCAGAGAAATGAGGGTATTTCCAATGAGCCTTATTTTAGGCATATGAATAAATGCGTTCCCGCCTTTCATGAATCTGTTGCCTTTTGTATAATCAGCTCTGCCGTCTATCAGAGGATCAAGAAAGCGCTCCATCTCGTCAAGCGGCATCTGATTGTCTCCGCCCACGACGACCGCGATGTCAAAGCCATTGTCCAATGACGCTTTGTATCCGGAGATGATCCCCTGTCCGGGCCCCATGTTGTTTTTGTGACGGATCAGCTCCACGCGTTTATCTTTTTGAGCCAGCGCCTCGACCACCTTGTCCATGCCGTCAGTCGAACAATCATCCACCACATAGATTTTATCAACAATCGGCGGAGTGTTTTCAATAGTCGGAACTATCAATCTCGACTCATTATATGCGGGTATCACCAGTGAAATTTTTTTATCTCTGTACATTTTTGTAAAAGTCCTTTACAGTTGAAATTATATAACCCTGCTGCTCTTCTGTCATTTCAGGATAAATGGGAAGCGAAATTATGCGCCGCGATTTTTCATATGCGACAGGAATGTCATCTTTTCCTATATTCAAATGGGAATATGCGGGTTGAAGAGGCAAAGGAATAGGATAATGAATCCCGGCCCCAATATTTTTGTTTTTAAGGCATTCCAGCAATTCATCGCGTCTGCCGGTCTCAATGACATAAAGATGATAAACTGCGTAAATATTCTCAGAATCCTGAGGCAGCTTAATGTCGCCTGTCCCTGCAAGAGCCTGACTGTAAGTCCGCGCTATGCGCCTTCTCGCTTCAGTCCAACTTTTGAGACATTTAAGCTTGACTGACAAAACCGCGGCCTGAATTTCATCAATGCGCATGTTATATCCTTCAAATTCATGCTCATATTTGTCCTTCCGCCCATGGTTGCGCATCATGGATATTTGTTCCGCAAGATTTGAATCGTTAGTGGCAATAGCGCCTGCGTCGCCAAAAGCTCCAAGATTTTTCCCAGGATAAAAGCTGTATGTTGTTATATCCGCATAATCAGTTATTGACCTGCCATCAATTTGAGCTCCGTGCGCCTGAGCCGCGTCGCCAACTATTTTAAGCCCGTATTTTTGAGCCAGCTTATTGAGGCCGGGCAGATCCGCGGGATATCCGGAAAGATGAACAGGAAGGATGACCTTTGTTTTGTCATTGATCAGCTTTTCCACTGTCTCAGGGGCAATGTTGGAATCAGCATGGGCGACATCGGCAAAAACGACTTTGGCGCCTGTCATGGAAATGGCCTCGGAGGTTGCGATAAAGCTGTTGGCTGCGGTGATTGCTTCATCGCCAGGCCCGACTCCCAAAGCCTTCAAGGCCAAGAAAATCGCGTCAGTTCCGTTTGCGCAGCCCACTGCATGCTTTGCGCCCAAATAGGCGGCAAATTCCCGTTCAAATTTTTCCGCTCTTTTCCCTTGAATGAATGCAGTGTTTTCAAGGCAGTCATCTATTGCCGCTTTCACTTCATCTTTAATATTCAAGTATTGCGCTTTTAAATCCACCAAAGGTATTTTATTCATAATTTTTCTCTCAATGCCGCAAGCCAAGCTGGCATTTTTTAGGCTTGAAATTCAATACAACCTCACTGCCTGTTTCTGCTGATTCATATAAAGCATTTATTAACTTCAAAGTTTTATATCCTTCCCAGCCGTCGACAAGGGCGCGACTTTTGCCGGAGAGAGATTTGCACACATTCTCTATGTAAGCCTTGTGTCCATAGCCATAGATATTGGGAGGGTAAACGCTTAATTCGTCTTTGATCTGGTCATTGTCTTCTCTGCCCTCAAAACTCCATGAATCCACTTTATTCAAGGCAAATCCGCCAATAACAACAGAGCCTTTCTCTCCGAGGATCGAAAGGCTGCCCTCCAAATCTTTCGGCCTTGTCGCCGTTGTGGCTTCAATTATGCCAAGAGCTCCGCTCGAGAATTTAAGCACTGCAACTCCAGTGTCCTCCACTTCTATATTCGAAAGGAAGGTTCCGGTTTTAGTAAATACAGTCTCGACTTCTCCAAAAAACCATTGAAGCATGTCAATATGATGCGAAGCCTGATTTGCAAAAACACCGCCGTCCATAGCCCATGTCCCGCGCCAATCCGCAAGGTCGTAGTAGGCTTGGGTTCTGCACCAGCGCACCCGCACAGTGCCAAGCGTCAATTTGCCGAAATGTCCGCGCTCATAAAATTCCCTCAATCTGGCAATAGGTTTGTTATAGCGGTTTTGTTTGACGACAAAAAGCTTAACGCCATGCTTGTCGCAGGCTCTAATCATTTCATCGGCGCTTTCAAGAGTCAACGCCATTGGCTTCTCAACCACAACATGTTTGCCGCATTCAGCCGCCTTTATGGCATGCTCGGCATGCAAGCCGCTGGGCGTAAGTATATCCACAACGTCAATGTCATTCTGATCCGAAAGCATTTTCTCGATATCAGTGTGCCATTTGACGCCAAGTCGTTCCCCGGTTGCCCGCGCGACTGCTTCATCTATGTCGCACACTGCTGATAATTTTGCCTGAGAACATTCAGCTATAGCATCAAAATGTTTTTGTGAAATTCTTCCACAACCAACAACGGCAAAGTTTAAAAAAGAGCCCATATATAATCTTTCCGGAATTCTTTATTCCCCAAGTCTATTATTGATAACCCTAAATATCTGTTTTTTCTACTGGCAAGAGAAAGAAAGTCGACGTTTTTTGCGTCTGTATGCCAATGCTGCGGAGGCTCCAAAAGTTGAGCACGCTGTCGCGGATACAATATTCTGCCTGTTTTAGCTTCGCTTTTGGCGACCAGCGATTCCGCCGCTGGAGCCCGTCCGGGCAAAAAGTCCCTTATGCAATTGCATCGAGCCTTTAGTTGCGCTTTTTCGATATCTGCTTGAAAAGCCTTTCCCAAGACTTAGCTATGCACTCGGTTTTAAATTCGTCTTTGACCTCAAGCATCCTTAACGCTGTATTTTCTTTATATTTTGCCTGCGCCTTGTCATCTGAAAGCGTTTCTATTACTGCGTCCGCCATTTTTTGTGTGTTTCCATGAGGAACAACCCGCCCCTCCAGGCCATCTCGCACAAGCCATGGGAGATTGCCCACCTCTGTGACGATGGCGGGCAAGCCGCAAAACATAGCCTCAACCAATGCAGTGGTCAATCCCTCTGTCCATGATGTGAGAAAGTAGACTTTTGATGACATGTAAACCTCTAAAAGCTCCTCTTCCGTCAGATACCCCAAAAGCTCTATATTTTCGCTTAAGCCATTGGATCTTATCATTTCCGGAAACTTGCGCCTGGTGTCCCCGCCGGCCCGAATCGCTATTTTAAAGTCAGGAACGGCTTTTTTTACCTCTACAAGAACTTCAACCATCCACGGATAATCTTTTTCATTTACAAAATTTCCAACTGCAACCAAGTCATACTTCTTAGGCAATTCGCGACTTGAAAGGCCGGAAAAGTGGTTTGAAAGCTGGATGACTTCAATCGGATTGGCATAACCTCTTTTTATGAGTTTATCCTTGCATATTGGCCCCATTACCGTGCATGCTTCGGATTTCATCACCACCTCCATTGCCAGAAAGCGCGTGACGCTCTTTTTGTCTATTTCGCTGATTACGGTCTGGATGACAGGAATCCCATATAATTTGCCAGCCAGCCAGGCCATCATTCCGTGTGGAATTTGAAAGCATCCTATCAGCACATCATATTCGCGCGCGTGCAGCAACACCTGAAAGACTCTATATAATTGAGCCAGAAAAAAAACTTTGCGGAATAGCGCAGGGATGACCATCCATTTTATTTTATTTCCGCTGATTGGAGCCGTTCTGAATATGCCTATTTCCTCCACCTCGCCAATGTGCTGGATGGGCTCAATCATATGCTCCAGAAGCTTGTCGCTCATCTTTGCTATAAAAGCCACTTTCATGAAATCAACATTCTGTTCAATGATTCAAATATATTTGTTTTGACATCCCAGTCAATGCTGTTTTTTAATTTGAGATTGCAGCCGCGCGATTCATCAATGTCATTTTTCTTCACATACTCTTCATTCACGCAAACGCTTATTTTTTTGCCGCTCTTCTCAATC
>CAZYVR010000127.1:0-14522 GCA_964651145.1 uncultured Victivallales bacterium | reverse complement strand
TTGCTTAACTATATTACGTTTTTTACCTCTGGCCCCACAGAATCGAGGGCATGGACTGTTCCCGCGGGATCAACTGCGCCTCAGGCAGCCGGCCAGATCCATAGCGACATGGAGCGCGGCTTCATTCGCATGGAAGTCATATCCTTTGATGATATGTGCGAGTATAATGGCTGGAACGGAGCCAAAGCGGCAGGAAAGCTGCGAATTGAAGGCAAAGATTACATTATTCAGGACGCGGATGTTGCTTTTGTAAGATTTGCTGTTTGAATTTTGTGCGATGCTCTTTATAACCAACTATAGGTTTTTTGTTTTTGGCAGAGATCAATAAAAGCATTTTAAAAAGTTCAACCGCTATTGCGGGCGCGACGGCTCTTAGTCGAATTATGGGGCTTATCCGCACAATGCTTGTCGCAAGATATATAGGCGGCGGCTGGCTTATGACCGGATGGGATCTGGCGTTTATGGTTCCGAATCTTTTTCGGCGCTTGCTGGGTGAGGGGGCTCTTGGCACGGCTTTGGTGCCTTTGATCTCTCACACTATCGAAAAAGAGGGGCGTGAGGTTGCGCGCAGGGATTTGACTTGCGTTCTTGCCGTTCTTGGCGCGCTTTTGGCTTTGATATGTTTGCTTGTTGCCGGGATTTCCTTGCTTGTTGAGCCGTATATTCAGACGAACTATGTAAAGCTTGCGTTCAAGCTTATTCCTTTGCTTGTGCCATATGCGTTTTTCATTTGCCTGGTGGGGGCGATCAGCTCTGTCCTTAACAGTATGAAAGTCTTTTTTCTGCCTGCCCTCGGCGCTCTTTTTCTGAATGCAACCATGATCTTATGTCTTTTGTTTGTGGCGCCAGCCATGAACTCTAATTATTTGGGCATGCTTGAATATCTGGGGTGCTCTGTCCTTGTTGCGGGCATTCTTCAATTGGGGCTTTCTATGTTTTTGCTTTATCGGCAGAAAATGATTCCCAAATTGAGCTTTGCCGCCTTAAAGAATTTCAAGGTGCTTCTGGAGTTGTGGAAGCTTACCTTGCCAGGGATTCTCGGGGCTTCGGCTTTCCAGGTCAGTTTGCTGGTCGACAAGAGTCTTGCCGCGTGGATAAGCGAATTTGCCGAGCCAGCCTTGAAATACAGCGACAGGATAATTTATTTGCCAATCGGCGTTTTTGCCGTTTCATTCGGTTCGGTCGCGCTGGCAAACATGTCCCGCTCCGCCGCAAATAATGATTATGAACAGATGATTTCATCGATGATATTTTCATTGCGGCATCTGCTTTTTATTTGCATCCCCATTGCCATTTTTATTTTCTTTTTTAGGGTCGAAATAATCCGTCTGCTTTTTCTGAGGGGCAAGTTTGATGAAACCGCGTTGAAGGAAACCGCGTTTGCCATGATGTTTTATGCGTGGGGGATACCTGCTTTTGCCGCTGTTAAAATAGTTGTTTCAGGTTTTTACGCGCGAAAGGATATGAGAACTCCGTTCAGGATTTCTCTGGTTTGCATAGCCGTGAACATTGTCTTGAATCTTATTCTGATGTGGCCTTTGGCGCAGGGCGGCATTGCTTTGGCCACTGTCATTTCTTCGTTGCTCAACAATGCGCTGCTGCTTTTTTTCCTCAAAAAATCGTTGGGCAATATTTCTTTTGGAGGATTGTCGCGAACTGCGGGTGTTGGAATCCTTGCTTCACTTGCAAGCGTTCTGGTCTCTGTGCATGTTTACAGATGGACAGAAGGCGTCAGCATTCACCGTCTATTGCCAGAGAACACGTTTCCATTCTTAACGGCTGGAGTTTTGTTTGTGACTCTTTACGCCTTGCTTTCCTTCATTGTCAGAAGCCGCGAAATTCCGGAAATGTTGAGAATGTTCTCGCGGAAGAAGTGAACTGCAATGCGTGAGAATTTTCCGTTGCCTGCATAAGCAAAGCAACGGAATTTGCTGATTTGACTATGCGATGGCTTCGGCCGTATCTTTTGTCTTCTGGTTTCTGAACCGCTTCCTGTCTACTTCTTTTAGATATCTTTTTCTCAGCCTTATGTTTAGCGGAGTTACTTCCACCAGCTCGTCATCGGCTATGTATTCGAGAGCTTCTTCCAGGCTTAATTTTTTTGGCGGCGTAATTTTCAAGGCTTTGTCGGAGCTTGAAGAACGCACGTTGGTCAGGTTTTTGGTTTTTTGCAGATTGACAATCAAGTCGCCTTCTTTGCAGTGTTCGCCCACAACCATGCCTTCATAGGTCATTTCATTGGCATTTATCAGGAAGATTCCGCGCAATTGCAATGCGTCGATGGCATACGGAATAGCCTGACCTTGGGACATGCTGACCAGAACACCGTTCTGGCGGTGCGGAACCTCGCCTTTGAATGGCGCGTAATGAATAAAGCGATGCGACACGATGGCTTCTCCAGCGGAAGCTGTAAGCAACTTGCTGCGCAGTCCGATAAGACCGCGAGTTGGCATATGGAATTCAAGCATTTGGCGGTTGCCATGTTGTTCCATGCTCAGCATTTCGCCGCGGCGCAAGCCTGCAAGCTCTATTACTTTTCCCGAAGAGTTTAAAGGCGTGTCGACATTCAGCACTTCGATGGGCTCGCATTTTTTTCCGTCAATTGTTTTTATGATGACATGCGGCTGAGAAACGCTCATTTCGTAGCCCTCGCGCCTCATGTTTTCTATAAGTATGGAAAGATGCAGAACGCCGCGTCCGCTCACGTTGAATGCGTCGCCGGACTGGAGCTCTTCCACGCTTAAAGCCACGTCTCTTTCGGTTTCTTTGAAAAGGCGCTCGCGGAGATGTCTGCTGCTCACGAATTTGCCTTCTTTGCCGTAAAGCGGCGAATCGTTGACGCGGAACATCATTGATATGGTTGGCTCGTCAAGTTTTATAGGAGGCAGAGCCTCTGGTGTCTCTGCGTCAGAAAGAGTGTCGCCAATGTCAATCCCGGGAAGTCCCACCACTGCGCAAATGTCGCCGCACTGCACGGTTTGCGCTTCCTGGCGACCCAGGCCCTCGAAGGTGAATATTTGCTTGATGAGGGCGGTTTTTTTAGAGCCGTCTTTTTGTTTTATTAGAACCAGAGGCTGTTTTGCGTCCAGAGTTCCGCGGTAAACGCGGCCAATGCCAATGCGTCCAACGTATTCTGAGTAATCCAGAGTTGCCACCTGCATTTGGACTGGGCCCTGATGCCTTTTAGGAGCTGGAATGCGCTCTATTATCGCGTCCATCATGGGAAGTATTGATGTTTTGTCGATGTTTTCTAGGTCAACGGAAACCCAGCCGTCGCGTCCGCTTGCGTAAAGCATGGGGAAGTCAAGTTGATCATCGCTTGCGTCAAGCTCTACAAACAAGTCGAACACTTTGTCGTGTATCTCATCTGGGCGCGCGTCTGGTTTGTCGATTTTGTTGATAATGACAATAGGCTTCAAATTCAGCTTCAGAGCCTTGTCCAGCACAAAGCGGGTCTGCGGCATCGGGCCTTCTGCGGCGTCCACAAGCAGCAATACGCCGTCTGCAAGCTTCAATACCCTCTCCACCTGTCCGCCAAAATCACTATGTCCGGGAGTGTCAATTATGTTTATCTTGACGCCTTTGTAGTTGACGCTTATATTTTTTGAGAGTATTGTTATTCCGCGTTCACGTTCGATGTCGTTGCTGTCAAGAAAGCATTCCTGCATCAGCTGGTTGTCTCTGAAGAGTTCCGATTGCTTTATTATTTGATCAACCAGTGTTGTTTTGCCATGGTCTACGTGCGCTATTATTGCTATATTTCTTACTTCTGTCATGCTTGTTTCCTGTATAAACGTTCAATTGCAAAGCCGATACTATATCTTGCTTTCTATAATATAATAATGCAAATGCAATTTATTTTTGAAATTGTATTGGAATATTGCGCTTGAAGAGACGGAGCGGCCGCCATAAGGCCGAAGCATGCTTGACTGTATATTTTTGCCTGGTCATCATAAGGCGCGTATCCCAAGTCTGTCCATTCGCCTGGCTTTGGGAAATAGGATTGGCAAGTTCGATGAGTTTGTCTTTGATGCCAAAAGCCTGTTTTTTGCGGATGGCGCAAAGGTTCGGGGCGTCCTTTTTTTATTCTTCAAGCATTAATGGTGACGGCAAGGTGTTTTTGTCCAATATAGAAAAAACCATGTCATATTTTTTTGTTTCGTTTGGGATTTGCGCCCGGATGCAAGAAAAAAAGAATGTTCACTCCACTTTTCCTCTTAAGCTTATGAAGATGAAACTGCAATAGCTCATATGCTTATTTCTTGCAAACGGGCGCTTTTGGCTTTAAATAAAAATATCGTTTAGCCATTGGTTTGTTTTGGCGTCGCCTACGCCTATTACCCACTCTATTTTTTCTTTCCCGGAGGACGGAGCGATGCCCGCTGTTATCTCATGTTCGCCTGCGTCGAGTTCCAGAGCCGTTTGCTGGTTAACCGGAACGCGGTGGAATGACGGAGCCATTCTGCCGCCTTCTCTGCCGAAGGCATATTTGCCGTCTATCCATACGCGGCAATTGTCGTGGGTGTTGAACATTACTTTTACTTCTTGCTTTTTTTGCAGTTTTATTTTGTACTTCATTAGCAGGATTTTATCCGCCTCAAAGATGTCGGCGTCAATAGAGGCTTTTTTTCCTGGAAGTGTGAGTGTTTTGGTTTCTTTAGGCATTTCAGGCGCGTCGTTCAAATGCAGACTGTTGTCTTGCGGAAACCAATTTATGAACCATGTCTTAACTTTTATTTGACGCTCGTCAGAATTGAAGCTATTTGTGCTTTTCGGCGGATATTTTCCGTCAAGTTTGTCCTTAAGCCTTAAAATCATGTCGGTAAAGCCGTCTATGCTCTCCGGGGGATTTATTCCAGTTATTTCCTTGTTTATCACAAGTTTTCTGCCGATGGGCTCAAGCCATTTTTTCGAGATGGAATCCGGGTTCATGATGCCTAGAATAGAGCCCACGCTGGCTGTTGTGCAGTCGGCATCTCTGCCGCAGTTTACTGTGATGCAAAGGGTCTCGTCAAAGTCGCCTTTCCCTTTTATCAGGCCAAGGATGGCAAAGGAAAGATTCATGACAACATCCGTAAAGTTTTCATGGCCGTGTTTGCCCAAGATCTTGCCCCTTATTTCCATCCAGTCTTCCATTTCTTCACACCATTTCAATGTGTCGTTGACTGCCGATTTAAGGAGGCTGTCATTCGGGATATAATTCAAGGCTTTGGCTATGATCTTTTTTATGTCGTTTTCGACAAAGGCAAGGCTTTCCAGCGCGGCAAGAAAAACCTCAGCCCAAATCCCATCGCCATCGTGGTCTACGCATGCGTCTTCATAAGCATAAGCGGCGGCAAGCTCAGGCTTGCCGGGCGCCAGGCAAGCCCATATTTCGCTTCTTATTGCGGCGCCAAGGCCGTTTGAAAACCAATTGTCGTAGCTGCCTGAGAATGGGGCTTTAATTCCGTTTCTAAGGTTTTTTATTGCCACTCCGTATTCGTCCCACGGGAACTCCACTTTATTCAGCCATGCCTCGGCAAAAATATCCCTGTCCACTCTTGGCGTTTCCATTTCGTCCATAACGCATGCCCATAAAACCTGAAGATCAAGATCGTCATTGGGGATCATGTCATCCGGGACTGGATTGTAAAAACTGAGGTTTAAGGGGCCGTCGCAACCTTCGTAAGGCTGCCCCAAAGTTCCGCCCACAGCTTTTCCCAACCAGCAGCCCAATATTTTTTCTCTTAGATTTTCCATATTATAATTTTTCTTTTTTATCGTTGGTTAATATTAATTTGTCTTTTGACGATATCGTGAATTTAGGATAATTTTTCATCCTGTAGCCGTGTTCGCAACCTTGCCTTATCTCCATTTTTTTCGGACCGGGGAAATTATTGTAGGCAATCCACACTCCGGAAGGCGGACAGACATAATCCCCGAGATTGGAAATTATGGAGAGTTCGCAGTTTGAGTTGGCTCTCTTGACCAGATTAATCGGGTCAAAATAATTAAGGGCTGGAGTGTATTTGACGTGCCAGCGGCCAACTATGCGTTTTTTCTCTGTTCTTCCGAAATCACAGCACCATGGCGACCAGGCATAGCAATAAGTCACATCCGGATCAAGCCCCGCCGCCGCCAATGACTGGAGTCCGCCCTGGCTGCCGCCTACGGCGCGCAAGTCTTTGCCGTTCCATTCCGGAAGCGACTTGGCAAACTCAAGGGCGCGCATGATCCTAAGGAACATTCCGTTAAAGTAAGTGGTTTCAGGATTTGAGTTTTCCTCTTTGTTGAAAGCGTATCCTTTGAGAGTAGTTTTGCTCAGCTTGCTGTAATATTCTTTCGGTTTGCCATTTTCAATGCCGTGAGCATTGATATGGAAATAAATCTTGTCTTTTCCCGCATTCAGATTTTTGTTTGCGCCTTTGACTCCATATCCCATGAAGCCGACTTCAGCGACCAGAGATTTAGGTTTGGCGTTCTTCGGCATGACAAGATAGCCGGACACAGGCATCTTGTCGGCGCAAGCAATTTTGACATCATAAGCGTTAACCTTGTCGTTGCCTTTTACTTCCTTCATTTCAAGGACTTTCAATGGAACGGACGCCAAAAGCTTTTTCTGCTTTCCCCAGTATTCGTCAAAGTCCTTAGGCTCGGGCAGTCCTTGCAGTTTCTCAGGTTCGACGCAGGCTCCACCGTCGAAAAAGATATATTTATTCGACTTGGTGGTCTTCAGACCTTCGATTTTTTTGCCGTTTTCGTCCTCAGCTGTCACATATATTCTGACAAACCCCGGCTGTTGGGTCGAAGCTTTTATTTTGATTCCGTCTTTTGCCGAAAGACATTCGCCTCTTCTTGTAATACCATCATCGCCAGTGCGCGTCCATTTTAACTTCACTCCATCTACCGGCGTATCTCCTTTCTGGACTTTAATGGTAAAGATCATCTCCTCGCCCGGCTTATAGATAGGCGAAGGTTTGTTATGGGTTCCCCATATGGAATATGCATTCTTGTCATTTGAATCATATGCCGAATTTGCGCTCATAACGGAAGCGGCTCCTAAAAGCAGCATTGTGAACATAACTATTCTTAACATTTTACTTTTCCTTTTTTATTTTTGTTTCATTCAATAATTTACTCTTCCATCTTTATTACAATTTTAAGAGATTCGTCCTGTTTTTCAAATCTTTTTTCGAAAGCTTCCTGTATTTTTTCTAGAGGAAAAATATCCGACACAACCAGATTGAGGTCTATGTTGTTTTCATTCAGGAACTTGATGTTTTCCTCGTATTCATCGGGAGTAAAATAAAAAGACCATATCAATGTCCGTTCGTACCACTCCTGCAACTCATAATGTCCCTCCAGTCCGACAAAGGTGCATATTGAAGCGCCTTCTTTTGTGCTTTTAAAAACATCTTCGGTAACTTTGGGATGCCTCACATAAACATACGCTTTGTCGCATCCAAGGCCATCGGTTATTTTTTTTATTTCACCAACAGAGTCACAGTTTTTGGGATTGATAACATAATCCGCGCCAAGCTCTTTCGCTTTTTTAAGGCGCGAGTCAATTGCGTCAAGGCCTATTATTTTCTTGACGCCTTTGGCCTTCAAAAACATAACCTGCAAAAGTCCGAGCGGCCCAAGTCCCCATACAGCCACCGTGTCATTTTTTTCAGGCGGCAGTCTGCGCAGTCCACGCAGCGGCACACCAATGGCGTCCGAAAGCAGAGACGCGGTCACGTAATCATACTCGTCTGGACATGCAAAAAGGAGGTCCTCCGGAAACACCGCGTATTCCTGAAAGCCGTTTTCAATGAATCCTTTGCCCTGGCAGTTTGTCGGGACGCCTTTCAAGCAATAGTGACATTCTCCACATCCTTTTATGGCGTAACATACAACTCTGTCGCCTTTTGTGAATTTTGAGGCTCCTTCGCCAAGCTCCACAATCTCGCCAGCCGATTCATGACCGTGAATAGGCTCGTTTTCAACGGCGTCATTGAGCCACCAAACATCGGAGCCGCATATGGAGCATGTTTTTATTTTTACCAGGCATTCCCCTTTGCCGGGCTTGGGGATTTCAATGTCTCTTAGTTCTATCTTTTTTTTGTTTGTGTGAAATGCTGATTTCATTTTGCTATTCTCCCTGTTCTTTGCTGTAAATTTTTTCAATCATCTCAATGTCTTTTATCGACTCGTCCACATACTTCATTGTCACATTGTTTTGGCCTGCATTTTTGACAAAATCTTGCGCCTGTCTCAGAAACGCCCATTCGTGGTTGTTTTCCAGAATCATATTTTTATGGGCTATTCCGTTTTCGCTGTAAACCTCAACTTCAGCTCCAGATTGCATGAATGTCGGCTGCGGAGTTTTGATTTTTATTGTCCCTTTTTCATAATACAGCTCGGTGACTTCATCCCATTTGTGCATATTGAAATTTATGCAGAATTCGGAGGTTCCCATGAAATCTCCAAAATCGAAATTCATTATTTTCGCGCCGGATTTGCTGTAAACAGAAACAAGCTCGTAATCTTTTTTTGTCAGAAAGCGCAGAAGGTTTATGGAGTGACAGCCCGTGTCCAGCAAAGCGTAAAACGGATTGTCGAAAGAATAAAAAACGCTGTTTCTTTCCGCTTGGATAAATTCCGGGCCGCAATCAAGGCCGTTTGCGTCAAGTTGCGGCAACGCCTCGTTGGAAGTAAGGACTTTTGTCAATCTGTCAACACATGCGTGCCAGTGACTGCCGATAAAGGAATGAGTTCTGGCAAACAAGATCTTGCCGAAATCATTTTTCCCCGCAAACTCCAGAGCTTCCGCTATGTTGGACTCATGCTGTTTCATGTATCCGACCATTACAAGTTTGCCGGATTTTTCCGCAACCGCTTTTATTTCCTTTGCTGATTTCGAACTCATGGCAAGCGGCTTTTCAGTGAAGACATGTTTGCCCGCTTCAAGGGACGCGATTATTTGCCTCTTGTGGCATTGAACAGGCGTCAGAACGCAAACAGCGTCAATATCCATGCCCAGAAGCCCATCAAGCGAATCGGTGTAATTGGGAATATCCCATTTAGCGCAGACTTTTTGTCCAACCTCTTTGCGTGGATCATAAAGGGCGGCCAGCTCCGCGTTTTCCAATGCGCTGAAACAAGGCAGATGCGCCCATTGAGCCATATTGCCGCAACCGATGATTCCAATTTTTACTTTACTCATTTTAAATCTCCTGTTTATAATCTTAACTAGTTTAGGGATTCACAAAATATTTTTTAAGCGGATCCTCTGAAGCGCAGCGAGGTGTTTAAAACAATATTTTCTGCCTTTCGCTTTCCTTTTATAATTCCGTAAAAAAGGTCAAACGCAGCCTTGCCCATTTCGTATGGCAGGTAGTCATATGTTGTCAGAGGCGGGGTGACGAAGCGTCCTATTTTAGTGTTGTCCGCGCCTGCCACTGCTATCTGTTCCGGGATGCTGACTCCCGCCATGCTTAATGCTCTCACAGCGCCAATGGCCATATTGTCGTTGGCGCATACAATTGCGTCTTCTTTAAGTTTCCCGGTCATCCAGCGTTCCTTGATGATTTCTTCCGCTACATTGCAGTCAAATTCGCCCCGGATAAAAGAATCCTCTGAAAATTTGATTTTGTGTTTTTTTAGCGCATGCAAAAAGCCTTTATATCGTTGTTCGCCAGGATAACCGCTGGATGATCCGGCTATAAACAGGAATTTGCGGTGTCCTTTTTTCTTTATAAGATACTCAGTCAGATTAAATGACGCGTTGAAGTTGTCAATGTTCACAGATGGCAGGCCGTGGTCCGGGCTTATGG
Organism: uncultured Victivallales bacterium; assembly: GCA_964651145.1. GTDB lineage: Bacteria > Verrucomicrobiota > Lentisphaeria > Victivallales > GWF2-45-14 > CAZYVR01. Next base: position 4,725 of record CAZYVR010000127.1, on the reverse strand, counting down.
ATATTCCCACCACGATGTGCTTGTCAGCCTTAAAGGTTTTTTTCCAATTTGCCGGCATGTCAAAGCCATAATAAATTAAGCCGTCTATTTCTTTAGTTTTAAACCAGTCAAAAACTTTATTCTCATCCATGTTTTTCTTATAGAGCTGAACGGTGAAGCGATAGCCGGCATTGTCGGCCGCTGTCGCTATCCCGCCTATTACATGCGATATGTTGTATTCTGCGAAAGGAGTGACCTCGTCCAGGCCGGCGGTGCTTTCAACAAGGACTCCTATGTTTTTCACTTCCTGCCTGTTCATCCTTTGCGCATGGATATTGCGCCTGTAGTTTACTTTTTTGCAGAAATCCAAAATGCGCTTTTCCAGCGCCTCGCTGATTCCGGTTTGCCTTGCCTTTCCGCTTAAAACAACTGAAACAGAAGCCTTGCTGATTCCAAGCTCCTCTGATATCTTTGTCAGTGAATATGTCTTCGGTTCTTTCATTAAATTCAATAAGCTTTCAATTATTTCTTAACTAGTTTAGATGCCTGTTTGGCATTTGTCAATGAGTAAAGTTTTGTTTTCTTTAAAATAGGTTTTTGCGCGTAAGGCGACGGCTCCGCCAAAAGTCCAAAAAAATAAAAAAGCCGATAGAGTCGGAATAAAAACCGGACTTTGTTCGGACGCCATCCAGCGGCGGAATCGCTGGTCGCTAAAAGCGAAAGCTGTTGGCATATAAGAAATTAGGCGACAGCGCGCATGGCGCATTGAAAGCCTGCAGCTTGTTGGGATGCGAAGCGACAACAAACTTCATTTTGTTACAGCGCCAGCTCCCGGGACTTTTGGTGGTTCCGTCTAAGGCGTCAGTTTTTTTTCAAAGACTTTACGATAAGCGCCCACGAAGTGGGTTTAAAAGTGGCCTCGCCACAGGCTTTTTTATTTTTCAGGACTTTTGGCGGCGCTGTCGAAATAAGCTAAGCTTGCCAGTTGCGCCAGCTTTACTGAGGGATTGCTTGCGTTTCGCATATTTTTTTATGGATTTTTTTGTTGAGATGTTGACAAACGCAAACGTTGTCGCTATAATAATGAGCATGAAGTTTAATTGTTTTTGAACAACAAAGAGAACGTTTGCAATGAGTTTGTCAATAAAAGAGCTTGCTAAAAATATGGATGTGTCCATGAGCACTGTTTCCCGCGCTCTTTCAGGGAAGGAAGGTGTTTCCGAGGCAAAACGCAAGCTGATAATGGCGGAAGCCCGCAAGCAGGGTTATAAGCCCGACTCAATGGCGAGCTCGCTCAGGACAGGCAAGGGGCAGGGCGTTACACTCATTGTTGCGCAGAATGGCCCGGAAGTCATGTTGCGGAGGAATCATCTTCTTTTTGAAATGGCGAAAAAAGCGTTTGGCTCGATACGCGTTGTTGTGGTTGGCTCCTCTAATTTAAATGATGAAATATGGAATGCAGTGGCGGAAAGAACACGCGCGGTTGTTCTTACATTCAAGTCTGGTGAATTGTTGCCTGAAATACGAAAATTGCTCAATGACAGGAAAATTCCTCTTACCGCGGTGGATTGCATGTGTGACGGCTTTGACAGCGTTTTGATAGACCGCGCCGCTGGCACATATCAAGCGGCAAGGATGCTTCTTTTGTGCGGCTGCAAAAATCCGGTTTTTTACAGTACAGCGCCCGTTGGCACAGAGGATTCCCGCATGCGGGGGATAGTGAAAGCTTTTCAGTCGCTGGGTAAGTCTCCTTCTGAGATTAATATTTCCAGGATCCAAGGCTGGAGCGGCGATTCCAAAGGCGGAGTTTCTCAGGCTGAGAAGGTTTTAAGCAGTCAGTCGGTGGACGGCATATTCTGTTATAATGACCTTATGGCTATTGGCACAATGCGCGTTCTTATGAAGGCTGGCTTGAGGGTGCCGGAGAATGTCAGAGTCATCGGGTTTGACGATATTCCTATTGTCGAAGCTCTTCCGATATCTTTGACTTCTGTCGCGCAGCCCGGGAAAAAACTTGTGCGCGCGGCAATCGATTTGACGCTTGACAAAATGGACAACTTTGACAGGCCGCCTAAAGACATTATTTTTCCGTCTTCTCTGGTGGTTCGAGAGAGCTCGCCGATAACGGACAATTCGTTGAGGAATGAAATTTTCGCAAAAGCGGATTTTAAATAAAAAACAAAAAAACAGGATGAAGAAAATGGCTGCTAAAACAAGCTATGTTGTCGTGGGAACCGGAGGACGCTCCTCTATGTTTATCAGTGCAATATGCAAGGACTACAAGGAGCATGCGGAATTAAAGGCGGTTTGCGACAGCAATCAAACCAGAATGAATTTTTATAACGACGAAATGAAAAGCGAGTATGGCGTTGATCCGGTGCCGACATACAAGGCTGAAGAGTTTGACAAAATGATAGCCGAGCAGAAGCCGGACAAGGTTATCGTGACTACCATGGACAGAACGCACCATAAATATATCTGTCGCGCAATGGAGCTGGGATGCGACGCAATCTCAGAAAAGCCAATGACCACTGACCCGGAGAAGTGTCAGCAGATCATCGACACCAAAAAGAAGACTGGAAAAGATCTTATTGTAACTTTCAATTACCGCTATTCCCCAAGAAACACAAAAATCAAGGAAGTCATCAAAAGCGGCGTTGTCGGAGAGATTAACAGCGTTCACTTTGAATGGGTGCTGGATACCAGTCACGGAGCCGATTACTTTCGCAGATGGCATCGCGACAAAAGAAACAGCGGCGGCCTGATGGTTCACAAAGCAACTCACCACTTTGATCTTGTCAACTGGTGGATCGACTCTTTCCCTGAAACGGTTTTTGCCATGGGCGACCTTATGTTCTACGGCAAGGAAAATGCAGAAAAACGCGGAGTTACAGAGTTTTATAGCCGCGCTCGCGACAACGAAATAGCGGCCAAAGACCCATTTGCTCTTAAGGTCGGCAAGGAGGATGGACGCATAAAGAGTCTTTACTACGACGCGGAGCATGAAGACGGGTATTTCCGCGACCAGAGCGTTTTTGGCAGCGGCATTTCCATAGAGGACAATATGGCCGTGATGGTGCGTTACCGCAACAAAACCATATTGAACTATTCCTTGAATGCTCATTCCCCATGGGAAGGCTACAAAGTTATGTTCAACGGAACCAAGGGGCGCCTGGAATTCAACGTCATAGAAAAGTCTTATGTCAGCGGACACCACGAAGACTTTAACCAGCCTGGAATGCGCGAGCTTGACAGCGACACAAAGGGCCTTGTCCCTGAGATCATGTTCCAGCCACATTGGGGGAAGCCTCAGGTCATAACTTACGAACAGGGTGACAAAGGCGGCCATGGCGGCGGCGATGTCAGGTTGCTTGACGATGTGTTTATAGGCGTCAAGGATAATTCGCTTGGACATGCGGCCGGATACGTTGATGGCGCAAAGTCTATACTCATCGGCATTTCAGCCAACAAATCAATGGCAACCGGTTTGCCTGTGAATGTTGCAGATCTCGTTCAGTTTTAATTTTTGAGCGTGATCTAGAGAAACAAACCGGCGCAGCCGCTTTTATGCGGCTGCGCTTTTTTTTTGCTTTTTTTGCAAATTTCCCTGAGCATGAACAGGATTTGCTGTTATACTATGCAATCTTTTTAATGTGTAGAAAACAGGGGTTGTTTATGAGATTGGATGGTCATGTTCATATAATGGAGGATTGTGGAGATCCAGTTCCTGATTTTTTTCGCGAGCGATGTGAAATGGCGGGGATTGATGGAGGCGTTGTTATTTCTTTGCCGCCCGCTTCCTTTCGTGGAAAAAAAGAAACCAGACAAGATTTTGAGGCGCGTTTGGATAATCTCTTTTTGTGGAGCGCGGCTGGCGAGCTTTTTTTCCCGTTCTTCTGGCTTGATCCGCTTGCGGACAACGCGCCGGAGCAGGTTGCCGCAGCCAAGGGCAGGGGCGTAAAAGGCTTCAAGGTTATTTGCGATGCTTTTTACCCTTATGACGAGCGCGCTTTAAAAATTTTCCGGTTGATTGCCGACGTCAAATTGCCCATTTTGTTTCATTCCGGCATATTGTGGGACGGCAAAGCTTCGTCCATATATAATCGACCGCTTGGATTTGAGGCTTTGATTGACATTGAAGGCTTGAAATTTTCTCTGGCGCATATTGCCTGGCCATGGTGCGATGAGCTTATTGCGGTTTACGGCAAGTTTCAAAACGCATATTTCAGGCGTCCTGATATTTCTGTAGAAATGTTTATTGATATTACTCCGGGGACTCCAGCCGTGTATCGGAACGAAGTCCTGACAAAGCTTTTTTCTGTGGGATACGATGTGGAGAACAATGTGATATTCGGGAGTGATTCAACTGTCGGTAAATATAATTTTGCCTGGACTCGTGAGTGGCTTGAGCGTGACAATGGCATTTACGGAAAATTAGATTTGACGGAAAGCGTCGTCAACGGCATTTATTCAGACAATCTTCTCCGTTTTTTGGGTGAAAAAGAGGGCGCGGCAATAAAAAAATCGTTGCGCTCTGGCGCTTGATTAATCGGACGGCTCCGCTAAAAGTCCTGAAAAATAAAAAAGCCGACAAAGTCGGAATAAAAATCGGACTATGTCCGGACGCCATCCAGCGGCGGAATAGCTGGTCGCCGAAGGCGAAAGCTGTTGGCGTATAAAAGATTGTGCGACAGCGCGTATGGCCTGATGTCAGAGCTGCCGGCTGTTTTTAAGCGAAGCTAAAAC
>CAZYVR010000126.1:0-14552 GCA_964651145.1 uncultured Victivallales bacterium | reverse complement strand
ATAATTAATACGTTCAATATCCATATCATAGACATTTTTAGTTTCATATTTTTCGACTTGTCGCCAATGCGGATGCGCAGATTTTTTCCGTCATGGGCCACTTGGGTTGTGATATCTTTTTTGCCGGCAGGAAGGCCATTAAGGTTCTTCCATTTTTTTAGTTTCATGGCTTTGCCCCAGTCTATTTTGCCATCTTTTTTAGCGAGACATGGAACTGTTGCAGATGGAGGGCTGACTGCTTTCATTCTTTCAATTTTCGCCAACATTTTTTGGGCCATCTTAGGATCGTCGCACAAAGCCAACAACTTTTTCTGGTAGTTTTCTTTTCCCTTAAGCATATATTTCCAGATGGCGTCTTTAAAAAGCTTTACCCGTTGTTTTGTTTCAGGAGTATTGGCGGCTTTTTCGGCTTCACTAATATATGAGGACAATTTTTCCATTCTCTTGGCGTTTCCCAGTGTGCCCCACGATGTGCTTTCCGAGAACGAGTACGCATTTGAAGAAGGAAGATTAGAAGGGTTGCAGACAGCCTTTTCCATCTCATCGAAAAAGCCCCTCATCGGCTTTTCTGCATTGCCATAATAACGCTGGAAGAATTCGGATATGCTTGTCTCCACATCTATGCTCGGATCATCGGCAATTTTATACATCAGATAAAAGCCTAATTGCCGTGGGTCTCCGTAGTTATAGAAGCCCTTTATGCCGTCTTTTGCGAACATTTTATACATGTCCCCGATAACACGCGGAATGAATACTGGAAATGGATAATGCCTTTCTTTGACGCAATAGCCTATCACATATACAGCCGGAAAATTGTAATATGGGGTGATATAAAGAGAACGCCCGCTGCTTTGTGATTCTTTTAGCCAATTGTTATAAATTGCCATCACCCTTTTTTTAACGCCTGGACGGTACATTGCCTGAAAATCTGTGCATATTTGAATTGCCACGCTCGGCTCTAGTTTGACATGAGTTGGAGCGTCAACATAGGCCTGATAAGTAATTGCTGAGACATGCTTGGAAGGATGTGTTTCCTTTAGTTTTTTCGCAACCCTGTTAACCAAGCCAAAAACATAGTTGCTGTGCCTTCCATGACTTTTAAGCGGACCTGTTGGAATATCGGCCAGCTCTTTTTTGCATTTTTCGCACTCGCAGAAATATTGGTGATCAGACGGGCTTACTGAAACATAATCGCCAGCCGCTGTTATTCTGTAATTGTACGTCTTCCCGTCAAAATATTCCCGGGCATCTTTTGCCATTTGTTCAATGGCTTCATTGCTATTGTAGCAGAGTTGTTTGAAGCGCCAATCTTTTGGCTGGTGTTTTTTATGCGCCCATATTTTATTCTTTTCGCCTTCAAACCATCTGGACTTTTTATTGATAAAACGCTCATAATACCCATTCGTGCCATGATTGGCTATAAAGCGCTCGCCGCCGGCTTTCAAGCGGCTCAAAAACAATTTCCAATCTCGAAGGCCTGGGTAATTGTATAAAATGCCATTCGACAAAAAAGGGCGATCCGGAGCATGGCGATGGCGAAGAGCCGGAGAACGCCTGATGTTTTTTGTTAAAACTGTGAGTGATTTAGTTTTAGGATATGTCATTTCTAATTCAGTAGGGCCATACCAGCGCACTCCACAGAATTTCTCCAGAAATTCGTGGACGGCATACGCAGTGCCTTGTTCATCGTATAGAAATGGCGGCGGAGTCAAATGTTTCCTGCCGCTAAAATCGGCGCACAGTTCATTATTGACGCCAAAACGCAAAAGCAAGCTGCTGTTGGCTGTAGGCAAATTTGCATATGCGCCCGATGGCTCGCGCAAATCTTCGGATATGGCAATCTCTTCAATCTTTCCATTAAATGGCCGGCTGACCCAAATTGATTTGTTTATTTTGCATGGATTCGCTTTATAATCATAGCGGTAATCTGCATAATATCCTCCAATATCCAATCTGGCTCCAGTTCCTATGTGTGAGAGGATATATTCTGTTTCTCCAACTTTTTTGCCATCCACAAAAAGTTTCAACTTCTTGCTTTTCGCGTTATGTGTCGCCAAAATGCGGTGCCATCCTTTTGTCAATGGGGAACTTTTTATCGTAGATCGGCCTCCCATGCCTCTTCCGCCAAACGCTTCTCTTATTTGCTCTGCCGCCGCGTAAACAACCTTGTTGTCCTCACAGTAAAGCCTGTGATACCCCCTCAGGCCACTTATGCTCATAATAAAGCCACGAGCTCCGTTAGGCAAATAAACCAGGCATTCCATGCTGCCTTTTTCATCCGAGAAATCACAGTCGTCGACTTTAAGGACGCTGTCATTAAAAGCTAAGGCTCCATTGCCTAGTTTTCCTTTTGTTATTTCAACTTTGCCCAAGGTCTTAAATCGGGAAGGCAAGGCTGCGTTTTTATCGCGTCCCATGAGAATAATTGTATCTTGCAATTTTTTTATCATGAATTCCTGCGATTTGAAATCATCGTTGGAATAGCCCCGTTTTCGGGTTTCTTTAGAGTCCCCGACTAAGATTCGATTGCCCTTCACTGGTTCTTTGTCACTCACAACAGGAAGAGTCGCTCCGGTGATTTTTTTTATGTGCTCCTGCAATTCTTTTGCGGCAAACAAAGATGAATGATTTGCGTTCTTTCCAATTACAATTGTAGCAGAAGGCTTGGCGTTTTCGCTTATTCTAAATCCAGGCTCCTCTGTCGTTTTTTCATTTAAATTGTTCCGGCAAGAACACAGCAACATTGTGCTGGAAATAATTCCTGAATAAAGAAGTCTTGATACTCTTTTCATTTGATAGCCTTTCAACTAAATTGTTTTATTATTATAGATTTTTTAACTAATTTCTGTCCCATAAATTATCTGGATGCCCTACATTTGTTCCATTTGCAAATTTCCCTGTATACACCTCTGATCCTGAGCCAGAGGATGTTTTAGGAAGTTTTTCTCCTGACACATGTCCGTCAGCCCATAAAACATTGCATATGGAAGAGGAATGACGCCCTTGCAAAAATCCGGTGTCACCCGCAAAATGGTCGCTTAGCTCATAACATCCGAATCCTTTATAAACGCCAGCTTTATACATAATGCTATCTGCCATTAAAACCGTTTCTCCCGGCTTTCTTATCTGGGAGATTTTAGCAGGAGGCAATATATTCCAGTTAATTCTAAGGGAACTAGCAAGATGGGTATTGTTAATTCCGTAGTCAGAATAAACCCATTTCCAATTCAATATGCTTGCATCCCCAGCTTCATTCCGCCAAAACTCAGTAACCCAGGGCTCTCTGTCAAGCGTAGGGCATAAAAATGTCTTTCCAGTTGTGTATTTGTCAATGACCAGAGCCGCTGTCCATAAATCAAATACGCCAGCTCCACTTTGAACCCATGGCGGATAAAACCCGGCAAAATCTCCGGCATAAGAACCGATGGCTATGCCTATTTGCCTCTCGTTGCTCGAACATGCGATTTGCTTTGATGTTTCTTTGGCCTTGCGCAATGCCGGAAGCAACATTGACGCCAGTATTGCGATAATTGCTATCACTATGAGCAATTCAATGAGTGTAAAATAAACAGCGACAATTGTTTTAAAGCTCACTGATTTAAAAAGCTTATGTTTTCCATCCATTTTTATTGTCTCCTTGTGTAGACTATACCGCAAATAGAATTTTTTTGCAATGGATGATTTTGTCAAAAACATGGACAAATTCTCCATGTCGATGTATAGTCTCAGGAAGGAAAAAGTTAAAATGGAATCTGGCATACATGGATAAATTTATATTAAGGCTTGGGAATTCCTTGCGATTGCACTCGTATCCGCTTAAAGTAAGCAATATAGGATATCTTCCCCACAATTTTCAGAACCGGAAATGGACCCCTGACTCTATTGACTTTGGAATTGAATTGTCTGGGAAATCAGGGAAGGCTATTCTGGCTGCAGGCGGGAAAAAATATGAGGCAAGCTATCCATGCGTTACAGCCATAATGCCTGGAGTTCGTTATGAGATGCTTACAGAGAAGCCATGGGAAGTTCTTTATTTTACATATGACAGCGAACTCCTAAAAGTTTTCAGTCAATTCAATATCGATGTCAGCCGTCCTATCTGGAATTTTCAGATGACTCCCAGGATATCCGCTTTTATCAAAATGATTTTCAGTCTCTGTCAAAACATTCATGAATATGGAGCTATTGACATGTTGGACAGGCTTTGCGAGCAACTTATTTCCGCAACAATCGTCAACAACAGTCAGTCAAACCTTAGTAAAACAGCAGACCCAATAGAGACAGCAGTGCGTCAAGCAGCCTCTCATATTGAGCTTCATTATTTAGAAAACTTATCCTTGGATAAATTGGTTGCCAGTCACGGCATTTCACAGAGTTCTTTTCTCAGAGTCTGGAATAGAATATTCGGAGTTCCCCCATCCAGATACATAACAAAAATAAAGATTACGGAAGCCACTCATTTGTTGATTCAAACATCAATGCGCATTAATGAAGTGGCTGAGTCTTTGAATTTTGACGATCCTTTGTATTTTTCCAGAAAATTCAAGAAAGAAACCGGGTATTCGCCGAAGGAATACCGTCGTATAAAACGCGGTTCTATTTCCAAATCCAAAGTGTTGATCTAATAAGAATAACATGCAAGGGGGCGTTAGCGTCCCCCCAATAATCGCCTTGCCAAGCCGCTTCAAGTGGGTTTGTGGATATGGGGCATATCTTGTGGCCTGCTTAAAGCGGCAATGCTTGGGATTAGAAATAGCCGTTCTGGTTTTCGGGACGGATGTCCGTCAGCGCGCCTGTGTAATGACGCAGGTTGCGAGCCTCATAGGGGTGTTTTGCTATTTCCTCTTCGTTCAGATCTATCCCCAGTCCTGGTTTGTCGGGGATGCGCATGCAGCCGTTTTCGACGGTTATGTTTTCGTCGGAAATATCCTTGCGCCATGGAATGTCAGAGCTCATGGTTTCCAGAAAAGCAAAATTTGGGACGCATGCGGCAAGCTGCAATGTCGCCGCGTTCGCCACCGGGCCACTCGGATTGTGCGGGCAAAATGGAATATGATGAACTTCGGCCATTGCCGCAATTTTTTTCAGCTCCATAATGCCGCCTGCGTGCGATACATCCGGCTGAATAAAGTCGGCGCAGCCCAAACTGAAAAATTCGCGATATTCGTAGCGGCTGTAAAGTCTTTCTCCAGCCGCGATTGGCACGTTGACGCGTTTTTTAAGTTCAGCTAAACCTTCTTTGTTGTCTGGCGGAATCGGCTCTTCAAACCATAGGATATCAAATTCTTCAAGCGCTTTGGCAATTCTCAGGGCAGTGGGGATATTGAATCTTCCGTGTCCCTCTATCAGCAGATCAACATCTTCACCTACTGCTTCTTTGACAGCCCTGACGCAGGCAAGCGCGTTTCTCAAGTCTTCCTTTGAAATATTGAGCCACGCCGAACCGAACGGGTCCCATTTTAGAGCTTTGAATCCGGAGTTCTTGGCTTCTATTGCTTTCTTTGCAAACTCCTGTGGAGTTTTCGCGGGGGCAAACCAGCCGTTTGCGTAGCATGGGATGCTGTCGCGTACTTTTCCGCCCAGCAGTTGATAGACGGGAACGCCCAGATCTTTGCCTTTTATGTCCCACAGAGCCATTTCCACGCTTGACAACGCACTCATCAGAACGGGGCCGCCGCGCCAATATGCGTCGCGGTATGTGTCATGCCAGAATGCCTCTATGTTATGCGGGTCTTTGCCGATTAAATATCGCTCCAGTTCTTTGATTGCCTGAGCCACTGTCTGTTCGCGATATTCCAAAGTGGCTTCTCCCAGCCCATAAATGCCGCTGTCGGTGAGTACTTTTACAAATACCCAGTTGGTTCGGTATGCGTGGCAGATAATAGTTTTTATTCCCGTGACTTTCATATTTTGTATTCCTTTCCGTTAATCATTTCAAATGAGTTTATTCCTGCTTTTAAGCAATTTTCCACAAATGGCTTTGGGTCAGCAGTGTTTTCGGCGAAGAGATTGTAATGCATGGGCAACGCTGTTTTAGGGGATATTTTTTTGACCAGTTTCAGAGCCTCTTCGGAATTCATATTTCCCCAGCGTCCGTTTATGCACACGAAAGCTGTGTCAATATTTGTCCCTGCCAATGTTCTGATTTCTTCCGCCCATTCTTCATTGTATTCAGAATCGGCGCTCAGATAAACCTTTTTGCCTTTCGCCTCTATCAGGAAGCCGACCGCGTCTTTATCGCTGTGCATTGCGGGCAGGGGGGTTATTTTAAACGGGCCGATGCTGCATGTTTTTCCTATGTTCATTTCAAGGATTTTTTCTTGAGGAATATTATTCTCTTTGCATTTTTTTGCGACGCTTGACGGGCCGCTAAAGAGGCAGTCTGAATATTTTTCCGCTATTTGCGGAATTGCCACAGGATCAAAATGATCTATATGATCATGGGAGCACAATATCGCGTCCGGGTTCAAGTTTTCCACAGTTGTTTCCGTGCTTGTCAAGCGAGTCAGCTTGTGTTCCCCTTCCACAAAGTCGCTCAGATAAGGGTCTACTACAAGCTTGTAATTGTCGCTGACAAAAATAAAGCCTCCCTGACATATCCATTCAAATTTCATAATTGCTGTCATCCTTATATTTTTTATCTTAAGTACATTCCGCCGTTTATATCAAGTGTCGCTCCGGTTATATACCGTCCGCCTTCGCCGCAAAGAAACGCAACGCCCAAACCTATATCCCTTGCATTGCCCAATCCAAGAGGAACGCCGCTGGATAATTTTTCAATTTCTTCTTTGCCATGGGTCTGATAAAGAAGCTCTGTTTCGATTATTCCGGGAGCTACGCAGTTTGCGGTTATGCCAAAAGGCGCGGCTGTGCGGGCAAGGGTTTTGGTGAATCCGAACATCCCGCTTTTGGTTGCGGCATAATGAACATGACCATAGAGGGCGCCCCGGTGGCCCACAATGGAGCTTATGTTTATTATTCTTCCGGAGCCTTGTTTCTTCATTATTTCCATCGCCATTTTTGAGCACAAAAAGGCGCTGGTCAAATTGGTTTTAATTATGAATTCCCAATCCTCCAGTTCTGTTTCAAAAATGTCCTGGCTTTTGGTTGTTCCAGCGTTGTTGACAAGGATGTCCAGCTTTCCCCATTCAGATTTAATATTTGCGAAAAGTTTTTTTACATCCTCTTTGTCGCTTACATCGCCTTGAATCAATATTGCTTTGCGGCCCATCTCTTCAATTTCTTTTTTTACCTTGGCGGCTTCTTCCTGATTGCTTCGATAGTTGACCGCTATGTCGGCTCCTTTTTCAGCCAGTGTCAGGGCTATGCCTTTGCCGAGGCCTCGCGAGGCTCCGGTCACCAGAGCTGTTTGTCCTTTTAATTCCATTTTTTTTCACCTGTATATTTTAACGCCAGTCACTATATAAAACGCATTGCAAACGGCATCATATTTTAAAATTCTAGCTTTTTTATACTTTTGCGATTACTTCTATAGAGTTCAGTTTTCCTTAGTCAATGCTCTATTTTATTAAATTTTCATCCTCCTCATAAATTGACTGGTTTTCAATGATTTTTTTTTTGAAAGTCATAACGATCAGCGCATGTCGTTTCAATGCAACATCCACTTTGTCTGCCGTTACGTCTATTTCTGCATTCCCAAGCATGTCTGATTCGGAAAAAACATATCCAGGAACGTTAAATTGAGCTAAAACGCTTTCAAGATGGCTTTGCGTTGCTACCACGGCCAATTCATCGCAAGCGCTAAAAACAGTCCATGAAAGTTCCTTGTTATCGCAAAGCGCTCCATCGGTATCCACAAAACAACCATTGACAATTAGGCGCCGGAACTTATCCCTCAGTTTATTGGCTTTTGTCAGATAGGCTTTGTAGATGGGGGCTTCGTCTATTAGTGAACGGCAGCGATGTGTTTCCACATCACTAACAAGACCGCGCAATAGAGCAAGATTGACGCGCCGTTCAATATCAGTGTCGTCACGAATTTCCCTGTCAGAGACGAAAATTTCAGGGAAAGTGTAGCGAAAAAGTTCCACAAAAGTATCAAGCTTTGGCTTTTTTCCTGTCTTTTCCCAGTCATTGACGGCATGATTCCAACCAGGAAACGAATGGCAGTAATCGGCAAACGGCGCAGTAAAATGACTCACGCATTCAATGCCAAAACTCATATTCGGATTTCGTGATTTCAAATAGTCACGCAACTCTTTCAACTGAGTCATTCGCATGGCGCGTCCACCATTATCAGGAATAAGATGTCCATGCGCAGGATTGAAGCAGGGGAGTTCAAGCATTCCGACCTGATCAAAGAAAACGCCATCCACTCCGAGATCTACCGCTTTGTCTATATGTCCTTTGAGAATATCCATCCATTTTCGGGAATGGGGGCAGGCTAAAGCAAATCTTTTAAACCCATAGAGGTGCCTCAAGTTTATGCCTGGCCCTGCAAACGGATAAGTCTCGACTATGTTATTGCCATCGCAGCCCTGTATGGCGATATCCTTGCCGTTCGTCTTATAAAATTCTGTAGAAGTGTCTATCAAGCGCCCATTAAAATAGAGTATTATTTTGCCACCCTCATCTTGAAATTTACAAAGATGCTCCTTCAAGGTGTTATACCCGCCTTGGGACTCGTCAAACTCGTAATTCGGATAACCAGCGTCCATACCTTCACGCCACCACCCGAAAAGAAGGAGCGTGTCTATGCCAGTTTCTTTCATGGATTTTAGAATGCGCGGCATCTCGTCATGACGGAAAAGTATTTTTCCATATTGGTGACGCATTATAATGCGGTACCACCCATTAAAACCAGATTGTAATGATATTGGCTTAGATTCCAATTTATGAAATTTGTCGAACCATTTTCTGTATTTGCGGGCTCCTGTATGCCAGTCGCCAGACAGCGGTGAAATAACAAAGCCATGAAACTTCGCAGTTTTTCCAGCTTTGAGAAAAGGACTACGGTGAAATCCTGCATCGATCATGTTTTCTCGTTTGCGGAAAAGATGGGTGGTTAGTTCAAATGACGGGTCGTGATCGCCTAAATAAAGGCAGTCCTTCTCGTCTGCAAACATGGCGAAACCGTTGGCGCTCCAAGGCATATTTATGCCTTTGTTGTCCTCTGCAACATAACCAGTGTTGCATCTTTCGAGAACCTCTTCAATGTTTTCAATGCGTTGCGGATCATTGCCTTTGTTGCCGAAGCCATAGAGACATTGCTCCTTAAGAGAAAGATTTTTAATCGTAGGAAAGTTGAATTCCCGGATAATTTGATTCTCTTTGGCGCGGTTGTATAACTCCGCCGAAAAAGAAAGATTTTCACCATCAAGACGGATTTCGATAGTCAACATGAACTCTTCTATGCCAATTGAAGAGTTCATTGTCTTGTAAGCAATCGTGATTGAATCTTTGGATGGAACGCTTATTTCTGGCTTACAGTCTTCTGCTATAATCTCCTCCTCTACTACCTCATCGTGGGAATAGATAAGCCGCCAAAGACCTTGACATCCGGCATAGTCGCGTCCAGTCTTGAGGTTTCTTAGCTCAACTAAAGCAGCGTTTTCATCGACTGTAACGGACACAAAGTCGTTTGATACAACATACTTCATTATACATCCTAAAGTTATTAATTTTTCATAAGAGAGCCAATAGCAAAAGTCCTTGGCTCTTGTTTTATGAGCATTTTTGACCCAAAATTATTGTTTTCTGACTAGCTGTTTGTCTGTCAATTCTCCAAGCTCTTCTTCCAATTCAGGAAAGAGTCACTTCTGCATGCTGTTGAATGCTTCTGATAATGTCCGCATTGTCGCCTACTCCTTTTACATTGAATACACTTCTCTGTATAAAGCGCATTGCAAACGGCATCATTCAGACTCATTTTTAGAAAATCTTCGCTTTTTTATCGTTTTGCAATTATCTCTTTATATCAAAGCTCTATCATGTCTTTGACTGCTTCACGATCTGTCACAAACATTGGATAATCCTTCAGAGGGACATTGTGCAGCATAAATTGCATTTTTATATCGTTGCGTTTCCACGAATCTATTTCTCCTTCCGGCTCAAATATGTCGCCGGTCATAGGATCGATCACTACAGGGTTTTCTATGTTTTGTTTGGGTGTCCAGATATATAGCTCAATATCGCGCGCCTCATAGGGCTTGTTGCCAGCGTAACTTGGAAGCAAGTCAGCCGGCATATGCCATGAAATCAGCGGATAGCCTTTGCGTTCGAACGCAGTCATTCTGGAGTTTACAATGTCAGCTTGAAATGAATATTTTTCCTTGGACTCGTCCATGTTTGCAAGCCCCATGTCGATCTTGGTTCTTGGCGCGCGTTTGGTGTCTTCGTCAAACAACGCGCAGAGTATCTTTAACGCGTAATAAGACGGCTTTGGCTGCGGCGGGTTGTCAAAGCTTATTAAGCCGAAGTGGTTTGGCACATCGCAATAGCCGTTGCGGTAGTAAAACTTGAAATCAGAAAAGTGAAAATAGCATGTGTAATCCACTCCCATGTCAAGGTCTGTCAGTATGCTTCTGCACAAGACTTTGGCTTGAACTTCCTTGTTTACTGGAGTGTTCGACAGAGCTTGAGTGGACGCGCTTTTAGATGGACAACCGGATTCAGCCTGCCAGAATTTGACGTGCTGTCCGCCGTAAGCGTCAAAAGCTTCCCGAAGATGCGTGAAGTCTGAAACGCTGTACAGCTCTGGAACTATGCGGTACCTGTGATAGCTGTAAACATCAATCAGTTGCGCCAGGCCTTCTTTTAGATATTCTTCAAGTATCGCGAATCCCCCCCAGCTGAAGCCCGATGCCATTGCGCACCCTATAATCTTTGCTTCAGGATAGTTTTCTTTTATGACTGGGGCTGTCATTTTAAGCAGATTCATATATTCTTTAACGCTCGAGCCGCCCTCCCAAAAACAATCAATGTCAGGCTCGTTCCAGACTTCAAAATGAGTTACTCGTCCTTTGAAATGCTTTGTCAGTTCCGCCACATACTTTTTCCAGGCGTTTCTTGATTCTTCCGAATGAATAGGAGCCCAGCCCACTGCGTCGGGTTCCGTGGCGTCCGTGTGATGAATATTGCCATAGCCGACATTGAACCATGGTTGAACTCCCTTTTCAAGCAGTTTGTCAACGATCCTGTCGAGCCAGGCAAAGTCGAATATGCCTTTTTCTTTTTCGCAACGGCTCCAGCCCGTCTGAACTCTGGCGTGTTTTACTCCCAGTTCACCGACAAGGCGGTAAGCTTCTTCATTGTCGTCCCACATTTGGCGGTCAAGGCATTCGAATCCTATTCCTATTTTTGAGCCGGAGATGTCTTTTGAGCTTTTTGCTTTAAATTTGCCTATTTTTTTCATCATTCAGTTCCAAAATTTATTTGTTGTTTTATGCTAAGCGGAAGCTTATTTCTTTTGCTGTTTTTTGGGCTTCCGAGAGAACCAGTTTTTTGTGTCCTTCTGTAAAATTCATTTTGGGGACGGACACGCCAAGCGCCGCGACCATTGCGGAGCCTTGAAATACAGGATAAGAGAGGATTGTCAACTGTTGGCTGTTGTCAATTATAAAAGCTTCTTTGCGTATTTTTTCCAAAGCTTCAAACAAAGCTTTTTCTGTTGTCATATTCTTCCATTTATCTTCTGGAAGACCATTCTGAGCAATATACTTTTTAATGTTTTCCTCTGGGGAATACGCCAATAACAAGCGCCCGGTGGCTGTCGTGTATATATCCTCGTAATAAGGCTTGTCTATGATTACCTGCAATTCAGGATTTCCGTTGCAATGACAAAGAATATATCGTTTTCCTTTGTTTATCACTGCTATCAGAACGGATTCCTTTACTGTTTTAGCGCATTCATTTATCAAGGGGGTGGCTATGTTAGCAATGTCTCTGCGATAAGGCTTGCCGGCTGTAAGCGTGTACGCCTGAGGCCCCAGAATGAACCCTTTTCGAGGACCTTGCTGTTCAAGGTATCCCAATTCTGTCAAGTCTTTGACTATTCGCGAAGTTGTCGGCTGATTTAAGTCCAGCCTTTCCGCTATTTCTCCCAGAAGGGGAGGGGTTTCCGATTTATATGATACGTGCTCAAGTATTCCGAAAGCTTTTTTTAGTACTTTTATCATTTCTCGTTATCCGTATTGTGAATCTCGCATTTGCAATGTGAATAATATAATTATAAGTCTAAAAGCAAAAGAGTCAAGATGGTTTTATTGTTTTCTTATAAATACTTGACAAAATCAATAAACGCATGTATTATTTGAGCCAATAAGCCAATGAGCCGATAAGTCTAAAAATGAAAGTGTCAAGGATGATCTTAAGCGGACGTGAAAACGAGATTAATCATTTAAGCAAGAGCAGTCTTAAGGATCAAGTTAAATCCTACGTGTGCGGCGAAATTTCATCGGGCCGCTTGAACCCAGGGAGCAAAATTCCCACGCAGCGCGAGTTGGCGAGCATGTTTGATGTGAGTCGCAAAACTTGCGAAGTTGCCATGCGGGAGCTGGAGTTTGAAAATATTATTTTCCGCAGGCTTGGCAAAGGATCGTTTGTGCTTGAACACAGCCCTGAGAAGCTCTTCAAAGTAAAGTCTAACTCAGTTGTTGTATGCGTGCCTAATTTCAATAATGCTTTTTTTGCTCTCTTTGTCAATCTGGTTGAAAAAGCTCTTTTCAACAGTGGCATGAGCGCTATTATTGCCCGTTCTAATGCGTCAAACGCTGAGAGCAAAAAATATATTTCTATGCTTCGCGATAAAAACGCGGGAGGAATAATAGGATTCACCTTGAACAATGAAATGATAAAATATGCGCGGAACAACAACATCCCTTTTGTGAATATTGCCCCATCGGAGGGCGGCGCGTCCCTTGATTCTCAGATTAGTCTTGACTTGGATAAAGCGGGGAGGCTGGCCGCAAGGCATTTGATAGGGCAGGGACACAAGAAAATAGTTTGCGCCGGAGGTCCTTTTTGCAAGCCAGACGCGCGTTTTTTGTCGATAGCCGATGAAATGAAGAAGAATGGATTGTCCGCAAAGAATGCGATTATTACGCTGAGTTGCCGGGGAGGGATGAGCTGGATTATGAAAAAACAGGAAGAGCGTTGATCGAAGAAATTCTTGCGCGCAAGGAGCGCCCGACGGCAATTGTTTTTTACAACGACCATCGCGCTCTGGGCGGAATTAAGGCATTGCTCGAAAAGGGATATAAATTGCCGGAGGATTTTTCTGTTGTCGGCTTTGACAATGTCCCCGAAGGCTCGCTTTTTTACCCTTCGCTCACGACTGTCGGTTTCAATGTGGCTTACGCCGCCGAAAAGGCCGCGGAGTTGGTTGTTGCCGGCGATTCCGGGGAACATATTTTATTGGAGCCGAAGCTTATAGCAAGACAATCAACAGGGAGAGTGTAAATGTTTGATCCTGCATATCCAGAGAGAAGCGACCTGCATCTTCATACTACTTATTCAGATGGAGTTGACAGCATTGAGCTGATGGCAAGAACGGCTGTCATGAACAGACTGGAGCTTATCGCCATCACAGACCATATGTATTCAAACCTTTTTATGAACGGCAAGACGACCGGGGAATATTTTGACGAGATTGGCGAAGTGTCTGAAAAATATCCAGAACTTAAGATTCTAAAAGGAGTGGAAGGAACATTGTTAAGTGTTGACGGAGAAGTGTCTGTGCCAGACCGCGAGATAGGAAAGTTTGACATTGTTTTGATTGACATCGCCTGGAAGGCAAAAGGCATTGCCTGCGAGGCGCCCGGAAACAAGGTCGATTTGTTGAATAATATTTCCAGGGCTTTCCGGAATCTTTGCAGCAACAAAAACATTGACATTATAGCTCACCCATTTAATTTCGGCAGGATTGTGGAGAATTTTTCATTTAGCTTATTTTCTGAAAATTTCCTGCAGGAAATCGCCGGGCATTTTATAGATGGCGACAAGTCTTTTGAAATAATGAACGATATTTGGTGGTGGTTTCCTGAATTAGAGCCAGAAGAAATAACGCAGGAATATGCGAGGATCTTAAAGGTGTTTAAAGACTTCGGCGTGAAATTCACAAAAGGAAGCGATTCACATTCACACCAAGGCGTGGGGCACTCCGGCTATTCTGATGTTTTGATAAATACTATGCATAATAAGGAAAATGCATTATGAAAAAAAGGAAATTCACGCTCATTGAACTTCTCGTTGTAATAGCTATAATTGCAATTCTTGCGAGCATGTTGCTGCCGTCTTTGACAAGGGCCAGGGCTTCTGCCAAGCAAATAAAATGCGCTGGAAATTTGAAGCAGCTCGGGAATTGCTTTTTTATGTATGCGGATGATTACGATGGGCGACTTCCTGACCAGGCTGGGCCGGGAGCCGGCAACGGCTATTGGTATGGCTCTGTTGTCCCATATGGCGGAGCTTTAGAAAATGCTTCCAGCATCTATAAATGTCCGTCTGATGCTGAGCCATTGTGGAATATCGCGTGTTATGGGCTCATTAGTGCTCTGGATGGCGAGGGGATGTCCTCTATTAAATCTGTGTCA
>CAZYVR010000125.1:0-14670 GCA_964651145.1 uncultured Victivallales bacterium | reverse complement strand
TAGCGACCAGCGATTCCGCCGCTGGATGGCGTCCGGACAAAGTCCGGTTTTTATTTCGACTACGTCGGCTTTTCTATTTTTCAGGACTTTTGGCGAGGCCGTCTGATATATGACTTTTTGACATCTTTTTAAATCTTAATGCCATGTTTGAAGCGCTTCTTATTAAGGATTTTTGTCCTATATTATAAGTTAAGGAATAGAAATGCAATATAATGGAGTTTTTTACAATGGACAGAAAACCTAATGTTATTTTTATAATCGCCGACCAGCATCGATGGGATTTTGCCGGATGGAGCGGCAACGGAAAAACTTTGACTCCCAATCTGGACAAATTGGCGTCGAGAGGAATGGTCTTTGACAATGCTTTTTGCAATTCGCCGCTATGCTCGCCCTCAAGAGCTGCGATTGCCAGCGGACGCTACGGCATGAACAGCGGGTGCTTTACCAATCTGCATGAACTTCCTCCAGATGCGCCTTCGTTTGTTTCGCAACTTAGGAAAAGCGGCTGCGCCACGGCGGCTGTGGGCAAAACTCATATGGAGATTCACGCTTATGATTCAGACCTTTGCTCAGAAAAGCATAGACAGTACATGGATTCGCTGGGCTGGGATCATATTTGCGAAATATCAGGCAACGGCATGCTGAAAACAGGCATAAAGTGCGCTTACAGTGAGTATTTGAAAGAGGAAGGCATGCTTGAGGATGTGCTTGAATTTTATCGAAGATGGAGATATTTCCTTGACGAGCATCCTGGATTTTCAGATTTTCACTCTGAGTCCTGGCCGTTTGATGAAAGATTTCAGGAAACACCTTTCGTGGCAATGAAGGCTTTGGAATGGCTCGGCGAACGCGACAAATCCAGGCCATTTTTTCTTCACGTGGGATTTGCCGGGCCGCATAGTCCTATTGAGCCTGGGGAAGCTTATCTCGACATGTATAAGAACGAGGAGGAAACTTCTCCATGGGGCGAAACTGCAAGCAAGGAAATATTGAACGCGCGCAAAGGTTATCGGGCAATGATTACTCAGATTGACCATTACGTCGGCAAAATTTGCGATTCCATTGATAAAGAAGGAGAGCTTGACAACACTATATTTATATACACCGCGGATCATGGCGAAATGGCTGGCGATTTCGGACGCACAGGCAAGACATGCTTTTACGAAGGAAGCATTCGTGTCCCGCTTGTGGTCAGCGGGCCGGGAATTTTACGCGACAGGAGCGATGCGCTCGTGGAATCGATCGACATAGGGAAAACTATTTGTGATCTGTGTGGAGTTGCGCCTCATTATTATGACCAGGGCAAAAGCTTCGAGCCCATTTTGAATGGTGGGCGCAAAACGCATAGAGACACCGTTTATTCTGAGATGGGGTGTGATAAGATGCTTTTTGACGGGCAATATAAACTCATGTTGGGCGATTCTGGCATGGATGATGGGAAATTGGGACGTTTGCATTTAGACAAGCCAGTCAATATTCCTCCCAGCCCGGCTCGCTTGTATGACTTGACAAATGACCCGCGCGAGCAGGACAATCTTTTGGCCGATCCCAAATCTGCGAGTTTATTTGCGGAAATGAAAAGCAAGCTTTTAAACAGGCTCAATGAAAATACTCAGACACAGCCGCCCAAAGAGCGCGGAGCTTACAAGCCCCTTTGAATTTCAGGGAAATGATTCTTGTGGCAAAGCCACTTTTAAACCCACTTCGTGGTGGCGACAGCGCGCATGGCGCGTTAAAAGCCTGCGGCTTGTTGGGATGATGCGAGGCGACAACAAGCTTCATTCCGTTGCAACGCCACCTCCCGGGACCTTTGGCGGCTCCGACGCATTGCCTGCGTCCGCAGAAATCTTTAACGCATTAAGTTGCGCGCTTAATTGAAAATGTCAAGATTCAGAAATAGAGTATTGAAACGCGATAGAACTGTGAGAGCAAAGCAAGCGGCTGAAATTTTGGAAGAAATGCAGTAAAGCTCAAGAAGCTTGTTGGGTAGTTAATGCCGTTTAGTGTTCAACAGGGTGACAAGAAGTTGCAGCTCTCAATTTGAAATCGCAAAAATAACTAACTTTTAGAATACGCTTGCACATAAGAGGGGGGGATTGGAATGCCGAAAAAATTTATTATAATCATCATTATTTTGATTCTGATAGTTGTGGGCTTGATCCCGATGATTACAAATTATGTCTCCGACTTTGCTTTTGATGGCTCTGGCAACTCCTCTTCGGAGGCAATCCTCAAAAGAGTGATTCAGGGGAAAACGACTCTTTTTATGTTTGCCGGAGCAAGGAAGCTTTCCGAAAAAGCCATAATTTATTTTCCTGAATCCTCAAGCTTTGACTATTATCTGAAGAATGCCGCTTTCTGCGCGGAAAGAGATGGCGAAAATGAAGTGGCTATTTATTGGTATGAACGCTTTTTGGAGCGTTTTCCAAGGCATAAATGGAGCCCTAAAATAAAAAACAGCCTGAACCAGCTGAAGGAGCTGAATTAGCAAATCGGCGCAAATATAATTGCAGGAGCATAGAGAATTATGGACATAGACAACACTTTGGCAAAATTGCTGGCCTCTAGAGATTTGACTTTTGATGAAGCAAAAGGAGCCATGGAGGATATTGTGACCGGCAAGGTTTCCGACGTAAAACTTGCCGGATGGCTTGTCGCTTTGCGAGCAAAAGGCGAGACGGCCCTTGAAATAGCAGGCTGCGCGTCAGTGATGCGAGAACATTCACAGCATATCAAATGCCATGACTCACAGGCTGTGGATATTGTCGGTACAGGTGGAAGCGGAGCCAATACCATAAATATTTCGACTGCGGCTGCGTTTGTTGCGGCCGGCGCCGGAGTTACAGTGGCAAAGCATGGGAATCATGCGGTGTCCAGCCGTTCCGGCAGCGCCGATGTGCTTAGCGCGCTCGGCGTAAACATCAATTTGTCGCCGGAGAAAACAGAGGAGTGCCTTGAAGAAGTGGGCATGGCTTTTTTATATGCGCGCCTTTTGCACCCGGCGATGAAGCATGCCTTGAATGCTAGAACAGGTCTTGGGATAAGGACAATATTTAACATTTTGGGGCCGCTCACAAATCCAGCCGGAGTGAAAAGGTATGTGCTGGGAGTTTACAACAACAAGCTATGCCGGCTGCTGGCCGATGCTGGGCTGACTTTGGGATTTGAGCATTCACTCATCATGCATGGCTGCGACGGGCTCGACGAGCTTACGAACACTGGCCCTACTTATATTTGCGAGATAAATAAAGGCGAAATCCTTGAATACAATATTACTCCTGAAGAATTGGACATTGAGCTTGCTTTGCCGAGCGACCTGCGCGGCGGGACTCCTGAAGAAAATGCGATGATTTTGAAAGACACTCTTTCCGGAAAGCTCATTGGCCCTAAGCGCGACATCGTTGTTTTAAGCGCCGCCGCCGCCATTTACATGGCGGACAAATCTGATTGCTGGGAATACGCAATCGAAAAAGCGGAAGAATCAATAGACAGCGGGCTGGCTCTCAAGAAGCTGAAAAAACTTATAGCATTCACCAACTTATAAATGGACTGACAAATTACCAGCTGTCGGTGCGGAATGGAGCGGCCGGAAGGCCTTCGCTGTTCATCAGATTGGGCAGAGCTTTTTCGTGCAAGGCAAATCTCACCGCCGCCGTTTTTTTTACTTTTTCGCAACTGACGTTGACAGTGAGATGGATGCAAGACAATGGACAGATCTTTCGAACAAAAACATTCTTTCTCCTTAGAATATCTTGAAATTGACTAGGCGCATGACAAAAAAAACTATATGCTCAAAGCATAAATTTGTAATGCGACATTGTAATTAACCGGCTTTGTCCTGAGATTGTTTGGCAAGATAATTTCTAAAGCAGCGCGGGCTGTCGCCGTTCATCCTTGTAAAAAAGCGCGAAAAGGCGAAGACATCGGGGAATCCCATTATTGCAGCTATTTCGGAAATGCTCTTGTTAGAGTAGGCAAGGTGTTTTTTTGCAAGGGTGAATCTTTCTATGTCTATGTAATTTTTAAGGGTGGCTCCTGTGTGTTTTTTAAAGAATCTGTTCAAATAATCCTTAGAGTAGCCAAGTTTTTCAGCTATGTCTTTGACATGCATATTCATCCCGGTTGAGCCGGACAACATTGCGCATATTTCTTTATGCAAAGGAGGCGTCTCTTCTAAAAAATCCTTTCTGCAGTATTGGATGTCAATCAAGTCTGCCAGAAGATATTCAAGCGCAATTGCGCGCGTCTTGTCCATTGCATCTGGGAGAAACCTTAAGATTTGCTCTTTGAAAAAATTAAGTAAAGGGGCGCCTTTGATTACTTTTGCTCCCGCCTTGCTTCTGAAGCCCTCAAGCGCGAATTTTACAGACCAACATTCCACATTTTTTCCATCGTAAACAAAAGCGTGCCAGAGCCCTGGCGGTATGATCGCCATTTTTCCGGAATTCATTTCGTAAGTCTTTTCACGGGTGTTCAACCTGAGCTGACCTGAGACGATTATTTCCAATTGCCAGCAGTCTGCGTGGAAATGCCCATGCGTTTTCCCCATAAATTCTTTAGGGTTGTCCATATGGGAAGAATAGAGAATAAATGCTCTCTGTGGAACTGCGTTTTGGGGTGTCGCCTTTTTGTCTTTGCGCATAAGGGCTTTCCTGTTAATCAATAAAATGTAATATATGCTCAAATGTCGCTTTTTGCTAAAACTTTTCAGTGAAATGCCATTCCTTTTTTTCTGTTTTTGTTGTATGGTATATTGTTGTGGAAAGCGATGGAGTTTTGAGGTTTTGTGAAAGTCGCTTTAAGGGGAATATGTGATTTTTCAGAAGCAAAGGAGTCAAGTGAGATATAAATATTGCCTTTTAATGCGTTTTACGCTCATCGAATTGCTCGTTGTAATTTCCATAATAGCAATTCTTGCGAGCATGTTGCTTCCGGCTTTGAGTACCGCAAGGGATCGCGCCAAGCAAATTCAATGCGCCAGCAATCTCAAGCAGGCTGGAGTTTTGGTGCAGACTTACACTGTCGACTACAATGGTTTTTTCCCTTATGGCATGCGCAGCAATGCCGCCCTGAGCGTCATCAAGTCCTGGCAGAATATTCTTGAGCTGGGATACTTGAGCATGGATTATCAGGAAAACTCCGTGTTTTATCAGGGGCGGAATCCGCTATGGGGCTGTCCTTCTTATCCCGGCAATCCGATATGGAATTCCAACAGTGGCGGCTTTAATGTGTACTGCGGCTATGTGGGGAATTTGAACATAATGACCGCTTCGCAGGAGCATCCATATTACAGGCCAGGGACAAGGGCAAGCAGTGTTAGCAGCCCATCGTATAACGGCTTGGCTGCGGATCAGCATTTTAATCAATATTCGCAGGCTAGTTTTCGGTCTCGTTTATGGGGCTCGCCCTCTAATTCTCATTCGGAGTATCTAAAATCATACAGCCACGCAAATCAAGCCAATATGGTTTTTGTGGATGGTCACACGGAGGCATTCACGCGCAAGCAGGCTGAAAATATTTTTCAATCCTCCCAAAGTGATGCCAGATATTCTGGCTGGTGCAAAAAAGGCGGAATAGCAATAGACAAAGAATAAAATATAAAACAGGAGATATTTATGACTCGAAAAACTGTAAAATTAGTTTTAGCAATTTTAATGTTGTCCCACTTTTTTGCCGCAGTTGTTCAAGCAGCACAGTTGCCCATTAAGGTTGACATGGAAAAATTTAATTCCAAAACATTGCCGGGGGCGCATTCTTCAACCAGAGAAAATTTCTGCCTGAACGGCATTTGGGATTTCTGTCCTATATTCGACAAAAAAGCTCTTAATGGACCGGCTTTGGAAAAGTTGCCGCCAGTCCCTGGAAACAGTGAGTGGAAAAAATTCAGAGTCCCGGCAAAATGGAAGCGAATCAGCGGAACGCAGACGGCAATTGATTATGACATTCCCAAAAAATGGTGCAAAGCCGGGAGGGCCTGGTACAGGCGTTGTTTCAATGTCCCGGAATCGATGAAAGGCAAGAAAATAAAACTGGAATTTGGTGGGGTTTTGGTTTATTGCGAGGTTTTTTTGAATGGCGAATCAATAGGGAGAAATTATTGCGGAGTCTTGCCTTTTGAATTTGACATTACAGACAAAGTTAAACTTGACGGGCCAAATGAATTGAAGCTGTATGTGACAAACCAGGATGCGCTTTATGTGAAAAAACCGAAGTCAAGATATAATTTTACTTCAAGGGCTCCTTTGTATTATGGCTATCGCCAGAATAGCGCCGGCATTTGGCGGGATGTGTTTTTGAAGGCTGAGCCGCATGTGGCTGTGAAGGATGTTTTTGTCATCACTTCCGTCAGGAAAAAACATATAACTTCAAAGACGACTATTCTCAATTCAGGCGGGGAAGCTGTTGAAATAGAAGCCCGTGCCGTCGTTGAAACTATTGACGGGAAGCCGATTAAATCTTTAGGCTCCCAAAGGATTTCTCTTTCTCCCGGAAAATGCGCGGATACGAAGTTTTCTTCGGATTGGAAAGCTCCAAAGCTATGGTCGCCGGAGACTCCTTCCCTTTACAGACTTCACACAACGCTTTTTGCGGACGGAACACTTGTGGATGAACATTTTCAGCGCTTCGGATTTCGCGAATTCTGGATTGACGGCAAGAGCTTTGTCTTGAACGGAAACAAAATAACTCTCACAGGCGATTGGATAGGATTCAGACCCGGCAATTGTGACGCATGGCTGCGTCCAGAGTATGTTCGCTTAAAAGTAAAAATGTTTAAAAAGGCAAATTATTGTGGAACACGTTTCAATATGGCCCCGTCTTATATTCTTGACATATGCGACGAATTGGGCTTTCCGATTATAGCGACTGGGCTAAGCGATGGCCCTAGTTTTTTTGATCCTGAATATTTTGAAGAAGGCATGAAAAATGCAGTTTCGGAAACGGCCAGATGGATAAAGCGCGATCGGAATCATCCTTGCGTTCTGATCTGGTCGACTGAAAATGAGGACGAGTATCCGGCAAAAGAAAATATTGCTGAAATGTACAGGGAGATTGACAGAGCAGTGACCCGCGTTGATCCGACTCGCCCCTTTATGCATGATGGAAACACTCATAGCGGCAATGGAGATTTCAAAGGATGGGCTCCAATACAGAATTTCCATTACACTGGCAATCGCATATCATTGGGGAGGCAGCTTGAGCAGTTTGTGAAATGGGGGGGAATCGCAACCAAACCGCGCGTGGAAGGCGAAATATCCAACTATGAAAGCGAGTTCAGCGGCTTTGGCGGAATGTACAGGCTTATAGGCGATAAAGCTTGGCGTTCTCCGTCTGAAGTGTACAAAGGGTTTGATCATTGGGCGCGGCTTCAGGCGGGAGCATGGCGCGCATGCGGGCTGTCGGGCTTTATGCTTTTTGGCAATCAACTTGGACTCTTCAATTCTCCGATAAACGCTACATTTCCGGGCTGGAATGAGCGTGTTCTGAAATTTGACTGGAAAGACTTGAGCACGCCCTATCCCAAACCGCAATATCTTATTCGCAGTAATATGGACTTTGTTAATCCATGGACACCAAAAGCTCCAAAGGTTATAACCACGCCGCTTTTTGACACCATAAGAAATGTCTATAACCCTGTCATGGTTACGCTGTCGAGAGACATTGCTCATTCATACTGGAGCGGAGCTGAAATGCATAAGAAAGCCTATGCGATTAACGTTGCCCTAGGGGCGCTTGAAAATGCTGAATTTAAATGGACTGTCTGTAACAAATCCGGCAAAAAAATAAAGTCCGGAATAATGCCGTGCAAAGTGGCTCAGGGAGAGGCAAAAGAGCTTGATATTTCAGTCAAACTTCCTGCATGTGTCAAGCGAACAGAGTTCAAATTGTCCGTGGAGCTTTTCAACGATGGCAAAGCGCTTTCTTCTGACTGGATGGATATAGCTGTCTATCCGCGCGTTTCTGACAAACTCAAATTGAGCGCTGCGCCCATCTTGCTTTATGATTCCAAAGGCGCAACGGAAAAGTTGTTAAACAGCCTCGGGTTGGAGCATTGCAAAATTGACGCCAAGGCTCTCGAAGCGTTGCCTCAAAATGCCTTCTTGATTGTGGGCTGTCATGCCGCGGACGCGGATCTGCTTGCGCGTTCTGATAAAATTGAAAGCTTTATTAAAAATGGAGGGCGTGCGTTGATTATGGAGCAGAAAGAAACACCTTCCTATTCAAGGTCGGCAGCTTTTGTTCGCGCGCCTAAACACCCTGTTTTTAAAGGCCTTCCCAAGGACAGACTTTATTTTTGGCGGACTGGCTCCTTTGAAATGTGCGCCTCAGCAATTTACACAAATCCGGCTGGCCGCCAAATCCCGCTGGTCGAGACGGTGGGCAATGATGTTAATTGGACGTATTCGGATTATGTCAGCGTTATGACTGAAATACCTTCAGGCAAGGGACGGGTTTTGCTTTGCAATTTGAACGTGTCCGAGGCGTGTGAAAAGGGCGACCCCGAAGGCGTGATAATGTTTCGGAATTTGTTGCGCTATTCCGCTTCTCCTGTCGATTTGAAGCGTCCCGAAATTCGATATGTCGGAGACAGCAAATGCAAAAAGTTTTTTGAAGCCTCTCTTTACGCAAACGACATGCAGATAGCTAACGAAAAGAATTGGGCTGACGGGATTGGCGAAGGGGACATTCTGTTTGTAGGAGCTGGAGTGAAGGTGCGGCAACTTATGGAGCAAAAACAAAACCTTGCTTCCTTTGTAAAGTCCGGCGGAATTGTTGTCTGCTCTGCGGACTGGAAAAGCGGAGCCGTAGAATGGACTCCAAGCCCTCTTCAGGTCAGGAAGCTCCCGGTGCAAATAGGAACCCCATGGGATATTTCGCTTGGAGCTTTTCATCTTTGGAAATATAGCAATGAGCGACTTTTTGACGGACTGGGAGATCTTTTCCTTCTTGAGTCAAGGCGCGCCAAAAAATATTACATAGGCGACCCTATTCCCGGTCTTGAATATGCTTTTGCAAAACCGGCGTCTCCCTGGGAAAATGCTTTTGAAATAGTGACAAAAGCCACATGCAGCTACAAAGGCTTGCGCCGGCGGCATTTCTATGGCTCAGACAAAGACGCCGCGGTTGTGACTCTCAAATATGGAAAAGGGCTGTTTGTCCTTTCGACATTGCCCATGCAAAAAGGCACATTGCCAAGGCATTTTTATGGAGCCGTTTTGTCGAATTTGAATGCTCCGTCCAAAAAGAGCCAACCGCTTCTGGCTTTTTCTTCGTTCACTGCAAATTTGTCCTTGAAGCCTGCCAACAAAAAAACATGGAGGAAGTTTGCTTCAATAGATTTGATTCCCTACGCAAATCGCAATTTTATGGACAAAGAGCCTGGCGACAAGCTTGGAGGTTGGGATGACTGTGGAGAAAACGACATGCGCAATTTGCCTACTGGCGACTATGTAATGTGCAAAGTTCCGTTCCATATTATTGACGTAAACAAAGACGATCCAAACGGCGACCGGGGAATAAAGCTGGGGCATGCCGTTAAAGCTTGCATCGTTCTAAAAGGAGAGAAAAGGCAATATTTCCCTGAAAAAATAAAAGGAATAGCTGTTGGGAAAAAAGCGCGCAAAATTCATTTTCTCCATACTCAGACATGGAGCGGAAACAAAAAACGAGAAAAAATCGCCGCTTATATTGTCAATTACGATGACGGAACAAAATTGGAAATCCCTGTTAGGAATCTGGTTGAGATTGCTGATTGGTGGAAGGTTGACAGAGCTGTTCTTAAAAGAGCGCAAGTCGCTTGGAAAGGCTCAAATCCAATTCATTCGCCTGTTGGTCTTTACAAGATGACTGTTTACAATCCGCATAAAGACAAAAAAATAGAGAGCATAGATTTTGTTTCAGAAGGCAAGTCAGTGCCCATTTTGCTGGCAATAACTTTGCAGAAATAAGTGGGTCATCCTATTTTGTTAAAAATCATGAAAAGTCCGCAGGGAAACTGAATTGCGTCGCCGTCAAGAAGGATTTTTTCAGATGTTATTTTCTGGGCGTTGACGAAGGTGCCGTTTGCGCTGTTCTGGTCTTTGACTGTGAACGATTCGCCGTTATGCGAAAAAACAGCGTGCAGACCCGACATTTCATCGGCGTCATAACAAAAATCGCAGTCTTTGTCTTTGCCCACTGACAATGAATCCTTCAGCTCTATCCATTGCGCGGAGGTTCTGTCATCCATGACGGCGACAAGGAGAAACTCCCCCTCTTTTCTTTCCAGTTTTGGAGCCAGGTTCATTGTGTCTCTTGTCAATGTTAACAGCTCCAATTTATTTTTTGTTGGAGTTCCGTTTATAATAGTCTGCCTGTAGTCGGGGCGGTTTTTAATCATTTCTTCCATGCAGGACACGAAATATGAGCGGTCGGAGCGATGGATTGCGTCGGAAGTTTCCTCGAAGTCATCAAGCAGCTTGAAGAAATCCTTTTCCAGGATTTTCATGACGCGGCTTTTTTGTTGATAAATTGTGCCTGGCTTTGTGTCTTCAAGCTTCCGGCTCACCTCTTCCACCGGAAAGCCGTCAAGCACGTAAAGACAGAATGATTTATAAGTGTTTCTGTCGATTTTTTCGTATGTCTGACGCAATGCCTGCGAGATTATTGATTGAATCCAGATGTTGTCGTCCGGCTGGCTTGACGAGGCGTTTTCGGCCAGAGCCTCCTCTATTTTTGTCTCGCCGTCGGGATGAGCGCTTGCGGCTACATAGCGGCTTTCTTTTCTGTATATGTCTTTGACCCTGCTGTTGACAATTGATTTGAGGTATCCCCGGAAACTGCCTTTGGATGAGTCATATTTGAAGCTTTGCATTCTTCTCAGAAGGCAAATCATTGTTTCCTGAAAAACATCCTGCGCTCTGGATTGATTGCATCCGGCTCTTTTGGCCCATCCAGTGATAAGCTCCCAGTAAAAAAGATAAAAGTCTTCCCAGGCCGCGTCGTCCTTTGGGTCTTTAAGGCGCTGAATCAGCGTGTTTCGCGTGGCTTTTGCTTTAGTCATTTATTCTCCCATGTGCGGGCAAATATAGCATGACGCAAACTAAAAAACCAATTCTGTTTTTTGTTTAATTGAGGTTGATTACTTTTTGTTTTTTTTAAGCAGAAGCAGGGCTATGCCGATTACCGCGGCAATGGCGGCTATTGAAAGGATTTTGCGAAAGCCGTCTGTTTGATTTCTATAAACGGGTTCCATTTGAATATAATCAAGTGAATGGCTGTCGACTCTGAGCCTTCCTCTTGACAGCTTGGCCGTCAAGCTTGCAAGAGCGGAGGATTTGATTCTGCTTTCAACGTCTATTGTGCTGATGAATTTGTCGTCGAATTCCCTTATTCGCGCCGAATTAATGCCCGCGCTTTTTTTGAGGCCTTCGAGAATCCTGTCCAGAAGCTTCTTTTCGATGTTTTTGAACTCAATGACCACATTGGAGCCTGTGTCGTGTTCTGTTATCCATACGGCGAGGATTCTCATAAGCAGCGCGCGGAAATTTGCGCCTTTGTCGCTGGCGAGCAGTTGGGTCAGGGCGGAGCGCGCGGCTTGACGCGGGTCCGATATTTTTGAGATGTAGAATTCGTGGCTTGGCACGGTTAGCTGCGTGATTAGGCGGCCTGTGGCCCAGACAGCCGAAAGGTCGGCGCCCAATGAAAATTTTCTGGCTTTTATGTCGTAAATGCTTGTGTCGCCGCTATAGCTGCCGTTCACTTTTGCTTCTATAATAAAATCGTAGCCGCGCTTTATTTTTTTCTCGCGATATTTGACGTTTTTTTTATCATCAAGAATTTTATCGCGTTCCTTTCGCTCTTTTTGCGCCGTGTGAAATTGCGTCACATCGACAGCCTGGAAGCCGCTTTTCAGGGCAAGTTCCAGCAATATTCCCATTATCAGGCCTTCCGAGTCGCCGACGCCCCTGATGTAGCCGGAGCATTTTATTAGAAGGCGTGGAGAGCCTTTTATGGCAATAATCTGGCGCATAGCAAGGTAGTCGTTCATGCCCGGGCGGCCTTGTGCTACTTTGGCTTTGACCACAATCTTGTACATGTCGGCATTGTCGCGCCCGCTGGATATTACTTTGTAGCTTTTGATGTAGCCGAAGGCGGCAGAAAAAATTCTGTCGTACCCCAGTACATAATCTGACGCTTTGGAGCAGGCCATAAGGTCGACTCCGGCTCCTTTGCGGACCGCGTCTCGAAGCGCGTCGCTTAGCGCCTGTTCCCGCGCGAGCAATCCATGCCCGGCGGCTCTGCCCACGCCTTCCACTGTCGTGTCGGCGGAAAGGGGGATTGCCGCCGTAATTATAAGCGCGGCTATGATGGCTTGCAGGGTTAGCTTCATTGTCACTCCACTACGACTTCCTGTTTTAGAATCTCCTGCATGACGGAACGTTCAGACTTATAGGCTTCGGCGCTTGCCGGAGCTGGAGCTTCATTGTCTCTTGGGGCTCCGTTGCCGGTTACAGTAAAGACTTTGTCGTTGGTGGTCACGTCGATATTGGATATTTTATTCTGTTTGCCGTCGTTATAGATTTTTGTGAGCGTCTCAACTGTCTTGACTATTTCGCGTATTTTTAGTTGCATTACAACCTTGCATGAGCAGTCGTCGCTGTATGTTATTTTAATCGGCTTAATCCCTTTAAGGAAGGCCACGGCTGCCGCCTCCACTCTGTCGCTTGTCAAGCAAAGGTCGCGCACTGAGGTTTTGCTGTTTATTTTGACCCCCACGAAGCGCTCGGTCATTTTTCGATATGCGTCAAGTTCAGCCGCGCGTTTGGCAAGCAGCATTTTCATTGCCTTGCTTTCGGGGAGGGCTCCGCAGCCGACTGCTTCAATTATTTTTTTTTCGTTTTTTTCGGATTTTGTTGTGACCACCTTTTTGAAGGACTTTTCGGTTTTAAGTATCTCGACTATTTTGTTGAGCTTCACTCCGTAAACCACGGTGACCATGCCGTTTTCCAGGTATTCCGGGTCTTCGGTTTCAGTGGCTCCTTTTATGAGCGTCTGCATCTTTGTTTTCACTGAATCCGATATAAGCATATAATCGAATACGTTTGTTCCGGATTCCAGCTCAAAGCCCTGAATTCGTTCGGCCAGCGCGCGGAACGCGTCGAGTTGCGCCACTCTTAGAGCTTTTAATCGTTCTTTCGGAGATGAGTTGCGCCAAATTGGCGGCAATGTGGAGTCGATAAAGCCCGGTTTTGCCGGACCGGCGAGCGCGATGAGCTGTGTTGACGCAGAAAAAACCAAAACCAGCGAAAGCAGAACTGTCTTTTTCATATTCCCTCCAATGTCAGCCATGGTTAAAACAACCGACATAATTATATGTCCGATATCGGACTTTGCAAACAATTACGGTTCAAGAATATAAGAAACTCGCGAGAATTCGACTGTGGAGCTCTGTCCGTCTTCGCAGAGTTCTGTCATCTTAAACCCGTCCGGAAGGCCGGGGATCGCTTGTTTCGCGTTTCTTGCGGCTTGATTGCGTCCATTCATGTAAAAATTATATATATTGTTGTCATACACGCTGTTTCCATAGACTCTGGGCCCGCTTGAGCAGCCAGAGCACATTAGAGTAAGGGCTGCAAATCCTCCGGCCAGCGACGTGATTGAATAAATCCTTTTCATTTTAAATCCCTTTCATTTTGTTGTTTTTTCTTTTGTTTCTCATTCGTTCTTTCACAGGATAGTACGCGCGGAGAAGGGGCATCTAACGCCGGAATAAAAAAAAACAGGAATTTTTTTAAAAAGCGCGTGAGATATCAGCTTTTGCAACGGACTACTGATGACAACAACAAAAAAGGGCGAAACCATGAATAAAAGACGATTTCCTGAAATAATAGCCGCAATTTTACTTGGCTTTTCCCTGTCTGCTCAAGCAGGCGAATTGCCCCTTTCAGACCGTGAAATCGCCGAGTTGAGAGGAAGGCGCGGAGGCGCAATGTCAAACAATCTGAGAAAGCAGCTTAAGTTTCAAGGCAAATATTATCATAGGAAATATAAAAACGACCCGCATTTGACGTTCAAAGCAAAATACCGCCGCCGCCGCAACGCGCGCTCTTTGTTTTGCGAAGAGCTTGTAAACACAGTGGGGCGGCTTTTGACCGCAAATTTGAGAAAGGCGGAGCTGGAGTCTTTTGCCGGGAAAAGAAGGCTGACATGCGTTATGGACCGCGGCGGATACACTCTCAACTACAAGGCTGACATTATTAAAGGTTTTATTGAGCGCGAAGAGTGCGCGTTGAACTTTTATGGATTGCCGCAATGCAAGACCGTCAACGGACAACTGGAGGACGAAACTGAGATCAGCGCGCGTCAATTGGAAATAATGCTGAAAATTTTGAGAGCAGACGGATTGACGGTGGAAGAAGTCAGAATAGGCGCCGCGAACGGCGCGGAGACGGAAAGCGCATCAGAGCTTCTCAAGGAGCTTGAGTTGTCGAGGCATTCGTTAATATGGCAGCAATCAAAAGGAGGAGACATGCGGGTAAGAATAAAATTTAAACAGATAAACTAAACAAACAAAAAACAAGGAGGCTGACATGAAATGGAAAATAGCAATGACGTTGACCGGCGGAGTGGTTCTGATAACTGCTTTGAGCGGCTGCTCCACCACGGAGCCGGACATGGATCTGGGGCCCA
>CAZYVR010000124.1:0-14671 GCA_964651145.1 uncultured Victivallales bacterium | reverse complement strand
GGGCCGGTTATTTCTTGTGTCAGCCTCACTGCGGAACAAAGCGCAGAAGAACCAGCCATTCTCAATAGTTTTTTGAGCATCTTTATTAAGTGTCTTAGAGAGTTTGCTCCAGACTGGCGTGTCGCGCAACAGGTCATAATTGCGCGCCGGCCATCTAAGCCACTTCATGTATTCGCAATACCAAAGGCCTGTGATAAAGGCAAACCACTGTCCGTAAGTGTCAGGCGGCCAAAATTTAGCTTTCACTCTTGCCGCATTATTTGGAGAGCCATATATAGGCCAATCCTTGACTGTGTTTGCCCAAGCATACAAAATTGCAGCAGAGCGTTCCCCATACTCCTCATTCCCGGTTTTGCGGTACAATGCCGCCAGAACATATGCGGCGCGGCACAATTCATTAATTCGGGCTGTTGTCATAAATTCATCCAGATATACGCGGTCTTTTAAAAAATGAAGATCGCTTTTATTGCCTGTTGAATCATGATATGGATATCTGTCTTTTTTGCCGCTAAAAGCGACTGTGTCTGAATAGCCGGTTATGGGATATTCTTTTTCAGGCAGAAAAATGCTGTTGTCTTGTTTTCTTAAAATATTAGGAGACTCAGGACTCCATTTTAATTTTCGCTGTTCGTATCGCGCAGGCAAATAATGGAAATAATTGAATGTCCCAAAAGTAAAAGGTCGTCGATCCGGCATTAATTCAATTAGTTTTTTTGCAGAAACATTGAGAAAAGGCTGAACCTGTTTTTTTAATAGTTTTATATCTGAAAAACGCTTGTTCTCAGACAACTCACTTGGAAGCTGAATATCACAGGTCCATGTAGCTAAAATTCCAGCTCTGTTTTTGTCGCTGATATATAACAATGGATTTTTCTTAGCGTAATCCCGATTTGCTTGAAGAGATTCTATCCAAGATAGATATGGTGCTCCCTTGACTGGAGGATTTTGCGGAAAACCACCTTCTTTTATGGCTATGTTCCTGATTTGAATGGAGCCAGTTTCAGAAGAGTTTAGCGCGGCTATCCTTAATATAAGCTCCTTACTCCCTTTTTTAGTGAAAATTTCAACTTGCCCCTTTTGCCAGTTCGGGCTTGCATACACTCGAAAAGATCCATAATGATTGTTAATCCATATATTTTCTAAAGTTTTTTTTCCGTCGGAAGCAACAATGTCATAATTCACAGGAGCCGCCGAGGAGCCCAATTCACCACGAACCTCATAGGATATTCCATAGATATGTTCAGAGCTCGAATTAAGTGGAAATTTAAATTCAAGTTTCTTTTTTCTCTTTTTTATTGTGAGAGGAGTTTCATGGTAAATAGTTTCTTCATAGGAGGCATGTTTTTTTTCAGCTAACTGAAAATTGCGGCATGATGCCGCTACAAATATTATTGCTATAAAAGAAAAACTTTTATTCATCGCTCTTATACCTCTTTAATTTTGTTCATTTGACTCTCTTCTTGATTTTCTAAAAAAACTATTCCCATAATTCTTTATTCATTTTCCCCTTATCAAATTAAGCTTTTAAGCATTTCAAAGGCAGGAAAGCTTATGATTAAAAGGACGTTACTCTAGTCCAGCCCAGTTCATTCAAATCTGTTTTCTTTTGACTTCCGGCATGTCCATCCCCAAAACAGACACTGCCTGTGTTATTATGCCTTAAAGCTATCCCATATTCAGATGAGACCCAATCCCGGTTATATATGCATCTCCATTGACTGCGAGTCCCAACATTGGTTCCACTGTCTGCAATCATGATGAATTGCGCTGGTTTTACATTCTCTCCAGTTCCTCCAGTCCCACCAGACTGCCCCGGCTTATTGCCAAGAGGATCGGTTACGTAGGTTGAATAGATTTTCCAATGCGGACGTCCATCTTCATAATCCATTCCATAAGAATTAGCTTGAAAAGTGCTGCTCCCGCACCATATGTTGCCCCCACTAGGAACTGACGGACATCTCACCACCGTTGATTGCCCGGCTACAAGCTTTGGCAAATAGCCATTGTCAGCAAGAACTCTTGTCCAAAGAGTATCATTATTGCTGCCGTCAACACATGCGGATGTGCTCCAGCCATTAAAGTCGCTGGCATAGTTTAACTGGGCTAAGCCACATTGTTTCAAATTACTAATACACAGCGCCTGCTTAGCCCGACCTCTTGCGCTTCTCAGGGCTGGAAGCAACATGCTGGCCAGAATTGCAATAATGGCGATTACAACGAGGAGTTCGATGAGAGTAAACTCACTGTTTCTCATCTGTTTACGCGCTGGCGACGCCTTGCCGAACAAGCCACATATAAAGTAGTTTATTGTTAATTTATTCATACTGGGTCCTCTCCTTATTTAACCCGTATATCTGTAGTGCTTCTCGTGATTAGCGAAGGACATATTTTAAAGTCCACAGGCCAAAGTATCTGTTTTTGTGTTATCTTGTTTAATATTGTTTCTGCTGCTGTTTTGGCAAGCTGCCAGGTGTTCAAGCTTATAGTGCTTAATTCAAGATTTCTGCAATTGTAGTCATTGTCGCAACCTATTATTGATATTTCTTCCGGAACTTTTGCTCCGTGATTCCGCAAGGTTTCAACAGCTCCCGCGGCCACCACATCATTGACACAGAAAACAGCAGTAATTATCTTTCGCCTCAAAGCTTCCACAGCCCCAAGCCTGCCTATTTCAATCCAATTGTCGCCCGTAATCTCGGGCACATCCAGAGGGGCTTTAAATACAGAACAAGTGTCGTTTATTTTTAATGAAGCACATGTGTCCTTGAATCCTACAATCCTGTCAATTTCCCAATTGAGACCTTTATCGCTTCCAAGGCATAGTATATTCTTGTGCCCCAAATCTGACAAACAGTGAACAGCAATCCTGCCAACGCTATAACTATCGTATAAAACACTGCTTCTCATAGGGCAGTGAGCGCCTAAACTGTTCAGGGCGATACACGCTATGCCTTTATGGGCGGCGTTTTTGCATAATTCAACAGAAAAAGGTGAATCGTCACGAATTACCACAAGGCCTTGAGTATTTTCTTCAAGCATCGAGTTGATTACAGAGTCAATATCCTCTATTTTCCGTTGCTTCAAATTGAGCAATTGCGAGGAAAAGCCTTCTTGGGCAAAGTGTTCTTCCAAAATACACAAGGACATGTTAATCCTTTCAGCAGGAGTTTCACCGTGCTCTTGACGCAAGTGCTTTGTGCTGTGCCAGCTGGGTATAAGAATAGCTATTTTTGCCTTCCGGGTTGGAGCGGCCTTGGGAAGAGCGCGACCTACTATAATCCCCCTGCCCTTCATTTTAGAAAGAATTCCTTGACTCTCCATCTGTTTTAGTATTTTTCTTAATGAACCTTTGCTAAGGGAATATTGTTCAGCCAATGCTGATTCTGAAGGCAGATAACTTCCTGCGCTATAAACCATATTGTCAATTTTGCTTGCAATATCTTTGCGAGCGTATTCCATGCGTGTTCTGAATTCTTCTCTGCTTGGTCTATTTTTTGTGATTTTTTCCATTACCCACCGTTTTTATGCATCATATATGCCTATCCATAAAGATAGTATATATCATTCCCGGAGAATGTCAAGCGCGTTACGTTTACGAAAGCCTGGCATTCTTTGCCTGGAGACAGCGAGCTACCTTGTTGCGCGATGCATATTCATAAGAATTAAACTATCAACAACTCCGGCAACAATGCCCTGGTGCCCAATCCTGATTTAACCTCCCTGAAACTGAGCATCTCTGGAGAAACATATTTTGACGTATCCAAGATATGCGGAGGCGCGCCATCAGATTGCACTATTCCTTGAAGCTCCACTTTTAATCCAGCCAAACAATCCACAGGGTTAATTGCAAACTGTGTCCATGGCTCAAAACTTCCTGCCCCCATCGGGATTTATCATCCAATCGCGATTTCCCAGAGGCGATATCCCGCCGCTCAGATTTTTGATCGCGGCCTCACGCCTTTTCTTCAGGACATTTATTGATATTCCTTTTTCTTTTGCCATGCCCAGCATCAATTTTAAAGCTTTATATATTATGCGTACATATACATACAAGATTTAAAACAAAAAAAATTTTCATCTATTTGTTTAAGGCAAAAACGCTTGACAAGCGTCGTGCGACAAGGTACAATACGAGATATAGACAATTTATAGACAATTACAGATGAGGGATATGAAAGAGAAAAAATCTTATAAAAAACGCCCGACACGCGAAGAGTTCAATGCTCGCTGCAAGCACATGTTCAGTCGCATAGCCGACGAAATTTCTCGAAATATTCTACGGCTTGGCGAATCCTTGCCCCCTGAATCGCAACTGGCAAAGCGCTATTCGTTGAGCCGCGAGTCTGTGCGTCAGGTTCTGTCGCAATTGGAAGCGCAGGGAATAGTGTCGCGCATAAAAGGCAAAGGCGTGATAGCCGGGCAAAAGCAATTTGAAAACCATTGCGATATTTCCATAGGGATAATTGTGCCGCCAGAGATTGATCCGGCAACTGCCGATTTGAAGGTAATGGGACTAGACTCGCCAGTTTTAAGGCCGGCAATGTTGCTGGATTCAGTGGAGACAGCGCTTTTGGAGGCAGGGGCAAAAGTTCATTTGTACCCATACAACTCATTCTTTTCGGATGACGCGTCCAAGGCTCTTGAAGCATTATCGTCCAACAATGACAAAGGGCTTGTTATTCCTTATTGGGTCGATGAACATGCGCCTAATCTGACCGAAGTTGTGACAAAAGCGGGAATTGACGCGGTTATGGTTTCTTCATTTGTTCCAATGTCTGAAATTGCTGGCGCGGTTTGCTTTAGCAATTATCAGATTGGGAAAATCATGTCGGAGCACCTGATTTCA
Organism: uncultured Victivallales bacterium; assembly: GCA_964651145.1. Classification (GTDB taxonomy): domain Bacteria; phylum Verrucomicrobiota; class Lentisphaeria; order Victivallales; family GWF2-45-14; genus CAZYVR01. Next base: position 9,825 of record CAZYVR010000124.1, on the reverse strand, counting down.
CGAGGACACGAGGAAACCGCTTTTATTGGCGATATGAGCTTTTATTGGGCGAGAGAGCGTTGCGAAGGAATTAAAGACGCGTTTGCCGCGCATAGCTTATCCATTAATGAAAATCTTATTTTTGACATTGATATCCAACTTGAGCGCAATCGCATGAATGACTGTTGGCGGGCTGCCGGACGCGAAGGCGCGCGGCGCATGCTTGAGCATGGATGCCCGTCTTCTGTTTTTTGCGTCAATGACGCGACAGCGGCAGGAGTGTATGACATTGCGCGGGAGACTGGCGTTTCCATTCCAGGGGATCTTTCGGTCGTCGGATGCGACAATGACTATAATTTCAGCAGTTTAAATTTGACCACTATAAAGCTGAACTGCGTCAAGGCCGGGCAAACGGCGGCTGACATGCTTATGCGCCGCTTGAAAGGCAAAGGCATTCAAGCTTGGCCAACTCGAATTGAATTGACACCAACTTTAGTTGAGAAAAATAGTGTTCGTTCGTTGAAAAACTGGCGACCACGCAATCAGGAGGCTATCGCATGAACATAAAATCAGGAAAAGGAATACACTTTACACTCATCGAACTGCTCGTAGTGATCGCGATCATAGCTATATTGGCAAGCATGCTGCTTCCTGCTTTGAGCAGAGCGCGAGGAGTGGCAAAACGCATTTCCTGCGTCAATAATCTTAAGCAAATAGGCTTGGCCACAGTCAATTACGAGAATGATTTTAGCGAGTGGCTGCCAAGGTACTTTAATGATGCCGAGCCAGTGGCGCGCGATAAATATTGGTATAGTTATAAGCAGGTAGGACAATATCTTGGTCGCAATGAGGCAAATGATAATGAAGTGGGTGTGATGCTTTGTCCGGCAGTAGCGAAGCCTGCGGATTTATGGAGGCACACTTATGCAATGTTGGCAATGCAGGGGCCCGGTTTTAAAGACGGCAACAATGGTTTTAAAATTCGCCATAAAAGAAATGAGATAAGAAGCCTCGGCAAGGTGATAATGTTTGCCGATGGGGCAGTGAATAATCCATCGCCTCTCTCATATCAAAACGTTTTTTACGATTATGGGACTGGAATAGGCGAAGAAAGAATAGGCTACCCTCATAGCGGATATTTGAACTCTCTATTTTTTGACGGACATGTCGATAAGATCAAATGGATAAATCTTGCCGCCGAGAATTTTCATCAGGTAAATTAAACAACAATATAAAATCAAACTATAAAATCGAAGGAGGGACTTTTATGTCAAAAAGGAAGAATCACATTCGGTTTGTCGCCGTTGTTATGGGGCTGGGGCTTTTGTTGTCTTCATGCGTGACAGAAAAAAACGAAAAAACATTCGTTAAAAAGCAGATGCCGTACAGTTATTTCCCGGAAGATACCATAGGCGAGTTAAAAATGAGTGTTGACGCATGGAGAAATCTTAATATTGAATGGAATGGCATCCCGCTGTTAGCGGAAGGCGGACAACTCTACTCCCGAAAATATATAAGAAAACACGCAAAGCTTCAGACGGGGCTTCATCCTTACGATGAGGATGACAGCGCCCGCGATATTCCTGTTCGAGTTATCCGCAAAGATAGCAGGATAGAGTATGTATGGAGTTGCTGGGACTATAATAATGGTGTGCGGCAGACCAATCGCGCTGTACTGGAAAAGAATCGGGTGGTTTTGGACACAACAATACAATTTAACAAAAACATTCCAGCTTATGTCTACTTCCATCCAGTCCTTTTTCCGGGAGTCAAAACAGGTTACAAACATGGAACCTCTGAAAAAAGAATAAATGATGAGGAATTCAACTGCACAGATGTTAATGATAAAAAGTTCACTGTAAAATACCTGAAAGACAAAAAAGGTTTATGGATTAAGAACAATTGCCGGGAATTATCCCTAAAATGCCCCAAAGGCAACATTTCATATTCTTTTTCCTCAACAATAAAATCATTTAATTTGAACTTTTACACGGGAGAAACATGGGCGCACGACTTATGGACTGCAACCAGAAAAGCTATTGTCGGAGATGCCGCATTCAAGCTTAATAAAGAAATATCAGAGTTTTCATGGCGGACTGTCATTGAGGCAGGCAAGGATAGTGAAGTCAAGCTTGCGCCTCTGTTCAATAATTTCCCGGAACGCGTTCAATGCAACACTGATTTTGGCAGAGATTTTGGGTATTTCTATCCGGATGAAAACGTCAAAATAAAATTAGAGCTGGACAACAGATGGTCGTCAAAGAACAAAAAAACCAATGTGCTCTATGAACTTCAAAACTATCAAAACCAGATAGTGAAACAAGCTTCCATAAAAAAAATACTGCATGCAAAAAAAGAAAACTATGTTGAGTTTGATTTTGGCAAACTGCCGCGAAGCGCATACTCAGGTTCCGTTTTGGTTCAAGATGAAAAGGGCGGGGATATTGGATTTGTTTGTTTCAGATTCGGAGTTGTTCCGCGTTTGCAACCGTACCCTCCTGAAAAAAGTTTCTTTGGGGCTTTTCAGGCTTATAAGGATAATATTCAAACAAAGATAACGCTTGCAAAATATGCCGGAGTGCGCAAAGTCCGTTTTAGATCGGGGCAGAACGAGGAAACATGGGCAAGGTTCGAACCTAAGAAAGGGAAATTCAATAAAAAGCTGATCGCCCCTCCGATAGCAAAGCAATATGCTAAAAATAACATAGCAATGTGGTTTCATGGAGAGCAGTATCCGCCTACATTGTTCATGAGGAATAATACTTTTAAATTGCCTGCAGGATTAAAAAAAGATGATCTGGTCTTTTCGTATTATCATTCCCGGGAAAAGAAAGACGCTTTTCTCCCCAAAGAGGACGCGCCGTTTATAAATTATATAAAAAAACTTGTTTCGAATTATCCAATGATCCATACCTACGAGGTAATGAACGAGCCGCATTCGAATATGGACATTGATTTTGCCGCAAGAACAGTCAGACTTGTCAGCCAGGGGGTGAAATCGCTTTATCCGAAAGCGAAAATTCAGGGAATGGCTATTTGCCAGCTTGAGCCTGATCTTATAGAATGGACAGAAAAAGTTCTTAAAAAAGCTCATCCATATATAGACACCGTTTCTTTCCATCAGTATCAAAATAGGAACTGGTACAAGCTAAACTCTAAAAGTTACTTTGCTCCGATTGAGACTCTTGGCTGGGAAAAGCAACTTGCCGCAATAGCAAAAGTCGCGAAAAAATACGGAAAGGAATATTGCAACTCTGAAATGTCATGGGTGGGATCCCAAAAAGAGCTTCTGCCAAAAAGAAAATTTTCGGATCAGGAAAAAAATTCTGTCAATATGTTCCTTCGCTCTTACATACTGACCAAGGCTGGTGGAGCATCTAGCATAACCCTTTGCTTTGGCATTTCTCTTCGCCCCACTTTCTGTGATTATATTATGAGCGTGGAAAAAGCCGCTTGCCTTGTTGGGCTCAGGAAGATGGTCAAACCCTGGTCAGTGGCGCACGCCACACTTGTTGACTTGATGGATGGCGCGGACTTTCTAAAAAGGATAGATGTAAAATCCAAAGAAGTCTACAATATGCTTTTTAAAGGGCGCAAAAGTTTGTGGGCTGCTGTCTGGGATTACAAAAACCCCAGTTTTATTGAGCATGATTTTGAAGACGGCAAAGTCGTTTTTAAAGACGCTGCCGGAGGTGTTTTGCCAATAAAAAAGGTTATGACAATCTCAGGGGCCCCTTTCTTTATTGTCAATAAAGGTCTTTCTGAAAAAGAATTTAAAAAACGCCTTGCTGCGATGAAACACATTCCTGGACAGTCTGCCAGGATAACCCATGTGCATTTGAAAAATGGAAGCAATAAAACACTTGTTGTGAATCTTGAAAACATTACGGACAAATCGGTAAAAATAAAGGCTTTGGGATACAGGAGTGGGTACAAAAATACATTCAAAGGCCTGTATGACTTTACGCTTCCGCCAGGAACTCATTCATTTGATTTGCCGGTCGCCTTGGCTTCCACCACCAAAATGCGCGTGAAGATGGAGTTGAAGGGCGAAGGCAAGGCGGAAGGATTTTATGACAGCGTGAGCGAGTGGTTCTCTTCTCCTTATATTCAAACAGCAAAACGTTTTGGCGCATTGCCCGTGTATCAGGCAAAAACGGCTCCACACATCGATGGAAATCCTTCCGATAAAGCATGGAATGACGCAACGCCTATTATTCTAAATAAAAAAGAACAGATAGACTTTGATCCCAAGGTTGAAAATCCTTTATGGAAAGGCCCCGAAGACCTCTCAGTGAAAGCCCGTTTGCTTTGGGACGACAAATACCTTTATTTTCTTGCCGAAGTAAAGGATGACGTTTACCGAAATAATCAGAAATCGGAAAATATAGCGGCATGGGCGGGAGACGGAATTCAAATTGCGCTTGACCTGAGAAATGACAGCAAAGCCGCATACGACGATGACGACCATGAAGTCAATATCGCGCTCTGGAACAGCAAACCCGTTATCTGGCGCAGGACTTTTGGAAATGAAGACGCTTCAAGCGGGCCGCTGAAAAAGGCAAAGCTGGCGATTGTCAGAGACGAAGCAAAGAAAACCACAATATATGAACTTGCGTTGCCCCTTGAGAAAATGCCCCCCTGGAAAGGGGAGTCCCTCAGGAGCAAGTGCATCAAATTTAATTTCATAGTCAATGACGATGACGGCAAAACAGTGCGCCGCACAAAATGGATTGCCATAACCAAAGGCATAGCAAAAACCAAGAATCCGGCTCTTTATAAAAATATGCTATTCTTGAATAAAAACTGAAAGAAATAAGCGTCTCGTCATCATTAAAAGTAAACCAAGGATTTGAGGATAAATAGACGATCTCCATTTTCATGACAGCCTCGCATCCTCTATCCAGAGAGCAGGCTGTCCGGCTTGCCGTTTCTAAGCATTACGATGTATATTATTCTTAAGGATTAAACGATTAATAGCTCCGGCAATAAGCAGCGAGTTTCATATTCAGATGTCACGTTTCTGAAACAGAGGATATCAGGAGAAATATATTTTGACATATCCAAAATATGCGGAGGCGCGCCATCAGATTGCACTATTCCTTGAAGCTCTACTTTTAATCCAGCCAAACAATCCACAGGATTGATTGCAAACTGTGTCCAGGGCTCAAACTTCCTGCCCCCATCGGAATTTATCATCCAATCGCGATTTCCCAGAGGCGATGTCCCGCCGCCTGGATGATGAAGCAAAGCAGACTCCTCAAATCCCTCTAAGCCATATTTTTTACCAACTCTAAAAAAGCGCTCACACATTTCTCTGTGAATATTCTTTTCTGAAGCATTTGCTCTGTAGCAATCAGCATATTCAATTGCCGACTCCTGCAAAGCCCTATAGATTAAGCTTTCGCATTCTGTAATGCCACCGCCAAGTTTCACCATTATAGATTCTGAAACAATATGTTCGGCAAATCTAGCGCCTACAACTAGCTTCATCCAAGAATCCTCTTCTACTTTGCACGAAGCGTTCGGAAGAGGATGAAGATGCTTTTCTTGTCCTTTCAGGGATACTAAAACAACATTAGCTTCAATGCCGTGTTTCGCTAGATTGTTAACAAGCAGCCCCCTTACAGCTTGCCCATTCATGCCGGGAATCAACTCATGAGCCGTCTCGGCAAGAATCTTCATTGTCATATTAGACAACCAATCCAACTTTTTATATTGATTTCCAGTGAGTCCTCCAAGCAACGGCCTGATTATACAATCAGTTAATTGCTTATAGCCGCTCTTTTCCGGACTCAATATTTTTGCGTCCCTAGATGGTTCACTTGTCAAAAATTCATATTCGAGTTGTTTCAATTCATCAAATACTGCCGAAATTTGCTCTTCCAAACGCGGCATTTCATATGGACTTGAAATAATGGATATTTTCCACGCATCCTTTGCGACAATCCTAACAAAAGCTCCAACCGGTGAGACGGCTCCCGGGGATATATCGCCCACTTGATGCCGAAGGCCTGTCAACCATCTCATGCCGCCCTCGCTATTTATGAGCAAAGAATCATAGCTGTGCTCGCGCAGAATATTGCCTATATGTCGCAATTTCTCATGAAGCTCGCGTGGGGCTATCTCGCAAGGCTTGGTCTGGATTTTAATTTTATCTGCCAGCATACTCATCGCAGCATTACAATTTCGCCTGTCACAATTGATTCAAGAGCAGCCAGAGCCATTCTCAAAGCAGCCAAACCGTCTTCCCCTGACACTGGACTGGGCTTTTCTTCAATAATGGACTTTGCAAATTCTAAAACAATTGGAGACCAGGTGAATTGGCATTTTTCAGTTGTCTGCCAACGGCCACAATTAAGAGTAATGACCCCATTCTGCACTCTTGCCATCCCATTTTTAGCCAGAATTACTTCATCTGTATAGCCTTGCGTTTTAGCTGGCAACCCCCAACACATGGTTAATTCGCCTACATCGCCCGAATCGAATTCCACAGTAATAATGCCTGTGTCTATTGCTTTATCTTTTATGGAATCAAGCTCTTTTTTCCCATCGCCAAAGCAAAATCCGCGGGCATAAACAGAGACAGCTTCTGAGTCAAAAAGGTATCGCCACTGGTCAAACCAATGCACTCCGCAATCGACAATAGAACCGCCGTTTCCATTTTTATCGTGCATTAAAATCTTGGGCCTGACGTCCCGAACGTCGGCTTGTTTCCACATCACTGGACGCTCAAGTGTCTTGTCGGCAAACATCTCTTTATAAAACTTCGTATTACTCCAATACCGACGCTGGAAATCTATCCCAAACTGAACGTTATTTTTTTTGCAGCAATCAATCATCGCCTGAGCATCTTCCAGATTCAACGCTATTGGCTTTTCGCAAAAAACGTGGCATCCCAAATTTGCGGAAAACTCAACAACCTCGCGATGCAAAAACGCAGGCACACACACCGAAACAACATCCGGTTTATACTCCTTTATTACCTCTTTGTAATCGGAGGCGCCATTTTTGATGTCATGTTCGTTCATAAATTTTCCAAGACGCTCGCGATCAACATCCACCGCTGCAACTAATTCCGCAAGCTTGGACTCTTTCCAACCGCCTGCGTGCATCTTGCCCATATCTCCGCAACCGATTATAACAACCTTCAAGTTTTTTTCGTTTTTACTCATTTTCAATATTCCTTATTTTTAAGTTGTAAGAGCGTCCTTGTCGCCTTTCATAAAGTCTTTGTCCTTGTCGCCGACCCAGTAACGTTCTCCGGCAATGCACCAGATAAAATGCAACTCTTCATCCTGGCTGAACACCGGGTGATAATTCAACACAGGAATTGTGACCGCGTCCATTTCATCCACGCTTGTGACAAAGGTTTTGCTTTTTTCATCTTTGTACACCTCCATTGCCCCATGCCCTTTGCAGAAAATATAAATTTCTTCCTGGTCGGTATGATTGTGAGCGGGGTAGGCCCGGGTATGTGGCTCATAGATGGTGTAGCCAGCAATCAACTTGTCGGCCTCTTCCCCCACATCAAACATGATATAAACCTCTTTGCCGTCCAAATGCCTTATCCTTTTCTCATCCTTTGAAAACTTTTCCCAAGAAGAATAAAAAGGAGGATGAGCATTTTCAGCCGACGCCTGACATACGACAAGTTCCGCCGTTTCATCAGAGATATTTTCCAGGCTGTATAAAGAAGATAATGGGACATATAAGGTGTCATAGCGCTCAAGAGTATAATCAAATGTTTCAGCTTCGGACTCCAGCTCTATTTTGACCTTCCCCTTGATGCAAAAGAGTATTGCTTCATTTTTGACATGGCACAAGGAAGAACTTTTTGAATTTGGAGCTATTTCGTAAGTGCCATAGGTCATCATATCCAAAGCAGAAGTGGATGGATTTGACTTTTCATGATATCGAAATCCTGCTTCTTTTGCTTTCAACCTTGTGGCAATCTGCTTGCTTTCCACTATCACTTTGACTTCTCCTATCACTTGATATTTAAATTTAAAAATGCCGCGTTTTGGCGCGCCGCTTCGCCTGCAGGAATATCTGCAAAGTCCTGCTCAGCTATCCACCAAAGGGGAATGTTTTCATTTTCTAACATCCATTTTGCGCCATCTGTCAATGACGCCTTCCCTGTCCCCAAAACAACAGGATTAAGCCATTCATCTTTTTCCTGGCTTTGATTTTTAAAGTCCTTGAAATGAACAGCTCCGATGCGCCCTTTTATTTCATCAAGGACAACAGGAATGCTTTCTCCAGCTTTATAAATCCAACCCAAGTCAGGACAAAATTTAATGGATGACTCAAGCAAGGCATCAAAAGCCTCGCGACCGTTCTTAAACTCCCAGTCATGATTATGGTAAAGAAAGTTAACGCCCTGAGAAGCGCAACGCTCGCTGGCCTCCATCAACACGGCAACATCGGCATTAAGCTGCTTGTCATTGCTATATCTCAAGCCGGAAAACATCAATAATTCAGCGCCTGCTTCATTCAGATATTTTATTGCAGCATCCAAAGCCCCCCATTCCCCTTTGGCTTGTCCGGCGTCTTTCAAATTGCCTCCCATATGAACGCCTACAAGCTCTAATTCAGCTTCTTTCAGCAACTTTTTCAATTCAGCGGCTGTTGTGTTCGCTAAACGTCGCCAACCTATTTCCACTCCCTCGAACCCAGCCGCCTTGATTTCACGAAAAACTTTTGCGAAATCCTCGTTCTGATTATCTCCCCATGTAATTGTCTGACATGCCAATTTTGTCTTTTTCATTCTAATCTCCAGTATTTAGATTATTTGACTGCCTAATTAATTTAATTGAAAAAACAGCCTTACACCACTATATTAACCTAAATATGATTTAACGGAATAGACTATTTAACTTTAATTTTGCACTATTTGACTATGATTTATTTTAATGAACTAGAAATATACAGCTTCAATCATATCCCTAAATACACGACATGGATAGACCATCGAATGACACGCTATGCTATTAACTATGCGGCCCGCGGGTATATTTTCTGGCAAAACTCCGGAGAAAAACCTTTTAAAATCCCGGCTCCTGTTATGTGGTGGCAGTTGCCGGAAAATCATTACCGTTATGGCTGCTATGACGGCGCCCCATGGGAACATCGCTATGTGAGTTTTTCTGGCTCCAGAGCTGAAAGCTATGCCAGATCCAGCTTGCTGCCGTCTTCCACGATTAATCCTTTCCTGCAGCTCCGCGATCCAGAGCGGGCAACGAAAACCTTCGATGAATTGTTGAACTATCTGGCGTTTCCAAAGTATGGGACATCCCGCGCTGTTCAATTATTGGAAGGTGTTCTGCTGCTGCTTCATGAACAAAGATATGCTGTTCCTCCAGACCGTCCATATGCGAAAGGAATAAAATCGTTGTGTTTGGACATTGATGCCCATCCGGAAAAAACATGGGATTTCCACAAGGAGGCAAAGCTATTTCATTTGTCGTATTCTCGCTTCAGGGCTGTTTTTAAAGGACTAATGGGCTTTGCTCCGCACGATTACCTTGTTAGAAGCCGGATACGAAAAGCGGCCGGACTTTTACGGCAGCACGACGGCAATATTGAAAAAATTGCAGAACAAGTCGGCATCAATGATTTGTATTATTTCTCCCGCCTGTTCAAGCTCCATCAGGGATTATCTCCCAGCTCCTACCGAAAGCAATTTATCCTGCCTGGAACAATCCATCCAGATGAAAAACACTAAGAGTTTTTAAGGCATGAGCACCTTGTGAGAGGGAACATCGAGTTACAGTCTGAAAAAATGACTAAAAAAATGCCTCTTCTGCGCTTTGTTCCGAGGAATCATAGCTTTCTCTGCGTCTT
>CAZYVR010000123.1:0-14909 GCA_964651145.1 uncultured Victivallales bacterium | reverse complement strand
TGCAAAATGCGATAATCAACTTGTGTTTCTATTTTGCAATACAATTTGACAGAATCTTTATGGTTGAGCATGCTTAACTTTCGAACTCGTACTATTTTTTGCTTTTCTAGATTCAAAAACTGCACCGAGGCCACATGGCATTGAAAAATTATTTAACCCAAGCAGTGTAGATTACTTGTTACGCACAAAGCAGTGGGTTTTTCGTCCTCAATTAATTATGATAGGTTCCACGTTACGCACAAAACACTTGTTTTCTTGAGCTCAATGAATTATGATAGGTTCCAGGAATTCACCGAATCCCTAGACAGGCATCTTAAGAATTTTAATGCTTTAAGTTTTTCTTTCCCTATTGACTTTGATGGGAAAACGCTTAAACTAGTTTAATAAACAATTGAAAGCGGCATTGGAAATGAACTTGACTCTGGGGAGAATAGCGGAAGATCTAGGGGTAAGCAAGGCCACCGTCTCTCTTGTTTTGAATGGCAAGGCTAAAGAGAAAAAAGTGAGTCCTGTAACTGCCAGAAGAGTGGCGGAATACTGCCAGCGGAAAAAATACGCTGTTAACGCCCATGCCAGAAAGATGAACAGCAGGTTAGCTAAAAATATAGGGCTGATTCTTTTTGGAGGATACACAGAAACGCCCAATCCATTGGGCGAGCACTGCACTTCGATTATTTCTGGTGGCATAACGATGGCCGCAAAAGACGCGGACTTCACAGTCACTTTATTGATCACAGAAAAAGAAGAAGACATTGGAGATTTGCTTCAGCGTTTTTATTCGAAAGATGTTGACGGTTTTATAGTGGTCGGTTTTCCTGAGCCTGCGTCATGGCGCAAAGCTTTCAAAAGCGAAAAAATTCCAATTGCAATCGTTGGCGGAAACCCTCAGCACAGGCTTCCCACGGTGAATATAAATGATTCTGAAATGTCATTCCAAATGACTGAATATGTGATTAATTCGGGGCGAAAAAATATTGGTTTTCTGGCTGGCGGCAACACTTCCTATGCGGGGAATGAAAGGAAAAAAGGCTTTATGAGTGCAATGAAAGCATATTCTCTCAAGCCTGAAATGTGCGAAATCTTCAACTTTAACGAGAGAGATGCATATAAGGGGATTCTTAAGATGTTAGGCTCAAAACAGTTCAAGTGCGACGCGTTGGTGTGCGCCAATGACTCGATGGCTATAGGAGCGGCAAAAGCCTTGATTGAAAGCGGTAAAAAGGAGCCTGAAGATGTACTTGTGACGGGCGCCGATGAAAAAGATTATCTGAGATATTTTTCACCCTCGATTTCCACATTCTCTCTGCTACCGTATGAACAGGGCGTAGAAGCTTTTAAATTGTTAAAAAGGCAATTGGACGGGAAACAGAAAACAAAACATATAAAACTTGAATCTAGATTGCTATTGGGAGAAAAGCCATGATAAAAACCTTGAAGTTCACACTCATCGAATTGCTCGTTGTAATAGCCATCATTGCCATATTGGCAAGCATGTTATTACCGGCATTGAAAAGCGCAAGAGAAAAGGCCAGAGGTATTCAATGCGCAAATAATCAGAAACAATTGGGAACTACGTTTCAGTTTTACATCGGAGATTATGATGGATATTACCCTAACTGGAAATGGCAAACAGCATTGACCCCTTACATTCCCAACGCGGAAGGGAACGAAAAGGTTGCATTGGGCGTTTGTCCTTCAGCTCCCTTGGCTATGCCTTCTGGAGCTTACAAAGGGGCCGACATGTTTTCCCATTATGTGTATACAGGGGTTTATTTTGACAGCACAAGGTATTTTGGTTGTTATGGGAAAGAATATCGCATAAGAAACTCACAAATAAAAGATCCATCACGGAAAGTGGTGCTTCAGGAAGGTTGGATTACTCCCAATATGGGTGGAACGCACTGGGGCAGCGACAGAGTTTATACACTCGCTAATGTGGCGCATGGAAAAGGATCGAATATCTTATTTACGGATGGACATGCCGCCTGGTATAACTATCGCTCTTCTTACGGGGAGCAGGTCGATCCAGTGTCGGACAACGTTTTAGATGCGAATCAATTGATTCCTAAAGAATAATAAAAGCCTAAACAATTCAGGAGATATTATGTCAAAAAGACTGTTATTGCTTGCAAGCGTCGCCACACTGTTTTACATGGGTTGTAAAACGTTGAAAAATGAAAATGAACCCAAGCCGCCTGCCTGGAAGCAACTGGAAGAAATGAATATTATACCATGTCCCAAAATTATAGAAAGACATTCTCAAAAAAAGGTCTCATTGACTCATCCAATCATAATCATTCCGGAAAAAGCCACGGAAAAGATAAAAATAGCGGCCGGACTGATAGCGGATAAATTTGAGAAAATCCAAAAAGTGAAACCTTTAATAATATCCTCTAAGAACGCCTTGAAAGACAAGGGCTCCATACGTGTCGAGTTAAAATTAAATATTTCAAAAAAAGAACAAAAATATCCTTTAGGAGAACAGGGCTATGCCATAAATGCCTCCCGGAATAGAATAGAACTTTCGGCAAACGGCGAACAGGGCCTACTCTACGCGGCAGTGACTTTTAATCAGATAATAACTCAAAATAAGGGTGGAGAGGCTACATTTCCCAACCTGAGCGTTATTGACTGGCCAGACTTTAAAAACCGTTGCGCGGACTCATTAAGCATAAAAAGATTCTCTCAGGGCAAAAAGCTTGTAGATTGGCTTTTAAAGTATAAATACAACTGGGTCTTAACTCCAAACAGAATTGACAATACGCCGGGAAAAGATTGGCCGAAGCTAAGGAAAGTAAATGAATACGCCAGAGCCAGAGGAGTCAACTTTATATATTGCGCTTCCTGGTCCATTGGCGACAGGGAAAAAGACGCAGGGAAACCAGAATACAAAGGCTGCTTATGTTTCAATGGAAGGTTTTATTGCTGGAGTCGAGACGCACTGATAAATAAAACAGCTCTTGAATATGTTAAGTTTATAAATGCAACAAAACCATCAATGGTCAATTTTCACTGCCTTGACTCAACAAATGAAAACTGGCCTGAACGCTGTGAGGAGTGCAAAAAGCGTTTTGGCGATGACAGAGTCTCAGCGGACGCCAACGTAATCAATATTTTAACAGAGACAATCAGAAAAGACTGCAAGGATGTTAAACTTGGTTTTGTCACTCAACCGTATGGAATTGACGTAAGTTTGCCTGGCAACAGAAGGTATTTTGAGTTCTATAAAAAATTAACCAATAAAATCCCGTCTGACGTAGCTTTAAATCAAACAGGCTACAATAAAGACGCTCACCTGGCCATAAACAAAGCCGTAATACAGCCTGTAATCCGCTGGCAGAACGGCTCATCTTTCCAGGCCGGAAGATTTTTCACCACAGAACCAAGGCTTTTTAAAGGTGTCTATTTTCCAAAGCGGCAGAACGACATAGCTTTCATAAATGAACCTTTCGGCAGCTTCAGGGAGGGGAATGCAATGCTTCTAACAGGCATCGAATACATGTGGAACACAGAAGCACCTGGAGCCTCAGAATGGAGATCTAATAAATCATGTCCTGTAGAAAAAAAAGGAGCTTATGATTACCAAAAAGGATTAGTTGACGGCAAAACAATATGGGGGCATGGCGGAGATGGTTCACAATCATGTTCTGATGGATTTAATTTGATTCTTCTTGGACCGCCTCAAACCTCTGAAATTCTTCTTAAAAGAGTATGCATTTGTCTATACGGCGACAAACTCGCTCCATTTATGTATGATTTTTATAGAATTGGAATTGTAGGCTGGTGGGGGCCGCGCAAAGCTTTGGATTTTGCAGTGAATGAGAAGAGCTCGGATAAAGAGTATCGCAAGTGCCTGAAAGCGCAGAGTATTTTGCAAAAAGCCCTGAAAACGGTTTCCACAAAAGAAGAAAAAAATATTGCCGAACGTTTTCTGAAAAGAATGGTTCCCCTGGGAGAATTTTATAGAGTCAACGCAAATCTGCAAAAAGAGCAAAAGGCTGTAAGGGCAGGGAAATATACCCATAGCGTGATTGCAAATATTAATCAGCAAATGGCGCAAGCGCGGAAGAAGATGCTTTCCTCCGGTATAGACGCAAAGACTATTTCTTATTGGTTGGCTTACCACAGAAAACAGTTGCAGGTGCTGGAGGCCGAAGTCCAGTTGAGAAAACAAATGCAAGATCAAAAGAAGAAAAAAGGGCTTGAAATTGCGATTTATTATCCCAATCTCAGAGATGGGAAAGTGGTTGGCGCGAAAACAATACTGAAAATATTAAGCACAGACAAAAGCTTTGCGCCAGTCTTTATCGACAATTTAAAAGAAGATGAATTGAAGAAATATAAAGTGTTGATAATTCCTCACGTGAAAAAATTCGCGAAAGGAGACGAAAGCATTTATCGCAAAAATATACAGGAATACGTAAAAAAAGGAGGAGGGGCTTATTTTGAACACGATTCTGTCGGTTTTTATCGCGGAGTATTACAAGAAAGCGTGTTCCCGGAAATATGCAAGAATGGATTTCGGCGCAAGGAATTCCATGATGTCATTGCCAATGGGGATCATCCATGTCTTAACGGAATAAAAAAGAAGGCTAAACAAAAGCATTTATACTGGGATCATATTGCGTTGACTCCAGGTTCGAAAGGAATAGTTCTTTTGACTGATCAGGAAGGGCACGCTGTAGGTATTGCGGGAAATGAAGAAAAAGGGCGTGTCGTTTTTAGTGGGATGATAACTTATCCTTCAGAAAAAAATCCCTCGGCTGATCCAGCTAAACACATTGACCAAAAGTTTTTGATCAATAGCGTTAATTGGCTTGCGAGACTTAATTCCCCCCCAAGTCAGGATAAGACAAAGAAGTTAAAAAAGATATACGATTCTTCCAGTGAGGTCATTCAGTTGAATTTATCGCCTGAGAAAAAATATGCGATTTGGCTTAGTCCGTTGTTTAAACTGGAGAAAAACAAGGAATATCTTGTAAGCTTCGAACTTAAAAAAGATAACTCATGCAGATTTATTCCTATAATGGATTTGTATGAAAAGGGAAAAAAAATAGGGAAAGAATATTTTATTGACAACTTTCCGTATAGCAAAGAAATTAAAAACTTTCAAAAGTTTTCAGGGATATTCAGTTCTTCTGCCGCGTCGAAATCCAGCAATGCAAGCGTGAAGCTTTTTTTTGACTGGTTTAAAAACAAGCAGGAAGGAAAACCAGAAGCGGAGATAAAAAACATTTCCATTTATGAAATGGAAAGCAAGAAATGAAAAACACTGATTATTATGACAGGATTATTGAACGAATCATTCTAAAGTCAACAGATTTTTGGGGAGGGAATGATTACTCACTGTTTAAACATGAAAAATCAATGCATACACACACAACCGCTTATGGTTTGCCACATGTCAGGCAGGTGTGCTTTTGTAACTCAAAAGTCTCCTCTGAATTTCGAATTAATGAAGTTTTTAACAGTGAAGACAAGAAGAGCCGCTATTGTCTAAAATTAACCGCCGCCTGGAAGGAGTGGCGTAAATATGAGCATCCGGGAAGCATAAAAATTAATGGCAATGTTTTGTTCGACAGGCATCTCTTCCTTGAAAATGTATGCTCAGGTTGGCCATCTTTGTATTTCGATATCCCGAATGAATTCCTCATAACAGAGAATAACTTATTAGAAATAGAAAACAGAAGCGACGGTGAAAATACTCTCCTTGTAGATCGGGTTGAAATCCATCAGATGACAGATGTGGAAGACTTTTCTCTTTTCTTTTGCCCTGATTTTGTCAATGCAGAAGACGTTTTTCAGGTTGGATTACACCTGCTGAAGCCGCATGAATCAATAAATGTGAATGTTGGGCCGAACTTGGAGTTTTTACGCAGATCGGGAAATATATTCCATTTTAAAGCGTTAAGAGAGACTAGCAACGAGTCAATTGAGTTTCAAAGCGTGATCGCTGATTTAAATTGCATGATTGATGAAATTTATCCTGCAAAAAAAGAGAAGATTTATGTGGGGTTTGATGGCGATGATGTGCGGCATGACGAATCAGGAGAGATGGACAGGTGTCTTGAATACTTGAGAAGGACGCAAATGGGGAACTTTGTTGTTTTCCGAACTTCCACACACAGAAATTGTTGTGACAATATTGCCGCGTCTTCTGAGCGATGGGGCAAGTGGTTCAAATTTTGCAACGAAAATGGAATATCGTATCAGGTTAACCATAACGAAATCACAGCGAATCTTGATCGTGATATTTATGACAGCAAAAACTTTAAAGGTTGGCAGCTCCATGAGCCGTATTTAATTTTTCAACCAATGAACAGGCATAAATTGCCCCAAAATATGCAAGAAACTGAAAATCTTGATAACTTGAAGGAAGGCTATATTAAATATTTATCAGACAAAGCTG
Organism: uncultured Victivallales bacterium; assembly: GCA_964651145.1. Lineage (GTDB taxonomy): Bacteria > Verrucomicrobiota > Lentisphaeria > Victivallales > GWF2-45-14 > CAZYVR01. Next base: position 8,500 of record CAZYVR010000123.1, on the reverse strand, counting down.
ACAATGCTCGCAATGCAGAATTAGACAAGGTTCATTACGGGGATCCATCTATGCTTAGCGCTTACATGAGAGACGCCAAAGCGGACAGTGTTTTGTGTGAGCCAGTAGGCAACAGCAGCTTGTCGTATGGAACAGCGCGCGGAACAGGAAAAGAATTCGGAGCGCATATAGCAGCCGACTGGTACATCGGCTATCCGCATGATGAAAATGCTCTTAAAAGGTTTAAAATCTTAACTTACCTTAATTATGCATATGGGGGCAAAAGCATCTATGTGGAAAGCTCAGCTTTTAAAACAAACGCCTTCTCAAGAAATGACAGGGATGATAAGTTTTGTTTGGAGCTCAGAGAAATAATACGCTCTTTCTACAGATTTACTTGTTCCGATCAGCGTCAAGGAAAACCGGACGTTCCTCTGGCGTTAATTTATGGCAATAACGAATCAATGTTCTGGCTCCCGGATGACAGAATAGCGGAAATGCCGGATCATGAGAACTGGGACAATCTTTTTTGGGGCAAGTGGGGGGATGGAAAAGACAGGTGGCTTTGGAAGGCTTCCGAGGCGTGGCTGCCTGTTCTTGAGTATGATGATTCAGGCAAAGACCAGTCATTGACAAGGATGTTCACAGGCTCTCCTTATGGCTCTGTTGATGTTGTCCTGCCTGATTCCGATCTGTCAAAATATAAAGCCGTGGCGTTTACAGGCTGGAACACAATGACAGAAAGAATCTATCAGAATCTGATCAGTTATGTAAAAGGGGGCGGTGTCCTTTTTATTTGTGGAGCGCATTTTGATATGAGATCTAATCCGGAAGAAGGCATTAAGCTTTTGAGAGATGGCAACTTGAATGAGTTGATAGGAGTTAATATTTCCGGCATTGGCGAAACTGTTTATGGTAAATTCAGAACAGGATCGCTGACAGATATTCAAGCGGAAAAGAAAAGTGATTTTCTTTATCAGCATTGTCTTGGCGAGGGAAGAGTATACTACTATAATTTTCTTGATTATCCTTCCGATTTCAGGCTTGTCAAAGATATTAAGTCAATTCTCAAAGGCATTGGGAGCGAAATAAACGAGGGGGCTACATTTTCAGTTTCAGGAAAGGACGCTTCATTTATCAACTTTAATTTATGGGACAAAAGCAAGCTTTATATGACAAACGTGAATTGGCGGAAATCTGTAAATGCGATCTTGAAAAACAAAGATGAAATGACAGAAAAAGAATACAGCTTTCTGCCGGGTGAAACGAAAATTATTGAAAGCTGCCCTGTATAAAAATCAGAATTTGAAAAGAGAGTCATTTTTTGAGGATAATGCGTGAGCATGCGCGACTTTCGAACTCGCACTCTAAATTAATTGCTTCACACTCAAGAAGTGTGCCTGGCACTCTCGGGAGACAGTATTTTCTACTATATTGATTGTCAAAAAAAACACAGATTTGGCTGCTATTTCGCCATTTTACCCCTCTATACCTCCGGCCATCATTTGCTCTACATCAATTTTCAAATACTACAGGAGCTCGTCATACCTTTGCTAGGTTACACTCTCTTTTTTATTTTGACATTGTTCTTTTCGCCAGCGTTCAGGGGGGGTACCTATTTTTTTTCTGAAACAATTTATGAAGTATTTTCCATTCGCAAATCCAGCGGCATGGGCCACGACACTTACAGGCATATTGGTCATCAGCAACAGTTCTTTCGCTCTTTGGAGTTTTATGTTCTGTAAGTAGGCTTTGGGTGATATACCTATAGTTTTTTTGAAGGCTCGGAAGAGAGTGCTCCTATCTACATCAAACCGCGTTGCCAGAGTTTCTACGTTCTGTGATATCGCAAAATGTGAATTGTCCAGAAGCATTTTTACTTTGTAGGCAAGAGCTTCAGGAGAGGTTAGTTTTTCAGTGTGCGGATAATCTTCAGGGAGTAACATGTCCAGTAAGAGATAAAATATGGCCAAAGCTTTGAATATCTTTTTTTCTGCGGCAGAATAATATTGATGAAGTTTATGGAAATAGCGTAGTGCGTTTTTGGTTTTAGGAATATTTCTGACCGGGATGTCCAAACTGCATCCGGTAAGCTTCAATATTTCAGAGGCCCTAGGTCCATCCAATTGAAATTCATACCATTCAAATGGGTTATCCTTATCTTCGCGGAACTCTATTGGCACTCCGGGGAACGCTGCGAAAATGTCACCTGCCTGTAAAATCCATTCACTGCCCCTCATTCTGTAGGTACATTTCCCTCGGACAGCCATACGCAGTGTAAAGTTACAGGGGTATTGTTTTGAGTAATAATCTCCGGCTCCTGTTATGTGGCATGTCCTAAAAACCCAGAAATCGGATATCGGAGGAGGCCTTTCCATTACCCAGTTGTGTGTTTCAACTACCGCGCTATTCTTTTGTCCGAATCCTTTTGTTGCATCAATTTTATACCTTTTACATCGCAAAATGATACCTTTCAGCTATTGCCTGTCTGTTCTGTTTAATATAATATAGAATATAGATGGTTGTAAGCAAATCTGTTTAACAGTCAAATAGGATAAAAATGATGCAGGAATGTCTTTCATGGAAATTTCCACTCCATAGAACGCATGCAGGGATATTGCAGGGTAATGGAATGATGGGAATCATTATATGGGGAGCGGGAAACCTTTTAAATATTACGGTAGGCAGATCCGATTTCTGGGATCATCGCGGAGGTCTTACTTTCACTGAAAAACACAGTTTTGAAAATATTCATAGAATTCTTGAATCTCATGACTGCGAGAAAATGGAAAAACTTTTCGAAACCGACAGCTTTGATATACCAGGGTTTCCCCGTCAACCATCTATCATTCCAATAGGGCGCTTGACAATAAACGTTGGAGAAGAAGCTGAATTTAAGACAGGAATTGTGATGTTTGCGGAAGGGATTGCTGAAATAACATATATCAAAAATAATATTTCTTATAAAATAAAGTTTGTCATGGCGATGGATGAAAATGTACAACTTATATCATTCGACTCAAGCGATGTTCAGCCTTCAGTAAAGGCAATTTCAGCTTGGAATTTTGTTGGCGAGTATCTAAAAACTATATCATTTGACCCGCCTGTCGAATTTGAGGATGAAGATGGATGTGGGGGATTTGTCCAGCAATGTCCTTCAGACCCCGCATTGAGCCTGGCTTACAAACTCTTAGGTTACAGGCTGGCGATGTCCACAGCAAGAGATAACAAGCTGGGGAAAGCAAAAGAAACTGCTCTTGAAATAGTTAAAAACATTTTTGTCGATAGATTTGAGAAGACTTGTGTCGCTGCGTCAAACTGGTGGGAAAACTATTGGCGAGATGTTCCGGTACTTGAACTTCCGGATAAGGAGCTGGAAGTTATATTTAAATACAATATGTATAAATTCGCGGGAATGACAAACCCCTCCGGTGTACCCGCCGGGCTTCAGGGGCCATGGATAGAGGATTACAGGATGCCTCCATGGAGTGCTGATTTTCATTTCAATATCAATGCGCAGATGAATTATTGGCCCGCCTATAAGGCAAACAGATTATCACATGTAAGAAGAATGTTTGAGACGATTTGGAGTTGGCGTGAAAAACTTCAACATAACGCCAAAGTCTTTGCAGGTATCGACGATGGTTATCTGCTTCCGCATTCAGTGGATGATAATGGAACATGCATGGGCAGATACTGGTCGGGGAATGTTGATCAGTCCTGTACCGGATGGATAGCACAGATGATGTTTGATTATGTCAGGTATTCCTGTGACAGGAAATTTTTAGAAAATATCGCGTTCCCTTTTATGAAAGGAACCATGCGTGTTTTTGAAAAACTCCTCGAAAAAGAAGGCGATGAATATTCCATGCCCGTGGGAGTTTCGGCGGAATGGAACGCTAATTATGTTGTACCCGACTCATGGGGAAGAAATCCGAGCTTTCAGCTTGCTTGTATACATCGCTTGTGTGAAGACCTTTTTGAAGCCTGCGGGATACTTGGCGAGGAGGCAGATCCCCTGTGGCATGATATCCATGAACAACTTCCGCATGCCGCAGTCATGGATGATTACGGACGTGAACTTATTGGAATATGGGATAGGCAAAAGTTAGACTGTTCTCACAGGCACCATTCCCATCTTGCCGCAATCTATCCTTTTGATACCATCGATATATTCAGTGATGAGTGGAAAAACATAATAGGTTATTCAATTATGTATTGGGTTGCGAAAGGCCCGGGAGGCTGGGCTGGCTGGTCAATGCCATGGGCGTCAATTATAAATTCAAGGCTCGGCAACGGGGAAATGGCTGAAATGACCATAAAAACATGGGACAGGGTATTTACAAATGAAGGACATGGGACACTTCACGATTGCCGGATACTTGGATTGTCATATCCTGGTTTCAGCGATTTGAGTGCTTCATGGGGAACAGATCAGCCTATTAAAACGATGAATAATCCTGTTTTTAAAATTAATAACCCTGAACATGAAATAATGCAGATCGAAGCTGGAATGGGAATAGCAAGTGCTATTATGGAAATGCTTATGCACACACGAAGAGGAATACTCTATATATTCCCCGCAGTGCCTGAAAAATGGGAGGATATCTCCTTTGAGAACATGCTTTGCGAAGGGGGCTTTCTTGTCAGTGCGACAAAAGAACATGGAACAATAGCAAAAGTAAAAATAAAAGCGGTTAATGGAGGAGATTTAAAAATTATCAATCCTTGGGGAGATTCTACAGTTGTCAGTGAGACTTCAAATGGCACCTGTAAAATATCAGGAAATATTCTAAAGATAAACCTTAAAAAAGGCGAAACATCAAATATTTTCAGATTTGAGCGCTAAATTAACATCATGGAGATTATGTATGCTATATAAAAAGAAAATATTAAAAATCGTTCTCTCATCCGCGTTTTTCCTTATCGTTTTTTTTTCTTATGTAAAATTAATTGGAGATGAAAAGAACTTCTATCCATGTATGGAAACGGTAAAGGCACCCGTTGTGAACGGAGAGATAATAACCTGGGACGGTTTTATTACGGAGGACTGCTGGGAAAACGCAATATGGGGCGAAAGCTTTTTAATCCCTGGCACCATTGAAAAACACGTCGAACAGGCAAGTTTTGCCTTGAGTTACGACAATAACAACCTTTATTTCGGCGCGATATGCCTCAAGCCTGAAGCTCAGAACGCGGAAAAAAGTAAGAACAATGTATGGCAAAATGAATGTGTTGAGTTGTTTGTCAATCCGTCTGATGAACCATGTGGAGTCAAGCATATGTTATTTGATCCATCTGGCAGAGGATTGTTGATAGCGGATGGCGATCAATTGTCCCTGAAGGAAAACGGTGCGCTTATCTCTGTGAGTCAGGATAATGATAGATGGGTTTTGGAGGCAGCGATACCGCTAAAAACATTGGGACTGAAAAAGCCTAAACTAAATTCAGAATGGAGCTTTAATGTAGCAAGAGAACACCGTTCTACAAAAGAGAAGAGAGTCACATTATCGAGTTGGGCATACCTTCCAGAAACTAAATTCATGAGCCCGGAAAGGTTTATTAAATTGAAATTTGTGGAAAAGGCGGAAAATCAAATCGGGAAGATAAGCGCTCCGTTGCCTCTGGGCTTACCGAAACGGTTAAAGTGCTCAAAACCCGGTTTTATTCTTGATATGGCTGAGTCCAAGACAAAGTTCAGGGATACAAATATAAACGAGCAGGTGGGAACTCCATTCGCATCTGATTTTATAGCATGGGCAAACCCCATCGCTGGGGAAAAGCTGAATATCCTTTTTATTATAGAGTTGGTTGCCAGGGACATTTATGAACTTCGGGAAAGAATGCAATTTGCCAATGTCGATTATATATTATTTGGCACACCTTTTGGGGGAAACAATAATCAAAGACCCTTCGCTTATAATGCGGAAAATGTCATTAAAAAACTCAAAGGAGAAGGGCATAAATATGATGTCATAGTAATTACTTGCGCGATAAACAACAAGGAACTTTTTGATTGTATAGAAAAACAGGTTTCAGAGGGAACTGGGCTTATTATATTTTCACCGCGCGCTTCCGGAGGGAGCGCCGATCTGCTTAACTCGGATAACCTTCTGCCTTCGCTTCAGTCTTTCGATAAGGAAAGAGATCATCAAGTGCTAAGGAATTGGCCTCTCGATGGGCTAGCCAATGCAGGGCCCTCGAATAAGATTATAAAAAGTATTGGTTTTGGATCTTATGGAAAAGGCAGGATCCTTCATATTGGAAATTGCATACGCTGGACTGAAGGGCTTATCCCTTTCCCTGTTTACGATAAAAATTTCACTAGTGATCAAATATTTCCTAAATGGTGGGAAAGTGTGTTTTCCCTATTGATGAAAGGGATTCTTTGGGCAGGAAATTCAGAACTGCCGTCTGGTATAGAAAACTGTACAGTCAATGATAAAACTATCTCTGTTAAATTTTCCGCACAACTCAAAGAAGACATGGAAGTCACAGTATATTGGAATAATAAAATTTTTGATATTTCTCCATCAAAAGTAAAAGCCTCTGAAGGAACTTTGGAAATCCAAGTGCCTATACCTGATAATTTACAAAAATCAAAAGGTATTAATGGCGCAACGCTTTGTCATGTCATCCTTAAGGAAAATGCATCAGAGGAGACTTATGACTGGGCGAGCTGCGTCATTAAAAAACCTTCTGATGTTTCAATAGTTAAAGCTGAGCTCGACAAGGAATTTTACGCACCTGACGATATTCCGATAATCAACTTAAAGATAAAAGATAAAAGTCAGACGCCCCGTAAAATATTCATTAAAACTGTTCTTCTGGATAATTATGACAGGGTCGTTTCAGAAAATGTGATTCAGTTTGACCGCTTGTCTGCTCAAATTCTCCTCTCTCTTTCAAGATCGATTTCAGACAGGCTCCTGCTCAAGTTGCAAGTCATTGACGAACAAAATAATGTGCTCGACAATAAAACCCTTAAGCTCTTTGTGCCCGATAACACCAAGTTCTGGACGGATGATTTTGTTCTTGGTGTTTTGCTGCCTGACCTTTTCAGCCGACCATATCATAATTCCGCCGAAGAAAAGATACTTAAGGACATAGGTATAAGGATGAGAGTTCCTAAACAGTGGAACGCGACTTTTCATAATGTATTTGGCGAGCCTCATGCCAGAAAGGGAGTAGCATCCCACCAGAGGTCCATTTGTTTCAACAGGGACAGAAAAAAGGTACAGAAGAACTATGAGGAAATATCGAAGGGTGTCGAACGAAATCTAAAGAACGGTATGATTGGCGCTACAATGCTGGACGAAGGCGGAATATCAGGGCGTGCGGGAGGCTACGGGATAGACGGTTCCGACCCCACTTATGATTTCTGTTATTGTCCGGTATGTGTTGAGGAATTCAGAATATCCGCTACTAATACATATAAGAATATAGACACGGCCAATGAGCAGTGGGGTACATCATTCAAAAGTTGGAATGAGGTACGACCTGTGCCTCTTGAGTCAATACAGAAGAGAAAAGACAGGAACTATTCGTTATGGCTGGATTACAAGTTCTTTATAGAAAAAAGTTATCTGGATTGCTTCAAAGACGCTAAAAAATACATCAGTTCAAAATATCCATGGGCACTTTTAGGCCTTACGAATCCGGGATATCTTGGACAGCGTACGCTGCTTTCAGGAGAGAATTACCCTGAATGGGCAAAAGCAGAGACCTTTTCCTTGAAATATTACGGTTCTGTAGATGCTACCGGGTACGGTTCTTTTATCACTCCAAGAACTATGTCGGCAACCTGGTGGGGATATGGAGCGCCTGTCGATCAGGTAAAGACAGAACCATGGTGGACCGCTTTCAACAAGATCCGTATAGCTACCTGGTGGTGGGCATACAGTTGTGCCGCTGTCTCAACTCCGGCATGGAGCACGAACAATCTTTTCTCCAAGTATTGCGGCCATACCCCAAGAAGCCTTGTGCTGAAGGAAACTGCAAAAGACCTCCTTGACGGAATAGGGAAAATAGCTTTGGACGCAAAGCGTTGTGACAGAGAAATAGCGATGCTCTATTCACAGAGTTCCATGTATGTTTCAGGCGCTGAAAAAAAAGAAAACTCATACTATTTCAGAAGTGAGTTGAACTGGAAAAGACTGATACGTAAAGCAGGCTATGAGTTTGATTTTGTGAATACGACCAACCTCGACACACAGCTCAAAAAATATAAAGTCCTTATATTGCCATATTCAATCTCATTATCTGATGATGTTGCGAGTGAGATTGTAAAGTTTGCTAAAAACGGCGGCGTTGTAATCGCGGATGTAATGCCCGGTGTATTCGACGGGCATGGCAAATTTCAGAATGGAAATGGACTTTGGGAAAAGATATTGAAAGATGGTAAAGCACAGAATGTTTCTTTTGATGGAAGCAACTTCAAAGAAAGGATAATAGGAAGAGGGAAAATATGGTTCTTCTGCGCTTTGTTCCGCAGTGAGGCTGACACAAGAAATAACCGGCC
>CAZYVR010000122.1:0-14910 GCA_964651145.1 uncultured Victivallales bacterium | reverse complement strand
GGCCGGTTATTTCTTGTGTCAGCCTCACTGCGGAACAAAGCGCAGAAGAACCAATAAAACACTCCCGTTGAGCCGGAGGAGACAACAATATTCTTTTCGGGGTCGCAGTCTATATTGTTGAATTTTGAAGTCTTTTCCGCAATTGCTTCTCGAAGAATTTTAAGCCCGTCAAATCTTGTGTATGAATTGATTCCATCGGATATTGCATTTTTTGCGCCAATCTCCACTGGAGCAGGCAACGGCAAGTCGCATACTCCTTGCGCAAGGTTTATTCCTCCGATATCGGAGCATGCCAGAGTCATGCTTCTTATTTCCGATTGCGTCAATTTTTCAAGACGCGCGCCAATGGTTAAGCGGCTAGACAAAATGCTTATCCTCCTAGTTGGAATTTTTTATGTAAAACATGGCTTCTCTACTTCTTTTCAAACAGGATTTTCGGGGCGCTTTTTCTTTTTATAGTCGAAAACAAAAAAGAGGCCGCCCAGAATATTAAAAAGCAGAATAACGGCGGTATATAATATAGGTATGGCTATAGCGTCGTTTATTGTCATGCCGCCTGCCGCCAGCAAAGTTTTAATGACTTCATCGCGCGCGCCAACGCCGGAAGGAGTTATAGGCAAAAGCCCCGCAGTGTTTCCTATTGTCACCGCGTTGAGGACAGTTGTGACGGACGCGTTTTCGACTCCAACGCCTTTTGAAATCATAAAAACCACAACAACCATGTTTAAATGGATAAATATCACACTTGCAAGAATGCAAAGAATAATCATTTTGTAAGAGTTCCGGTAAATCTCAAGGGCCGAGGACATCCGCGAATACATGCCTTTTGAGTATTTGTCGGCTATTGAAATAAAAAAAGCTATCGGCTTTATTTTTTCTAACTTGTCGTGAAAAAACATAAAGACCCCGGCGCTTAGGCCGGCAAAGCACCCGAAAATCAAAGCCCACACAGCCACTTGCATTATGCCCTTGACCTGTTGCAAGATCGGCCATGCAAAAAAGATCACGACCATCGCGATGGAAAAAAGCGCGATCATGCCGGTAAACCGGTCAATATGAACAGAAAATGAACCTTCGAACTTCCGCCCCTTTTCCAAGCGCGAAGCAATAAAGCTGACTTTTGCCAGATCACCTCCGATAGCTCCGGCCGGAATTGCCAATCCACAAAAAAGGCCTTTCATTGTGAGCGACAACGCGTCCCACAAAGTAATGTTGATATTTTGCACTTTGAGAAGAGCGCGCCATCTCCAGGCACAGGTCACTAGATGAAAGATGTAAAGAAAACAAATTGGCAGCATCCAGAAATAATTAAATCCTTCCAATTGCTCAATTACGCCTTTATAATGCCCGCCCACCATCCAGGCAATAATGCCAACAGCAAGCAAGATGCGCAAGACAAAAAATATTATATTTTTAGCCTTGCCGCCTGCTGGCTTTGTGTCCGTTTCGTCATTCCCCGCCATAGCATGAACCTTCTATTAAAATTGCACAAATCATTAACTTAGCGCCGCTTTATTTGTAGATACAGCTTTAAGAAGATATATTTCAGAAATTTATTTATGCACAAGTGCATTTTGAACGTTGGTGATTGTTGCGCATTCAAGTCGAATCCTGCAACTTTTTATAGCTTTTGGAATGCAAAACGCATTAGTTCTCAGAATTATAATTATTGCAATAAAGGGCCAGCTTTCGGAATGGATGAAAAAATAATAGCTTTTGACAAAATTGCCGATTTTATAGAAAGACAGCGAAAATGCAAGGGGAAAGCATCTATTGTTCTCTGTCATGGTTGTTTTGACATTGTGCACCCCGGTCATATCCGGCACCTTAAATTTGCAAAAGAACAAGGAACACTCCTTGTAGTGTCCATCACTCCGGATTCCTGTGTTCAAAAAGGAAGCTCGCGTCCATATGTTCCTCAAGATTTGAGAGCGGAAAATCTGGCAGCTCTTGAGATAGTGGACAAAGTGACAATAGCGCCTGCCGAAACCGGGCTCGAATCAATAGCGGCAATAAAACCAGACATTTATATAAAAGGGCACGAATATGCGGAATCGCAGGATTCCAGATTTCTTAAAGAGAAAGCGCTTGTTGAAAAATCTGGCGGGAAAGTAACTTATTCTTCAGGAGACGTTGTTTTCTCCAGTTCCACATTTATTCGCGATCATGACCTAAATGCCGCAGATGCGGTAAAGCTCTCCTATATATGCGATCGTTACAAAATAAACAGAAAATGCCTTGATGAAATAATAGAATCCGCATCAAAGATTAAATTCCTGATTGTGGGCGAAACAATTCTGGACGAACACAATTATTGTGAAGGCTCAGGGATGACTCAGGCGGCTCCGGCGCTTTCCGCGTCCCTGAAGCACAAAAAAAGATTCGTTGGCGGACCAGGCAGCCTCGCCATGCATTTATCATCTTTTGGGGCGGACGTTTCGTTTCTGACTTCAACCGACGCCAATAGCGACGGCTTTTCTTTCTATCGCAACAGGCTGAGTGACTTAGACATATCAATGTCCATAGTCGAAGACCAAAACAGGCTCCCAGTCATAAAGTCGCGTTTTTTTGTCAACAATAGCTTGATCCTGGAGTTGGACAATGACTCATATCGCCCTCTCGATTCAAGCCTGCGCTCCAAAATATTAAAACAGTTTAAAAAGGAAATCAAAAACGCGCCTGACTGCGTAATCCTCTCGGACTTCGGATACGGGATGCTCTCCGGCAACATAATTCGCGATATGACGGCAATAGCCCATGAAAACAACATTCTGGTCATTTCCGATATATCCATGACTCTTCGAACCCAACTTCATAAATTTTATGACTCGGATATTTTTATCGCCACAGAAATGGAACTGCGCTCATGCATGCACGATTATGAAAGCGGCCTTTCAGTGCTTGTCGACAGCTTTTACTCGCAAAGCAAAGTGAAAGAACTCTATCTGACGCTTCCCGACGAAAGCGCGCTCTTCTTTAAAAAACCCAGCAAAAAAGGCATTCATAATATGATAAGCGCGCATATCCCCTGTCTCATAGCGCGCCACAAGGATAAGCAGGGGCGCTGCGAAGCCTTTATTGCCGGGGTGGCTCTTGCGCGGACGCAAAGCGCAAACGAAGTTCAGAGCATTTATTTTGGATCAATTTGTTCCTCGACTTATTCAATGCACGCCGGCAACGAACCTGTAAGTCAAGAAGGCATATTTAAACTACTGGACGAACGCAAAGAGCTTTCAGTCTAAAAAAATCAACAGGAAAGACATTAATGAACATTCTATTTATAGGAGACATTGTAGGCAAAGGCGGAAGAAAAGCTGTCAAACAACTGACTCCCGAATTAAAGCGCGAACACAATTGCTCTTTTGTCATAGCCAATGCTGAAAATATAGCGGCAGGATCTGGACTCGCCGCAAAATGCCTTAGGGAGCTAAGTGAGTGCGTGGATGTTTTTACCTCAGGCGACCATGTATGGGACCAGAAAAATTTTGTCCAGGAAATATCGCAATTTAATAATGTGCTGCGCCCGGCCAATATGAGCGACAAACAACCCGGCAAAGGTTACGGCGTGTTTCGCAATCCTGCCTGTGGCGACGTGGCGGTAATTAATCTGCTGGGCAAGGTTTTCATGAGGGACAGCGCATATTGCCCTTTTGAAACAGTCGAAAAAATCCTGACTCAGATCCCGAAAACTGTTAAGTGCATCATTGTGGATCTGCACGCCGAAGCCACCAGCGAGATGGCCGGCATGGCGCACTTTCTGGACGGCAAAGTCACTGCCGTAATCGGGACGCACACTCATGTGCAAACCTCGGACGGCAAAATACTCGGAAACGGCACAGTTCTATTGTCGGATGTGGGCATGGTGGGCGGAGAATATTCAATTCTGGGTCGGGAAGTTGATGCCGTTATAAAGAAATTCAGAATAGGCATGCCAGTCCGTCTTCCGGTTGTCGAAACCGGGATACGCCTCGATGCTGCGATAATTTCATATGACACAGCAACAGGCCGCGCCACCGGCATAAAGACAATATCCAAAAAAGGGTCGATTTAGCAAGCCTGATCGTTCAGAATGCAATGACACAGGAATCTTTTTGAGTTATTTTTGTATTTCTCAAAAAGCCGTGTCAAATTAAAGCCATGAATGACACAGAAGAAATCAACAGCAAAAAGCAAAGCTTGATAGACCATCTGGAAGAATTGCGCATAAGACTGATAAAGTCGCTGATCTGCGTTGTGATGCTCTGCCTTGGCGCTTACTTCGCAAGTCTTCCGGCTATAGAGTGGATGAAAGCCAGTTTCTGCCCGGAATTGCCGCAGTTGGTGTATATTCATCCTATGGAGCTGTTCTTTACTCGCCTGAAAGTGGCATTGTTCATGGCTGTTTTCACTGGATTTCCTTATATATCTTTTCAAATATGGCAGTTCATTTCCCCGGCAATGTTCAAGAAAGAGCAAAAGTATGTTTTGCGTTTTGCTTTAATCAGCACATTTCTTTTTATATCGGGCGGAGCTTTCGCGCTCTTTTGCATCTACCCGGCTGTTATCAAATTTTCCATGAGCATGGCGTCAAGCGACATTGTTCCAATGATAAATGTTCAAAGTTTTGTCAATCTGGGGGCAATGCTTATGCTGGGTTTTGGGCTGATGTTTCAATTGCCTATATTTGTGTTCATACTTGTTGCGGCCGGCCTGACAAGCGCAGACACAATGGCAAAGTGTCGGCCCGTAATCATTGTGGTTGTTTTTGTGCTCTCCGCCATCCTGACGCCGCCCGATGTGATCAGCCAGTTGGCCATGGGAATCCCAACGCTTCTGCTGTTTGAGGTCAGTTTGGCATTCGCAAAGATTGCATTCAGGAAAAAACGCTCAGGCAAAAATTAAATGCACGAATCCACAAACTTATTCATTGCGTCTTCCTGCTCCTTTATCGAGCGGACAAGCGCAAACTGCGTCCGGCAACGCTCCAGATTATGGGGATAGCGACGCGTTTTGAAGTAAATGTCGCCTACCAGATAGTCTGTAAGAAACCTGATTCCTATTTCCAGAGTTATGAGTTTTCCGCTGAAAGCAAGATAGTCTTTTTCGGTCTGTGTCAACTCGCCGTCGATGGCCGACAGAAAGCCTCTGGCCAAGGGCTCGAAAAGCTTCATGTCCATTTTTATTTTTGAAAGGTCAATTTCGTCCTCCGGAGCAGGGCAGGTGGCGGTTCGCACAAGATCGCCAAAATCAAAAAGCGACAATCCCGGCATGACTGTGTCAAGATCAATGACGCAAATTCCCTCGCCGCTTATGTCGTCTATGAGAACATTGTTCAACTTTGTGTCGTTGTGAGTTATTCTTTCAGGAATCTCTTCTTTGCGGTTCAAATCCAAGAGGATTGGAGCTATTTTTTTGCAATTCATGGCAAATTCTATTTCCGCTTTGGCTGATTCCGCCCGGTTGAACGCGTCATCTTCTATTGCTTTTTCCAGAGCCTCGAAGCGCTTCGGGGTGTTGTGAAAATCCGGTATAGTTTCATTTAGCCGCGGTCCGGGCAGATCGGAAAGATGCTTCTGGAAAGTTCCGTAAGCTTTTGCAGCCTGAAAAACATGTTCGGGATTTGTTATGAACTCATAGCTTCTGGCTTGCTCTATAAAAATATACATTCTCCAAAAGTTTCCGTTTTCACTAAGATGATAATCCATGCCTGACTTTGTGGGGATAACCGTCAGAGCGCTTCTGCGCATTTTTCGCGCGCAGTCGCCTGACTTTCCATGCAGGTGCTCCGTAACGCGCTTGATGTTTTCCATAACCGCGGGAGGGGCTTTAAAAATATCGTGGTTGATCCTCTGAAGCGTGTATGAACAAAGTTCGCCGTTGTCCATGTATCTGAGCATATATGTGTCGTTGATATGCCCTGACTCAAAAGTGTCTACGCTCACAAGCTTGCCGGATATCGCAAACTTGTCGCCTATTTCCATTATGTCTTTCATATAAATCCCTAAGCAAAGCCGCTCTTCTGAAAAGCAGAACTATTGCGCCAAGTGTCAATAAATGCAAAAAAAAAACAAACAAATCGACCGGAATGTGTATCAGGGAAATGTTTGAATTTCATCAGATTCTCTACAAATACATCCATAATATGTGATAATCAACTTGTCAAATAAATTTTCAATGCTAGTTTTAGAGTTCTTTTATATAGATCATTCGAGCAATAAGTTAAAATAACAAAAACTGAGGAGACAGGTATGGAGTCTAAATACACAGAACTCTTAAAAGAAAAACTGGGAGCAACATTCACGAAGCTTGAAGTTTTAAACAATGAAAAGCTGAACAACTTTATCGGCGAATACGTTGAGCTTTGCAGCCCTGACAGCGTCTACTTTTGTGACGATAGCGACGCGGACGCGGAATACGTCAGCAGAAGATCGCTTGAACTTGGCGAAGAAAAAGCAATGGCCCGCAACAACGTCACAATGCACTATGACGGCGCTGGCGATCAGGCTCGCGACAAACCCAACACAAAATACATGGTTCCGGCTGAAAAGATTGCAAGCATGGGCAAACTCAATTGCATCGCAACAGAAGAAGCCAACGTAGAAGTTCGCAGCATTATGAAAGACATGATGAAGGGCAAACAAGCTATTGTAAAACTTTTCTGCGAAGGTCCTACCCTCAGCCCGTTCTCAATTGCATGCGTGCAGTTAACTGACTCCTGTTATGTTGCCCACTCTGAGGATATCCTCTACCGTCGCGGCTACGAGCAGTTCATGAAAATGGAAGACAAAAATGATTTCTTCCGCTTCTGCCATAGCGCTGGCGAACTCGACGAGCGCGGATGCTGCGTCAACCTTGATAAACGCAGAATCTATCAGGATCTTGACAACAACATGGTGTTCTCAATGAATGCGCAGTATGCCGGAAACACTGTCGGCCTCAAGAAGCATTCAATGCGCCTTGCCATCAATAAATCAGGCAAAGAAGGCTGGCTCTGCGAACACATGTTCATCATGGGTATCCAGAACGAAGCAAAAAATCGCGCCAGCTACTTTGTCGGAGCATATCCTTCAGCTTGCGGAAAAACTTCCACAGCTATGATCCCAGGCGAAAAAATAGTCGGCGATGACATCGCTTACTTCAAAAACATCGGCGGCGAATTCCGCGCAGCCAACGTTGAGCGCGGCATCTTCGGAATCATCAAAGATGTAAACGCTGACGACGATCCGGTCATCTACAAGACTTTGACCGAACCAAAAGAAATGATTTTCTCAAACATCCTAACCGGACCGGACAATCTTCCTTACTGGCAGGGAATGGGAGTTGAAACTCCAAAAGAAGGCTACGGATACGCTGGCGAATGGAAAGAAGGCGGCAATGTTCCTATATCTCACGGAAACGCACGCTACACAATCAGCATGGAATATCTCGACAACCTCGATCCTGCATGGGATGATAAAAACGGTGTAAAAGTTGACGGCGTGGTATACGGCGGACGCGATAGCGACACAACTGTTCCATGTGAAGAGTCTTTCAGTTGGGAAGACGGCATCATTATGAAGGCCTGCCCACTGGAATCCGAAACGACTTCAGCAACCATCGGACAGGAAGGCGTTCGCGTTCCTCAGCCAATGGCCAACCTGGACTTCATCACTTATCCGATCGGCGATTACGTTAAAAATAACATCGATTTCGGAAAACAATTCGGCGACAAGTGCCCGAAAGTATACAGCACCAACTATTTCCTTCTCAACAAGGAAGGCAAGTTTTGCACAAGCAAGCTGGCCAAAAAAGTTTGGATGCGCTGGTTCGAAGGACGCTCACATGGCGAATACGAAGTGCTTGAAACTCCAACAGGATTCATTCCTAAATATGAAGACCTGAAGAACCTTTTCAAGACTCTGCTCAACGAAGACTACTCGGAAGAAGAATACACATATCAGTTCAGCTTCCGTTGTGACGCGTGGATTGCCAAGATTGACCGCGCAATCAAGTTCTTCAAAGACATGGCTCCGACTTTGTCGCAGTCAGTTTACGACTACTGGAACAAGCAGATCGACAAATTCAACGCCGTCAAAGCAAAATACGGCGCTGAAGTCAAGCCCGGCGAATACCAAGGAGTATAAGCCCAAGCTAGATAAAGCAAAAGCTCAAGCGGCCCGCGTAAAAACGGGCCGCTTTTTTATTGCCTCTAGCAATGGAAAAAGAGATGCGAGTCTTCTGTTCATCCGCCGAGTCAGTCCAGAATAAACTGCAATTCGAAGCTGTTGGAGTCAAAGATGGCGTCACATCTGGCTGATATTTTTGAACAGAGTTTGAACGTGACATTATTGGCTCTGCCTTTTTAACCAGAAACAGGATGTAAGTTGACAATTATAAAACAATATAAAAATTCCAGAAGCTGGATTGATGCGTTCTTTTCTGACTTTTTGTGTAGACCTGCTTTGCTGACGCCTTACCTATGAAAACCTACTTTTGCCGAATTTTAATTTTTCTATTGACAAATGAAAATAGACAGGTTATAATAATTGGCAACATTGGCCCCTTTGGTTACATTGGACCAATAAAAGCAAAAAGCCGTGGAAAAATATGCAAAAGCAAATAAAATTGTCAGAGAATGCAAGCTTAGTGGAGCAAGTGGCCAATATAATTCTGGATGGGCTAAAAAAATCTAAGCCCGGCGACAGGATTTTGCCGGAACGCTCTTTGGCTGAAAAATACAATGTCAGCCGACGAACCGCGTCTGAAGCAATAAGGCATCTCACAAATCAAGGCCTGTTGGAGCGCAAAGTCGGGAGAGGCACATATGTGTCAGAAAAAGTTCAGGCTGATTCCAGCTCTCCTTGTGCTCTGATGAATTTTGTCCAGACCTCATTAGAATATTCCTTTATGGAAAAGATATTGCGGCAAGTCAACATCGAGTCAAAGGTGATTGCTGCCAAGTATTTTCATGGCAATTATTCCTCGATAGGCGATTTCCTTGATCTGATAAAAATAAGGGCGCAAGAGCGCAAGGCCATTGATGTTGTATATGTAAATGAAGGCCTGATCCCTGTTATGGCGGAAAGCGGAATTATAACGCCCATAGGCGGTTTGTTAAAAAAATCTGAAGCTTTGGATATTAACGAGTTTAACCCGCATCTTCTTAAAGCTTATACTTACAAGGGAGAGCTCTATGGGATCCCTCAAGTTTATTCCACTAATGCATTATTTTACAACAAGGATCTTTTTGACAAGTTAAGCTTATCTTGCCCTGACTCTGGTTGGACTTGGAGCGACTTGTCCGAAGCAGCCAAAAAGTTGACGTATCCCGAAGGGGTTAATGGCTTGAAAAGCTTTGGATTAGGTTTTCTTCCTTCCAATATAAACAATTTTATGCCTTTCTTTTATCAAAACTGCCAGGCGGGCAAAGAAAGCGAAGTTTTTTCTTCGCAGGAAGCGGAAGAAAGCGCGCGTTTCTTATATGATATGGTCTATACGCATAAGACTTGCCTGTTTTACTCAGGAGATTTTTTGGGGTCAGGCGTTTCTTTTTGCGAACTTTTTAAAAGAGGTCATCTTGGAATGTTTCAGGGGTTGTACAGCGATTATCTTGAACTGCAGAAAAAATGTGATTTTAATTGGGGGATTTGCGAGCTTCCTCATAAGAAAAGAAAAGCCTGCTCCTTGCCCAGTCAGGGATGGGCCGTCGCTTCGGCAAGCGCGTCAAAGCAGAAAAGTTTCAGCGCCATAGAAAAACTTATGAGTCAAAACATTACCGATATATACTGCAAAGATTATTCAAGGCTCCCTGCGTATAAGATAAAAAAAGAGCTTTATCCGGAAACTTTTATCAAGGCTTTGGAATATGCAATTCCAGCCAGAAAGGCTTTTCCTCCATACATTGAGTGCCATAATATTCTTATTGATGAATTAAAATTGTTGTTTAACGGTCATGCGACTCCGGAGAATTTTTGTCGAAACATAAGTGAATGTTTAAAGATAAACTTAACCAAGGCTGGATAAATGGAAAAAAATCATTCATTCGTTGATTTCACGCTCATAGAATTGCTCGTTGTAATCGCCATTATTGCGATATTGGCATCTATGCTTCTGCCCGCTTTGGGCAAAGCGCGCGCCAGAGCCCAAACAACAGTTTGCGGGGGCAATCTAAAGCAGATATATCAAGGAAACCTTGCCTATTCAGACGACAACAACGATTGGTATCTGCCTGGCAATGGCCCGGCGGCCAATGACTATTGGCAATGCACTCTGTCTCGGGAAGGCTACACAAAAGGCATAACATTGAACCCAAGCGGCATTCTGGACTCAGTGGCTCCCTCCGGCGTTTTTGTTTGCCCAGGCGAAAAATTAAACAACGCTCCAGGCTTGGATGCGTGGAATACCTGGAAAGGCTGTCAATATGGGATTTCATACGGCTTAGGCTGGGACCAAACTTACGATTCAAGCAAATGGGGCAAGCTTTCAATCATCCCCAAGCCCTCTCAAGTTGCCATTTTTTTGGACAAAGATGGAGCCGCTGCCGGATGGCCAACCAATCACTGGGAAGCAAAAGGCAAAGACACTATTTACAGGATGTTCCGCCATTCAGACGGCTTGAACGCTGTTTTTGTTGATGGCCATGCTGAGTGGAAAAATCAGAATGAAGTGCCGCACGCTTCAGACACATGGATAAATCAACATGCGGCATTTTGGGGAAGAAAAGCGCAATACGGCCTGTCATATGGCTGGTGATTTTATTGGATTAACATTAAAGCAAGTTGTTTATAAATAAAGGGAAAAAGCATGCCTGTTAATTGGGAAAAAAGTTTATTGTTGGTTTTGGCCATGACTGCATCTGCGCTCGGCAAAGCGGAAGAAATAAAATTGGATGACGCATCGACGTATACAATAAAAGAAGCCAATGGAATTATTGTTGACGCAGACGGGAAAGATTTTGGGACAATAGATAACCTTCATAAATGGCATGCCCCTCAATACATTGAATTTGGAAAAGCAGAACAATTCACAAACCAGCAAAACTGGAAAGGCCCCAAAGACTTGTCAGGGCGGGCCGCATTGCAGATAGATAAAGATTTTCTTTACGTTTATGTGGAAACAATGGATGACGATCCGTTGAATGCCGCAGGAGGCAGCCGCTGGAAGGGCGATTATGCCGAACTGTTCATATCATGGCTTCCGCACATGTTCAAAAACCCTAATTGGCAAACAGGAGATACGCAAATTCAGCTTTCTCCTGGCGATGGAGTCCAAAAGACAGCTTCTGTTTATATTATTTCTTTAGGAAAAAATGGAAAACGTGTTGAGGTTAAGCCAAATGGCTGCAAAATATTCTCGCGAAAAACGACTGTGACAATAAATGGAGCGAGCGCGCCCGGTTGGATTTTGGAGGCAAAAATACCACTGAAGCTTTTCCCACAATTCAAAAAAAACACAGACGGCTATATTGAAGTGGGGCTTGCTATTGGCGATCTGGATAAAGGCGAGACCGGCGGCAAATGCTATGCGGCTGGAACTGAAAAAGCTTATAAATCAGTGAAGGATTACCTCGTGGGCTTTCTGTTCCGAAAGCGCAAAATATCCGCAAAACCTTTTGAGTTGGGAAAAGGCGCATTGGAGGAAAATATTCCCCAAAAGTGTCTTCCCGCATCAATGAAAGGGCAAAAACAAAAGATATGGGACATGAAACTGGCCGCGCGCAAACAACAACCAGGGCGTGACAGCATTTGCCTGAACGGCATATGGGGAGTGCAAACTTTCAGCGACGTTCCTGATAAACTTGAGAATGGCAAATGGAATTACCTGGCCGTGCCGATAGACCCTATGAATCAACTCTGGTATGAATATCCGTACTTTGCAAAGAAAAAAGGAAAATTGCGTTATCAATCCTTTCAGAAGTCCCTTGTCAAACAAGTGGCCAGGGCGTACTGCCGCAATTTCAAGGTCCCTGAATCATGGAAAAACAAACGGGTATTCCTGAGCATCGCTGATCGCGGAACAGTTGCAAGTTGCAGCGTTTTTTTGAATGGAAAGCAAGTGTCAGGTTCACAAGATGACGTGAAGCGCGAAATAGAAATAGGCAAAGACATTCGTTATGGAAAAGAAAATCAGCTGATCATTTTGGCGCGCAGCTCCACCAAAAGAAAAGCCGGAACAATAAAGGCGCTTTATCTGGGAGACATCTGGCTGCACGCGACAGGGAAAACTGCCGCAATATCATCCTGCTTTGTTCAAACATCGGTGCGCAAAAAGCAGCTCCGCGTTGATTTCTCTTTAGTTCCCAAAAGTGACATCAAAGGATTAATCGCCAGCGTGGATGTTCGCGACTGGAAAACAGGAAAAATAGAATTTAGCATTTCAGCCGAATCATTGGGAAAAATAAAAAAAGGCTCTGATAAATACAGAATTGAGGCGTCATGGAAAAATCCCAAGCTCTGGTCAGCAAAGCATCCCAACCTCTACGTGGCTCGCATAACCTTAAAAGATGCTGACGGAAAAGTTATAGATTCCTACGATCAGCGCTTCGGATTCCGGGAAATATGGATTGACGGCCGCAAACTAATAGTAAACGGCATCCCAATTCATCTGAGAGCACATCACGCATCAGCTCATATATCGCGGGAAGAATATGTGCGACGCAAGAAATTGGGGTATAACTGTATGACCTATTTCGGGAATCCATCTCCACAATACCTAATGAACTGGATGGATGAATTGGGCTTGTATTTTATACCTCATATTGGAGCTTCGCATGTGGGCATGGCGTTCGGCGATTTTGACCAATCCGAAGAGCGCAAGCTCTGGCTGAAACGTCGCCGCAATCACCCTTCTGTATTAATATGGCTGGCAAATCTTACAACCTCCGGCGGAGAAGCGGCATGGTCGCAATGGAATTACAAAACAATTGGCTCTCATCACTACCCTGACAAGGGCGCAAAAGGGAAATTGGCATTAACAAAAAATCGAGAGATTGAACAGTGGCTAAAAAAAGCAGACCCCACCCGCCCCATAATAAATTACTGCGCAGGAAATCAGGGAGAAGTTTGGAGTGTTATGAATCATGCTGACTTTGGAATGCCTCTTCAGGAGGCTGGCGGTGGAGCCGAGACGTGGTCAAAAACAAAAGACGCCCATCCCTTTATGCTTCTCGAAAGCTGGCCACAAGCTGGAACAGGGGAAAACATAGACATGTTAAGAACGCCCAAATGGGCAAAACTATGGCTCCCAAAGCGCTACAAAAATCGCGAGGCCGCGGACAATAACCTCATGATAGAAGAAGCCAGTCAATATTTTGGCGACAAAGCTTATGAATGGGCAGAGCCAGCGCGAACATATATGCCCAAAAAACAGAACAACCCGCTAATCAATGCGCAAGAAGGCTGGGACCGCCCCGAAGAAAAAATTCTGACGCCTTCCGGCTACTGGAACGTGCTTAGGCCTAATCTGGCCCAGACAGCCCTGTTCGCATTGAGCGTTCGCGAACACGCGCGCTCTGACCGAACTTATGGCTTGACCGGACGCAACTGGTTTCACAACAAGATAATCCTTCCAGAGCTTAGCGTTGAAAGCTCTGAAAAACAAAGGGCCGCCCAGCCATTGAATGACTTTGTTGGATGGTATGCGCCTTTGAGCAGCCTTCAGGACAGAAATAAAAGGCTAATTCGCTCGCGCTGTGCACGCGTTGCTGTTTCCGCTATTCCCGAAGGAATAAAAGGAGACGAAGAGCTGAAAACTCTGGAGCCATTGAAGCATCCTTTTAAAGAACATTTCACAGATGCCACAGACGAGGTTCTGGCATACATAGGAGGCGGCCCAGACGCGGACAAATTTCGCTATAAAGATCACGCTTATTTTTCAAATGAAACAATTGAAAAGAATATAGTGATTATAAATGATCAGGATCGCGAACTCGATCTGGATGTTACCTGGAATTTGGAAACAAGCGCAGGGGAAAAATTAAGAGACCGCTCTTTTTGGGATGCTCTTTTCTCTATTTTTTCTTCCAATAGCCATAATGTAAAAATACCAGCAGGCGAAACTCTCAAAGCTCCTGTAAAAGCGACACTGCCCAAGGTTAAGTCCATGACAGAATGCACGCTGTCCATAAAAGCTGTCGACACAAAGACAGGCAAAGTTTATTCAGACTCATTCGCGCTGGAAATATACCCTGATGAGAAAACGTCCAAGGCTGGCAATATAACTCTAGTCGATGAAAATGGCGCAACCTCAAAGCTGTTCGCGCAGATGGGAGTCGATTTTAAAAAGGCAAACGACATATTGCCTGAATCAGGAGTATTGGTTGTTGGCCGCAACGCCTTGAAGCCGTTTTTGAAAAAAGTTGGCGCAAAGAATTTTTCCACAGCAATTTCCAATGGCTTAAAGGCGCTTATTATGGAACAGGGAAAAGATGCTGTTTACGGACCGTGGCTCAAAGAAATACGTCTCCGCAACCAGTTTATAAAGATGCCGGAACATCCCATTCTCAAAGGGTTCAAAGACCGCGACTTTGCCCAATGGCGCGGAGAATCGTCATTGACGCCTTCGCATCCAGACTGGGAGCCTGCGTCGGAGTATATGGACTACAAAGGCCATCAGATGTTTGGCAAATGGGGCAACGAAGGAATAGTAAGCTCTCTGCCGTTGCGTCGTCCGCAACACGGGAATGCGCGCACGCTTCTTGCCGGAGGCTTCGATCAGGAATGGGCCGGACTTGTTGAGTATCAGCTTGGCAGAGGAGCCATTGTTGTTTGTCAACTGGATGTGTCTGGCAGAAGCGTTGCCGACCCTGTGGCTGAGCGGCTTGTCGCTCAAACTCTTGATTATTTAGAAAACTACAAAACCCCTGAATACGGCTCTATTGCATATGCTGGCTCTGCCGCAAACAAAAAAGAAATCGAGCGCTTTGGGCCTGAAATGACAAGCGAGGCAGGCCAG
>CAZYVR010000121.1:0-14933 GCA_964651145.1 uncultured Victivallales bacterium | reverse complement strand
CAATCAGACACTTCAATTTCGTCAATAATAGACTTGGCTGAGAACTCAGTCATAAAAGTATTTCCTCCGAAAACAACCAGATCGCCTATTTTCTTAATTCCTGTGGAGCGTCCTTTTTTTCTAATAATAGGTTCCCCGTCCAGATAGAATACAAAACCATTTTTATCCCAGGTCAAAGCCAAAGCGCGCCACTCTCCTTTTTTCCAATTCAACGGCCCATATTGGCCGGAGAGTTTGCTCATGGTCTTAAAGCCGCAGAAAAGGCTTCTGATTTTATGGCTTCGTTGATCATTCGCTGGCAGCATCGCTATGGTCAGGCGCGATGGCGCGTCCATGAATATGGCGTAATCGTCCAGAGACTTGAGATCGCAAACGGGGGAGACCCACATTTGAACAGTTCCAGTCTTAGTTGGAAAATATCCTGGAGCGCGGAGATATATTTTTGCTCTTGACCAATCACAACGGAGTCCTGTTCCAAATTTGCCTTGACAGTATTGAGGCATGTCGTATGACCATGGAGATGCTTTGTGTTCTTTCTGTAAACTGGAGCAAGAGGAAAGCAGACACAGCGCGACAATACTGAGAAGGCTAGATATTATTCCTTTGAATATTCGATGTTTTTTAAATTCCATTCCGAAGTTCTCCAGTCTTAATGTTAAAATTGATTAATTTTTCGATATTGCATAATTATATTATAGCTTATATATTCATAATTAACATATTATTTTGTTTGTTGAAATTCTCAAAAAGTTTTCTAATTTTATCATTGTGACTGAAAAAAATATAAATACAGGCCTTCAGGCCACTCAAGTCTGGGATCAATTGAACTTCCAATTGGTCAGGATTTACGACGGTGTTATTCCTGACAACGCAAATCTAGGTCATATTGTGACGCCTTTCTTCTCAATTTGGCTTATAAAGTACGGATTTGCAAAGGTTACAGTGCCCGGAAAGTCAATGACCTTAGAGCCCGGCGATTGGGGGGTGTTTTTCCCTGACGTTCCGCGCAATCAGCAATTCTCCAAAAATACGCAAATAATATCGGTAAGCGTAAAGGCTTTCTGGCAGAATGAGGCTCCCTTGTTCATTAAGAAACTCCCTCTTGTTTTTAAAAATACTGAATCAGGAGATTTTGAAGGCAAAACTTTAAAATTGCACAATTTTGTCAAAGCGCAAATGGGCTTCAGTTATAATTTTTTTAACAAGCGAGAGCAGTCTTTAGGCGATTATCTAAAAATAAAAGAGCTTTTTTATATATGGTTGCAGGAATGGCATAGAGTGATGCTTCAGAACAGTTGTGTTCCGGAAGTGATATCCGATTGGGATCCGCGAATTTTATCAATTATGAATTTTTTGAACAGCTTGAATTTTACTCCTAAAATTCCTTATGAGCATCTTCATAGAATTAGCGGCTTGAGCAATATACACATAAACAGGCTTTTTAAAAAACAGGTTGGCGAGACTCCCTGCGCTTATGTTGAAAAGCGATGTCTTAACAAAGCGTCCGACCTGATAGCGTTAACTTGCTCGCCTTTTAAAGAAATATGCTTTCAACTTGGCTTTTCCAATCTTTCCCATTTTTCCGTATGGTTTAAACGAAGAACAGGAAAGTCTCCAAAAGAATACAGAAAAGAGAGAATTGAGCAATTTTAGAATTTTTTTCTATGCATTTGATTTTGCCTGATCAAGCATAACAAAGCCTTTGCTAATACATATAATAATACATCTTTAATACATACATTTGTAGCAGAAAAAAACTGACTCCTTTAATTCTGGCACAAAAAATGAGTACATAGCGCAAACATAACTCAAAAACAAAAAAGGAGAAAAAAATGAATATTCTAAAAATGAGTATGTTGATTATCGTTATTTTCTGTGCTATGTCTTTAATATAATAAACTAAGGCTAAATAACTATAAATAAATCCATTGCGGCTTTTTCGGATAATGGCACAATTCTCCAAAACTTTGTACATGGAGCCGGGGGACAAATGAATAAATTTCTAAGCTTAATCACGACTGCAGCGGCAATGATGTCGCTTTGCGCGACATATGCGAACGACGGGAAAATATCTTTAAGGCTTGTTAAAAATGTAGTAATCAAGCAATCACTGGCGGGAGAAAACAAAAACCAGATTTATACAGTCCGCAGAGGTCAAAGGTTCGACCGCGATATATTCCGCAGTCCGCCTGGTTCAACCAATGGCGCTCCGGAATGGACAAGCCGGCCTCTGGTGTATGTGCAGCCCGGCGGCCTGGAACCCAACACAGGCGACTATCTTTTGCCTTTTGATTCACAGCTTGGCGACAAATATAAAGACGCGACATTCAGCTTTTCAGGTCCCGCAAACTCGCTGGCATATGTCAATGGCTTTGGCTGGGGAACTGAAAACAACAACGGCGATTTTACCCCGTATCTGGTGCAGAGCAATTATGAAGAGATCAAAGAGCCTTCATTCGAATTTTTCTGGCAAAACAAAAAGAAATACGACCAGGGCGGCGGCCATATAAACGAAACAACCGACAACATCACGCTGAATTATCTTTTTAAAGTCCCCAAGCAGCCAAAAATACAATGGGGCACAGAGCTTTCATTTTCGCGCTTTTCCTTCGGCGGCGGCTCATCCACCAACACGCCCAAAGTAAAAAGCAACGATATTTTCCGCTGGGACAATGGTTTCTTTCAAACCTATTCAACCAGCCTGACTTTTCCCGACCCCATAAACAAGTGGAAGCTTCCATACGGCATAAAAATGACCTCTTTCGCCGTGCCCGAAGATGGAAATGTAATTTACACAGCCGACTCAGAAGGCAAAATAGCAGCATACGACTCTTCCGGAAAAAAACTCTGGACGACAAACGGCAGAGCGCCGGTCATCATCTATAAAAACAACCTTTTAACCATGTCGGCAAACTATCAGAATATTCAATGCCTTGACGCTAAAACCGGCAAGGCGTCGGGTCTCTTTCCGGTCCCTCGCTTTTTGCCAAGAAGTCTCAACAGCTTTGCATTGGCGACATTCACGCATGGAAGCTGCCTATTTCTGCAAATTCCCGAGCAGAGCAGAATACTCTGCTATAAAATCGAAGACTGACAATTAGAGCTGGCTCACGGCAATTGGATGTCCTTGAAGCGGAAAGGAACGCTTATTTCCCTGAGAGGAACGCGAACTTGCAAGTTTAGCGAGGAGTTTTTAGTCAACGCGTTTTTGCCCGTAACTATT
Source organism: uncultured Victivallales bacterium (assembly GCA_964651145.1). Lineage (GTDB taxonomy): Bacteria > Verrucomicrobiota > Lentisphaeria > Victivallales > GWF2-45-14 > CAZYVR01. The sequence goes on along the minus strand of CAZYVR010000121.1, from coordinate 11,710 downwards.
TCTGCGCTATGCAAAATAGTTTCCTTTTTGCCATCGCTTGTTGCTTCACTTACAACTTTAGTGTAACCGCGATGGCTAATAAATGTCCGTCCCTCCGCAAATGCGCCGGGCTGAGACACGCCTATTATAGTCGTTCGAAAATTGGCATGCTTCCCCTTCGTCGTCTCAGTAAAAAAACAATTTATATTGCAAGGAAGCATACTGAAGCTGGATATTGTAATTTGGAGCTCTTTCCCTTTTTCTTCGACTTTAACTTTTAAGCCAAGTTTTTTAAGCTCAGGATTTTCAATTATTTTTCCAAGCTTGGATAAGATATCTTTTATTTCCACTTCTTCTGTTTTGCCTTCCTCAATAAGCGCTTCGCCGTTGATTTGTCCAAATTTTTTAATTGTTCCTGGAATTATCCACGAACGCAAGTTGATTTTATAAATATTTTCTTTTAAATGATACATTTCTGAAGCTGAAAAAACAATGCTTTTGTCATCCGCAGTTTTAAGAGACTTGGCCCATATTTTTTTTAGCATGGGAAGCTTAAGCTTGCCAATAATGGCAATATCTAAACTAACTGTCGAATAAACATCAAGAGCTTTCCCACTCGAAGCTCTTCTCCGAATCGGATTTGACACAAAAACAGAGGAACCATTCGAATAGTAAAATGATTTTAATTCAGGGCGGTCTGTCAATCTTTTGACGCGCGTCTCTTGTATCTGAATCGGCACAACTTCCAAATTAGGCTTTTGTTTTTCATCTGCGCAGACTCCCGAAATCAAAGCCGTTGTCATAATCATTAATAATATTCTCATAACCCCTCCTTATTTTTGCTCATAAAGGCTACAGCCTAATAGAGAAAAAACAACAATACTAATCTATGTTAGCATTATTTGTTAGTTTTTCTATAATTATCGTTTTTGTTTGACTATTTGGTTATTTTGCTGTATATTATTATTAAGCAGGATTAGCATTAGATATTTTTATATACATTTTATTGAAAAAGGACGATCAACATGTCAAAAGAAGATATCCACGAAGAAGAAGAGCTTCAGGAAGAGCTTCAAGAAGAGCTTCAAGAGGAGCTTCAAGAGGAGCATGAATACGATCATGGCGATTACCCGTCGCATGACGATTACATGCAAGCGCAACAAATCACAGTATCCGATATAAAAGAACACATAACCGGGCCAGTTATCTCTCTCATCGTGCATGTGATTCTGCTTTCGCTTCTGGGGACAATTGTTATATTCGAAGCCCCGAAAGAGCGCAAGGAAATAGCGGTGGAAGTGACGGAAATGGAAATCAAGGAATTGGAAAGAATTCCAGAGCCTCCCAAACCTCCGGAAGATGTCATTCAAGAAATGGACGTGGAGATAGACAGCCCCGAAGTAGAAACAGACAGCGTGGATGTGTCGGTCGACAGCATGGACGTTCAAGACATAGACATTGACGTGAGCGTGCCAGAATTGAATGTAAAGCCTAGCAGTTCTGCGCTGAAACTCCCCGGAGTTTACGCGGCGCGTTCGTCCAAAAAAGGCAGAAAGACCGCCATGAAGAGATACGGCGCAGACCCCGAGAAAAACGAGGCTGCCGTTGAAAAAGGACTAAGCTGGCTGGCGAAGCATCAAAATCCGGACGGCTCATGGGGAACCTATGAGCAATCGAAATATGCGTTCACCGCATTGGCCACTCTCGCATTTCTGGCTCGCGGCGAAACGCCGGTGTCCGCAAAATACGGGCAGACCATAATCAAGGCCATCAAGAAACTGATATTTTATTCGGAAACTATCTTAGGAGGGAAGAGAAAGCGGGCTTACATAGGCGACGGGCGCTCATATTCTCATCCTGTTGTAGCTTATGCTTTGTCGGAGGCTTACGGCATAACCAAAATGCCGAAAGTCAAAAAAGCAATGGATTTGGCCGTTCAGGTTGTTATTGACAATATAAACAAACGCGGAAGCTTTGGCTACTATTATGACCGCATTCCAAGAATCCAAAGTCAGGACCGCGATCCGTTTACTGGAAAGCTAAAAAAAGGCAAAGTGCCCGAACCGCCTTGCGATCTCTCTTATGCGGGTTGGAATTATCAGACATTGAAAGCCGCGTTTTCCGCAGGATGCCGCCTGAAAGGGCTGGATGAAACAGTAGAGCTGGCAATAAAGGGACTTAAGCACCATTCGCTTCCCACCAAGGAAGGCGGCTTCGGCATCCGTCCCGGCAGTAAGGCCGACTTCGGAATGACAAGCGTTGGAATACTATGCATGGGGCTTCTTGGAGAAGGCAACAGCAAAGAGGCAAAAAAGGCCTTCAAATGGATGAAAGTCAATAACAAAAGAGGAATGCAGACTTGCTCCTGGAGATACAACGACAAAGTTCACAAAGAATATCCGAAAGCTTTTGAGCAAGCCATTTATACGTGGTATTATCAGACTCAAGTATTGTTCCAGACAACCAAGGGACGAGGCGGCGTCTGGCGCAAATGGAACGATGCGTTTTCAAGAGCCTTGCTGAGAGAACAGAATTCAGATGGATCATGGTCAACGCCCGCTGAAAAATACGGGCAGCATCTGGACAAAAATAAAGTCAATGCCGAATGGTCGCATGTGCCTCACTTCAAAGACCCCAACGACTTGAAGATTTATTCGACCACGCTTTGCTGCCTTACCCTTGAAGTTTACTATCGCTATCTGCCGACTTACAGGCTTTCGCGCGCCAAAGGGAAAAAAGCCAGCTTGATAGAAGACAGCGACGACATTGGCTTGACAATTGAATAGTTCAACAGGGAGCAATGATTCTAAATGAATAAAATATTTATATTGCTGACATTTTTAGTTTTTGCTTTCCAGCAAGTGAATGCGGACAGGACTGACGCGTTGATTAATAACGCCCGGACTAAAGAAGGCAAAATAGTAAAATGCAGTCCTTACGGAAAAGTTCCTGGAACCCTTAGTTTGGAGGACGCTGCAAAGCGTCTGCGTTCAGGAATGATATTGCGCATGTCGCCTGGACATTACAACCCAAAAGAACTGATCATATTCAATCAGGACAAAATTATTGTTGAAGGCGACGGATCCGGCGGCTATGTGAATGTTCCATTGATTTTGTATGGAAGAAATTGCATCGTCAGAAATATGTATGTGCGCGACATTGAAGGCGAAAGCATGATAGCGGTTGATTGCACAGTGCATTCCTTGAGGGTCACCAGCGGCAAGAAAAGAGGCAAGCCAATCGTTGCCAACTGCGCAATGAATTATCTCACAATTTATGACAACGCGCAAGATGTGACAGTGAAAAATTGCACAGTGCAAGTCGGGGAAATAGTAAAAGATGAAGGCAAAGTTGATAAGAGATGGTCTTATGCCACAAGCATTCGCGGCGTTTATGACATCATCCGCTTTGGCGACATGGTCAAAAAAGGGAAGCTCCTTTTTGACCGTTGCATTTTCTATTCGGAAGGCCATCTTTTCAACAAGTCAAACAAATTAATAGTATTGACTCTTGAGAACAATATAATTTATTGCGGCAGATCGCTTGTGAGAGTGGCAAAAGGTAAGTCGGAAATAAAAAGCATCAATGGCCTGAAAGATCTATTCACCCTGAAAACAAAGGGAAAAAACGAGATTGTCAAACCGCTGTTTGTTAAAGCTCCGCGCCCTAATTCACATTGGGACCTCGGCAAAGATTATTTTATATTGATCCCTAAGTCGCCGGGATTCGGCAAAAACATTGGCGTAAACATGGGGCCCAAAGGCATTCCCGTGTCCAAAGCAAAAAATAAAAAATATAAAAAATAAATTATACTAAGGATTAACTGACAATATGCGCGACATCAAGAAAAGACTTTTTCATTTTGCTTTTGTTGCATTGGCTATGACTTCGGCGGCTTTATGTCGCGCGGACAGAATAGACTCATTAATAAACAATGCATTGACCAAAACCGGCAAGATCGTCAAATGCAGCCCTTACGGAAAAGTTCCTGGGACCCTTAGCCTGGAGGCTGCCGCAAAAAAGATAAGATCTGGAATGATTCTGCGCATGTTGCCAGGGCACTACAATCCCAAGGAGCTGATCATATTCAGTCAGGATAAAATAATCATAGAAGGCGATAAATCTGGCGGATCAGTAAATGTGCCTCTTATTCTTTACGGCAAAAACTGCATTGTGAGAAACATACGAACCCGCACAATCGAAGGCGGAAGTCTTATAGCAGCCAATGTGGTGGCGCATCAGATAACCATCACCAGCGGCAAAAAAAGAGGCAAGCCAATACTGTTCAACTGCGCAATGAACTACTTGAATATATACCCGAATGCTCAGGATATTGTTATAAAGAATTGCACCAGCCAGGTAGGCGTTATAGTAAAAGACGAAGGGAAAGTGGTGCAGACATGGTCTTATACCACACGCAGGCACGGCGTTTACAGCACTATTCGTTTTGGAGACATGGTCAAAAAAGGCAAATTGACTTTTGACCGTTGCATCCTTTACACAGACGGACATCTGTTCAGAAAGCCAAACAAACTGCTTGCCTTGACCATGCAGGACAACATCATTTATTGCTCAAGATCGCTTATAACCGTGGAGTTGAAAAAAACTGAAATAAAATCGATAAACGCTCTGAAAGAGTATTTCACTTTCAAGGACAAAGGCGGCAACATGCTGACCAAGCCCATTTTTGTTCGCACGCCTAATCCAAACAATTCCTGGGACACTAACCGTGACTGCTTTATACTGACGCCAAAATCGCCGGGATTCGGCAAAAACATCGGCGTAAACATGGGCCCCAAGGGCATTCCTGAGCTGAGAACTCCCGGGAAAAAGAAAAGAAAATAAGCTGACGGCTTAGCTTTTTTCCCTTCCATCAAGGATCTTGTTCACCGTTCCGATATAAACTGTATTGGATTGCCTGACCATTGACGGAATAAGAAACACATCAATAAACCAGCCCACAAAAAACAGGCCCATAGTAAAAAACCATATCAATCCGGTAATCCATTTCCCGCAATAAAACCTGTGCACTCCATGAATTCCAACCAGGCCAAGTAGCCACAATAAATACGCAACTCCAGCGCTTCGTTCCATATAAGATCCCTTCCTTTTGTTTTCAAAGTACAACATGCGAACAGATTTGCAAATCAATGCGACTTGACAAAATAAAATTCAGCATATATAATCTATTATCACATAAAACACTTAGGTATTATATATGACACCTGATAAAAAATCGCTGGCTCCGGCTCTTGACAATGGCCTGACTATGCTTGAAATGATTGCCGAGTCAAAAAACGGCCTGGCGTTCAATGAAATAATGCGCGCTTTGCCTGTCTCAAAATCCAGCGTTGTCAGGCTTTTGAAGCTGCTTTGCGAACGGAAATATGTTTTCAAAGACAAGCACAGCGGCAACTATATTCCCGGCTCCAAAATGTCGATGCTGGGCCTAGCCACTCCCTTGATCCAAAACATTCAAAAATACGCGACGCCAATAATTGCGGATTTGACAAAAGAGGCTGGCGGAAACAACACAGCAATAGTCATTTACTTCAGCGGAGCTCAAATGCAGACATTGAATAAAATACAGGCGGAAGGCAGCATTACGATGATGGATGTCGGAACAGTTAGAGTTGATTTCTCCCACGCGCCATGGGGATGGATATTCTATGACAGCATGGACGACGCGCAACGCGCCATTGTGGAAGACAAATTAACAGACCCTGTCGGGTTTCATAAAAAGCTTCCGGCCTGGATGGAATACTACAAAAAAAACGGATTCTGCTACGACAGGCAGGAAGTGCTGAGCCATCTGAGAAGGCTGACCGCACCGTTTTTTGACGCAAACGGAAAAATTACAGGAGCCATAGGCATGGGGGGAACTCCTCTTACAATGCCCGACAAAAATATAAAAAAGCTAGGCAAAACGCTTGCAAAATACGCGAATAAATTGTCTGACGCATTAAAATAACAAGGAGAAAAAATGAAGGCAATTATGGTAATGTTTGACTCGCTGAACCGACACATGCTCTCGCCCTACGGGTGCGACTGGGTTCACACTCCAAATTTCCAGAGACTCTCGGAAAAATCAGTGACTTTTGACAATAGCTATGTCGGAAGCATGCCCTGCATGCCCGCAAGGCGCGAACTGCACACAGGACGCTATAACTTCCTTCATCGCAGCTGGGGGCCGCTTGAGCCTTTCGACGATTCAATGCCGGAAATACTCAAAGACAACGGCGTATACACGCATATTGCGAGCGACCATTATCACTACTGGGAAGACGGCGGGTGCAATTATCACACGCGCTTCAACACCTGGGAAATATCCCGGGGTCAGGAAGGCGACCCATGCACGGGCGACATGAATGAGCCGGACTTTCCAAGCCCAAACCCCAAACGCTCAAACAATCTAAGAGACAGCGTTGGACGGGACTGGGTAAATCGCGGCTATATAAAAGATGAAGCTGACTTTCCGCAGGCAAAAACTTTTGCAATGGGCGAAAAATTTATCGAGAAAAACAAAGACTGCGACAACTGGTTCCTTCAACTGGAAACCTTTGACCCGCACGAGCCATACTTTGTCCCTGAAAAATACAAAAAACTTTATGATTACGACTTTGACAAAATCCGCGACGACTGGCCTGTCTACGGTCCGGCGACCGATGAACAGCTAACGACGCATTATCATTTTCTGAACGCCGCATTGGTCAGCATGTGCGACGACCATCTCGGGAAAATACTCGACCTGATGGACAAACATGACATGTGGGAAGACACCATGCTGATTGTAAACACAGACCATGGCTATCTTCTGGGCGAACACGACTACTGGGCAAAATGCAAAATGCCTTTCTATAACGAAATAGCACACACGCCTCTGTTTATATGGGATCCGCGCAGTGGGAAAAAAGGCGAAAGAAGAAAGAGCCTTGTCCAGACAATCGACCTGCCGCCGACCTTGCTCGAATTCTTCAATCAGGAATGCCCTAAAGACATGCATGGCGTCCCACTGAAAAAAACAGTGGAAAACGACGCTCCCACAAGAGATGCCGGATTGTTCGGCTTGTATGGCGGACACGTAAACTGCACGGACGGACGCTATGTATATATGCGCGCTCCCGCAAAAGCGGAAAATGCTCCGCTTTATCAATACACCCACATGCCCACGCATATGAAAAGCCGTTTCAGCATTGAAGAGATGAGGACAATGGAAATTCAGCCACCCTTTGATTTCACAAAAGGCTGTCCCACAATGAAAACAAAAGGGAGGCATTTTCAGGGATCAAATTCGCATTCGTTTGGAACCCTTCTGTTTGATCTGGAAAAAGACCCGGCTCAAGAGCGTCCGCTGAATGATCCTGTCATCGAGAAAAAAATGACGGAGCATTTGAGAAGGCTTATGAAAGAAAATGACGCTCCTGTTGAACAATACACAAGGCTTGGACTAACAAATGACTGACAACGACGCGGACACGTCTCTGGAAAAAATACAGCGCAAAGGGATGTTTGCGGTCATTATGGCGCAAACATCCGGCGTTCACGGAATGCTTGCGTTCAGAAACAGCCTGCTGCTTTTGTACATGCTGTCAATGGGAGTCAGCCAAACTCGCGTTCTTCTGTATCTTTCAATATTCGGCATGTGCAATTTTCTAAGGATTCCAGCCGCATATTTTTCAGACAGAATCGGCAAAAAACGCATCGGCTTCATTGGGATAGCAATGGGCATTGCCGGCTTTGCCTTAATTGCATGCGCGAGTTTTGCGCTAACTTCATTTGCCAAAGAAGCCATAGCGTTGGCAGGCATTGTTCTTTTCTCATGCGGCGACTCGCTGTTCGGATCATCATGGTTTCCGTTGCTTCGTCCAATAGTGCCGGGAAAAATTCGCGGACGATTCTTTGGGAAACTCCGAATAAGCTGGCAAATGGCGAGTCTTTTATTTTCTGGAATAGCGGCGCTGGCATTGGGCGCCAAAGCCAGCGAATCATCCTATCAGGTGATAATGGCAATAATTGTTGTCCTGCTTGTGGGCCGGGGGATATTTTACAGGCAAATACCCGAACTCGAAAAAAACACGCCTAAAAAAGAAGCCTTTTTCCCTGCGTTTGGCAAGATCTTGCGCATAGACGGCTACGCCTCCTTCGGCGCGTATATTTTTCTGCTAATGATATTCACCTACAATACTCCCAACATTTTTTCTATGATAGAAAAAGAAGTGATGGAGCTGAAGACGGAAACTGTTGTATGGCTGGCCAACATCGGACTGCTGGGCGCCCTGATCGGCTATTACGCAGGCGGACGCGCAATTGACCGCTTCAGCGCCAAGCCAGTCTTTCTGATTAGTCATTTGGGATACGCGGCAATATCTCTGCTGTTTATTTTCCGAAGCATGTCTCCTATCCTGACAATGCCGCTCCTTGGCTTCTGTCATTTCTCATTTGGCTTTGTATATGCGGCAAGCTCCATAGCAATCACCACAGAAATGCTTGCTCTGATGCCGCAGCGCAACCAGTCCCTGGCAACGTCCATTCTTACAACGATGCTCTATGTGGGAATGGGGCTTTCAGGCATTATATGCGCAGGCATTCTGGATTTTGATTTTCTAAAAAAAGACTGGCTTTTCTGCAGCCTTACAATGAGCAATTACGACGCTATTCTGTTGGGATGCGGCGGAATGGCTCTGCTTCTTGTGGCAACGCTGGGGCTTGTCCCGTCGGTCATCCGCAAGGCGCAATCCACCCCCGGAGCCATGCCCTGAGCGAATGCGTCATCTGTCGCGGAGTTTTTCAAACGCTTCATTGTACCAAAGGGCATTGTCCACGGGTGTGTTTGCGGGTATATGGTTTCCGACCGCCATTATGAAGCCGGGGCAATTCCTGCCGATATTCACACAGCGCTCGACCTCTTTGCGGATGTCGTCTTTGGATCCGTCAAGCAGAATCCGGCAATCGGCATTTCCAACGAATCCGTGAGTCTTTCCATATTTTTTGGCAAAAAGCTCCATATCCGAAGTAGGCTCCATCACCAGCATATCGGCGCCGCAGTCAACTATATCGTCAAAAAACTCTGTGTAGGTTCCGTCAGACGTGAAAATAATTTTCTTTCCAGCTTCTTTTACTGGAGCCCATAATTTTTTGAATTTTGGGAAAATATGTTTTCTATACCAGTCCGGGGAAGCGAACGGCCCGCTTGTCCATACCATGTCGTCATGGATCATCATCACGGGAATATCCGTCTCCGCGTAAGCATCAAAAAACTGCTTTACCCAATGATAATAGCCGTCGACAACTTTCGCAAATCTGTCCTGATCCATTCCCATGGCAAGCAGCAGAGTGTCCCATCCGAATATCTCGATGAGGCCGGAAATCATTGTGATATAAACGCCGCTCATGCAAAGAGTGTCGCCCCACATCTCGCATCTGTTTTTATAATTATTTTCAAAATCTTTCACAAGCTCCATCTTATCAAATTCGCCATATTCCTTGCACGGATCAAGGCTAAAGGCGTCCTCTATGTCTTCAAAAGGGTTTGTGATTTCGTCATTGTAATCAGTCCCTCCCTCAGCATAAACAGCATGCCCCATCCTGGTTATGCGACCTCCGTTTTTTTCCAGATAAAGGCGGCCGACAAGAACATTCCACATAAAGGAGTAGTCCCATTTTTTTACAAATTCACGGGAAGCTTTCTGACGATTGTCTTCAATGTCAGTGTTAATCCCAGTGACTTTTTTTGCCAATGCCCAATGCGAATGCGCGGAATATTCCGTTCTTGGAATCCTGCCTGAAAATTCCATATTAAGAGCTTTCCAACCGTCATTTCTGCTCATTTTTCAACCCTTTATATTTGGATAAAAATATTTCATTTAAGCATAAGCTCAATGACCGAAACCGTCGAGGGCTTGGATATGGGCAGCTTCATCAAGATCATGGACTCTTCATCCTTTTCCCATTTGGCTTGCCATGGCTTGCGAGCTCCAAACTTGACTTCGGAAGCGTCATTCAAGAGCTGAGCATACTTGACTTTTTCGACTGCTCCTTCCAGATAAAGCTCTCCGGTGGAAGGCCAGCTGAAGAGGTGGATGTACAGTCGATTTGTTTCAGGATTGTATGTCAGTCTGCAATCCTGAGGAGTTTTAAACTCTTCAGGCGCTTCCACGCAGCCGTAAATGGAGCGGCCATGCAGCCTGAGCCATTCGCCCATTCCAACGAGCCGTTCTTTTGCGCGGCAATCAAACTCGCCGCGCGCGGTCGGGCCAACATTCAAGAGGAGATTGCCGCTTTTGCTTGCGGTGTCGATCAGAAGCTTCAACAGTTGCTCAACGCTTTTCCATGTGTTTTCGTCGCGATGGTAACCCCAGGATCCCGAAAAAGTCTGGCATGTTTCCCACGGTATTTTTTTGCCGTCGATTTCGGGGCATTTGCGAAGCATTATCTGTTCAGGAGTTTTAAAGTCCCATCCCCAATCAGTGTCATCCAAATCAAGCCTGTCGTTTATGAGCATATTCGGCTGGCATTCGCGGCAAATATCAATAAGCGTTTCAGACTGCCATGCCTCGCGACCTTTTATAACTTCGCCAGTCTCGTAATTCCTTAGTGTATAGTCATAAAATAAACAATCAATTTCGCCGTAGTTTGTGAGGATTTCGCGAGTTTGATTGTGAAGGTATTCCGCGTATTTAAGCATATCCTTCTGAGAATCTTTAGTCTTAAATTCCTCATTGGCGCGCATTGGATGATTGTTGTCAAGCGTATATTCAGGATGATGCCAATCCAGCAGGGAATGATAAAGGCCTATGCGGATTCCCTCGGCGCGAAAAGCGTCGACATACATTCTCAACAGATCCTTGCCGCATGGAGTGTTTGTGCATTTATAATCTGTGAATTGAGAATCCCAAAGGCAAAAGCCATCGTGGTGCTTGGTTGTCAATACCACATATTTCATCCCGGCTTTTTTTGCATATTCAGCCCACTCTTTAGGATCATAGAGGTCGGGATCAAAATTGTCAAAATATTTCTGATAATCTTCTGTAGAGATCTGCTCTCTGCTCTTCACCCACTCATGACGGGCGGGCAGCGCGTAAAGACCCCAATGTATAAACATTCCTAAACGGTTGTGGCTCCAAAGTTTCAAGCCTTCCTGATTTCTTTTTTTTTCTTTCATAATCTTCTCCAGGTTTTGTTTATTTTAAATTTATTTTGCTTTTGGAAAGCCTTCGCGCCTTAGACGCTGGCCCACTTCAAGCAAAGGTTGTTCGTCTTCTTTGTCAATCGATCCGTCCGGCAAAGGCCCGGTGTTCAACAATAAATTGCAATCCGAATCAGCCGCCTTACAAAGCTCGCCCCATACTTCATCTACGTTTTTATGCCTGCCAGCCGCGCTCTTTGCATATCCCCAATTGTTGTCCGGTGCCATAGTGGTGCAAACTTCCATAACTCTTCCATCGCCCTTGTCCACGGGCTTGTGCTCCGGCGCGAAAAAATCTTCCGTCCCAAGCAAACCCTGCTTGTAAGATACCAATGTCTGAGGCTGAAGACTGTGAACAAGATCATAAAGCTCCTGACATTTAAACTTTGACTTGTCGCCCGTGAGAGGAACGCCGATGCCATCCAGCCAGACAGCGGCAATCGGCCCATAATTTGTGAGAAGCTCGGTTATCTGAGCCGACATAAAGTCCAGATACTTCTGCAAGTCATGCTCTTCGCCATATGCGTATGAAGGCTCCGGAATGTC
>CAZYVR010000120.1:0-14955 GCA_964651145.1 uncultured Victivallales bacterium | reverse complement strand
AGTTTTGCCCCAATGGCGAAGCGGTCAAGGGTGTCGCGATATGAGTCAAGCATCTGTTTTTTTGTTGAGCTTGTGTTTCTCAGCGTAAGCCCTTGCGCCCAGTTGCCCCATATGCGGTTTGGAATTGATGGCCAGTCGTGAATGAGTGTTTCCTTAAGAAATCTTTCTTTTCTGATATAAGCGTAGCGCTCTAGTTGCGACAGGGTTTCCATCCCATAAAATAGTCCAGCCTGAGAGTTGCCAACAATAAGTATTTTGTTGGATTCTATCTTTAGTATGTAGCCTTCTTTTTTGGGCAATGATTCTATGTTCAGCTTCTTTAGGTCTTTTGTTATGCCCAAACTGTCTTTTGCCACTGCCAGTGAATTTTCAGGCAGGTCTATTGTTGCATCTATCTGCATGTTGGTCTGCATGAATCCAAGCAAGTCTTTTTTTAGTTTTGTCGCAGTTCGCCTGACGCCTTCCAACGCGTTTTTGCTTATGTAGATTTTGAAGGAATTGTCAGGTTTAAAACTGCCTTTTCCGCGCGTCAGTTTTTTGGGTCGCGGGCAGAGCGCGTCTTTGCCGAAGGCAAGCGGTTGATTAAATTGTAAGGGGCCCACTTTGAAAGCTTTTACTGTTCTTGTTTTTTCCGGCGTAGTTATGGCGACGGTCAAGCGCTGGAGGCCGTTTTCCGGCTTATAGTTTTCTATGGATACTTTTCCGTCATTCTTTGCAGTGGCGGAATCTTTAAATATTTTGCCTGATGGTGTTGCAAGGAATGCTGTTGTTTTGCATTTGATATCTTCGGTTATTTTTAGTTTTATAGTTGGAATATTCTCTTTAGAAAATGTCAGCTTTATATTTTCGAGCTCTATGAGTGGAGAGCGTTTTTTCTGCAAATTCAGAACTCCAAAATTTTCAGGGTTTATGAAGCGCCGCGTCGGGGACCAGCAGCAGTTGTTTTTCAGTGACGGGTTGCCGAAGGCAATTTGCATGCCCATTATATTTTCAGAGCTGGCGTTTGCGGAGAGGTCTAAAAAGGGGATTGCAACTTCAGCGCTCCAAAAAACTTTGCCTATTTGCGTTGCGCTTTTCCATTTTCCTGTCCAGGTTTTGTTGTGCGCAAAACTGTCTCTTGTCTTGTCGAACCATATGCCCAAATCCTGTTTTGCGTTGATGCTGTTTACTATGAATTGTTTCCATGTTTTTTCGTCGTTCAGCGGATTAATGAAGATTTGAAGGCAATCGTCCTGCCAAACGTTCATATCCCTGCTCAGTTGTTCTTTTCTAAGTTTTGAAACGTCAAGGTATTGCTTTGCTGAGAAGTATATATATTTGTCGTCAAAGCAAATTTTAACTTCTGTGGGCGCGCGCTTTTCTTTTGGCTTTGTCCATATGAAATCTTTGACGGCTGCGGCCGTTTTCCAGCATTCGTCGTCAAGTTTGCCGTCTAGCTCTGGCGCGCTTGGCGCCCTGTATGCGTTTGCCGTTTTTAGTTTCTCCAGTTTTGCGTTTCCTGATTTCAGGTTAATGGAGATTGGACCTACTAGGAATTCACATTTGTCCTGGCCTTGCAGTTTTATTTGAAACAACAATGTTTCGATGTCTTTAAGTTTTAGGCGGCGGTTCCTTTTGCTCCAAAGGTTTTTGAACGTTATTTTTTTCCATTCTTTTCCCAGCAATTTTGCGCTTCCGGTATGATAGGGATTTTCTTTGTCTTTTGATTTTAATGTTAACACGAGTCGAGCGTCGGAATTGTCAGGTTTTATCCAGAAGCTTATGTCTTCCCAGTTTTTGTTAATGTTTTTCAGGGATGCAAAGTTTTCGGCTTTAGCGTTGATGATTTTTCTTTTGTCGGATCTCGACACAGTTATATGCAAGGATTTTTCTTGGTCGGGGGTTGTCTCTTCAGAAATGCTAGTGGAGATCCCTTTGAGATTGTTCCATTTTATTTCAGATATTTCTATTTTTGCTTTTGTTTTTTCTATTTTTATAAGTTCGTTGGCAAATGCAGCGTGCATGGCGAGAAATAGAGGCGTAAAAAGAAGAAGGCTTAATTTCATCGTGCATTATTCCTTTCTTGTTGTTGCTATCAAAGTTTTTGCTTCCTGAAATCTGATATTTATTGCGGGTTCGCCGATTCAGTTCAATATATTGCCGATTTCTTTTTCAAGCAATTCTTCTCCCTGTTTGATTCTTTCTTTTCTTGCTTTGTGGCGCTCTGACATGCTACTGAGCGTGTTCTTTCGGATTTTTATCATTCTTTGCGCTTCTTCCGGCGCTGTTCCGCCAATGTTGTTGTGGTTTTTTATGAATTCCTCCGGATTAAGCAGTTTACGCAAAGTTGCCGTGTCTATTTTTGGCGGTTTTTCCCCTGCAAATTCAGCGGCTTCGTCGAGCAGTTCGCCTGTCGTCTCGAAGGCCTTTAGATTTTGCTCGCGACCCATTCTTGCAAATGTCCCGACTATTCTGTGCGAGCGTCTTCCGCCATAGCCCAGCTCTTTTATCATGTGAACCACAATTTCAGTGGTGCATGAATATCCTTCACGGACGTATTTGAGCATTTTTTCTTTTTGCGGCTGAACGTTTTCAAGCATTCCTTTGTAGAACCCTATTGCGGCTTGCGCGTGGAACATGCCCCGGATCGCGGCTCCCCATACTTGACAGATAGGAAGCATGTCAGCGTGTGGCTCGCCTTTGCTCAGGGAAATGCCGGTGTTAGTCTCGCCGATTATAAAGCTTGACTCTATTCTTGCCCTTTCAAACTGTGAGCCAGGGATGGATTTTTGCGGCATCATCGAGCTGCAGCCTGTCCATTCGTTGGGAGTCCTCAGCATGTCGATTTCTTCCATGCCCCATATGTTCATGTCAATAGAAGACTTGCTGATTAGCAAGCCTATGTTGGCAATAGCGAAAAGAATACTCATTGAATGGTCCTGGCTTGCCTCCGAGTCATAAGTGGGCTCAAGCAGTTCGTCAAAGCCAAGCAGTTCTGTCATCAGGCGCCTGTCAACCGGCCAAATTATTCCGGAGCATGCGCCGCAGCCGCCGGAGTTCCGATTTGTGTCCCTGTAGGCAAGCTCCAGCGCGTCCTGACCTCTTTGGAGTGCGTCGAACACAGACAAAAGATAGTGCGCCAAAGTTATTGGCTGCGCTTGGGACAAGTGCGTGTGCCCTGGCATAATTGCGTCTATGTTTCTTTCGGCCACTTCAATCACTGATTGCAAAAGTCCGTGAACATCGTCAATTGTTTTATTTAGGACTTCGCGCAATTGCAAGCGCGACATGGGCTCCTGCATTGTGCGCCCGATATTCACGACGCTTGCAGTGTCTTCGTCCAGCCCCACGGCCATTAAGCCCCATTCGCTTACTCTATCGGAGTCCGTCAACTTCATGGTGGACTCAAGAACTTTTTTTGCGGTTTCTTTGTTTATTATTCCAGCTTTAAGAAGACAGACAGTCCAGGCTCTGTCCATGGATTTCCAGTATTTGTTCCAATTTTCCCATTCAGCCATGTTTTCTGTTAGCCTGCGCTGCGGCTCCATCCATCCTTCGGCCGGGGCGACTCCCGGGCAATATCGGTAAGAGGTGACTACTTCTTTATTGTAAGCCATTTTTTTGCTCCTGTTTTTATGTGCGTTAAAGGCTTGCGAATTTGCCGAACCATGTGGGGCTGATATTCATGCCGCGTCTTACATGCTCCAATTGAATTATCATGTCAAACTGAACATTGCCGAAGCTCACATCCGGACCGTAGTTCAGCACGAACCATTGAGCGAGTTGCAGATCAGAGGCTATTTCAAAGACAAGGTTGTCGATGCCTATCTGGTCTATGATTGTGTGCACTTTGTCGGCGTTGGCGCCATCTTCCCATGGCTTCATCAACTTTATCACATCGCCTTCAAGGCACACCTTGAACGCGCCTGCCGCCAGAGCGTCTTTTGCCAGCTTTATAGTATGGTTTACCGGCAATGCGCTTTTTGCAAAGTGCGCCCCAAATTCCACCTGCACTTTGAAGCCTTCTTTTGCCGCCATCTCAATCAGCTTGAGTCTGGTTTCCGGAGGTATGGTTATTTCGCTTTCGGACACTTCTATTTCGGTAAAGCCCAACTCTTTGCTTTCTTTGAAGAAATTGTCAATTTTGCCGCAGACCAGAGCGGCCTCGGTTGTCATGCCTCCAGGGAATATGTCCACATCGTGCTTGCGGTAAAGCTCTATCTTTTTTCTTATATATTCTTTAGTGTAGAGCCTGCCGGAAAGCACTGCAAGTTTTACGGCGTCGAGATATTCGCCGCGGCTTTCCAGGATGCTTTCCAGTTCACCAAAGCCAAGCCCCCAGTCGCCGGAAAAATTCAAGCCGATCGTCCTGGGCTTGCTTGAACGGCTTACCGGTATGTCTATGCACGAGGCAAATGCGAATTCTTCATTTTTTCCTGTCATTGTCTTCATTTTGACTTTCCTTTTTTTTGCTTGATTAATAATTATTTTATCTCACTGCTAATAGTATAACGCATTTATTTATGTTGGGATACCACTGCATTTTACGAATATTTTATCTTTTTTTGACATTTCGTTTTATTTCTTCATTAGTTGCATATATATTCAGAGCTTATGAATAAAACTGACTGGACAAGCAATAATAATGACAGGGATGTTTTTTCTCTGGAGGATATTTTTTCAACAATAGAAAAAATAACAGGCTTGGAGGTTTCCATTTATTCTTCGCTTCAGGGTGCGCACTGCCTAAAAAAACTCCCAATCGTATATCAACGGCATATGAGCAGTTTCTGCAGGATAGTTAAAGCAAATAAAGCGGAAGTGGGGTGCGGCGGACACGATGCCATGCAAATGACAAAAAAGGCGGGAGAAACAGGCAAGCCTTTTGTCAATGTTTGCCATGCCGGAATTGCTGAAGCAATCTTTCCTGTGTTTGGTGTCAAAAAATCTCATATCGCCACAATATTCATAGGCCAGGCAGTGACAGAGGAAGTGGAAGCTGCTGGTTTTCGCGGGGTGATCAATCGCGTGAGGAGTCTGGGCGTGGACGAGACGGAATTGAATAATGCATTTGAGAGCCTTCCAAGAATTTCACGCAAGGATTTGCTGAATTTCGGACGCTTGGCCAATATGGCTGTCAAGGGCGTGGTTGAGGAAAAAGGAGTGGAGGCTTTCGAGCAGGAAGTGATGCTGGCAGGGAATCCCGCCATAAGGCGCGCTCTTGACATTATTGATGAAAGCGGGGCTTTTTCCTCCTTGAGCGAGACAGAGCTGGCGCGGAAGGTCTTTTTGAACCCGGCATATTTCAGCAGGTTGTTCAAAAAAATAATGAAGCGCAATTTTTCAGAATACATGACCGAGAAGAAAATTATTTTTGCCACCAGCCTTTTGCATACAACAGATTTGTCTGTTATGAATATTTCCAGTGCTTGCGGATACTCAAAACAAAGTTATTTCACGCGTGTTTTTCGTGCCGCAACCGGGATGACTCCTTCTCAATATAGAAGCAACGCCGGTGGCGAAGCCACTTTTAAACCCACTTAGTGGAGGGCTGTGCGCATGGCCTGATGTCAGAGCTGCTGGCTGTTTTAAAGCGAAGCTAAAACAGGCAAATGTTGTCTAAGCGTCAGCGCATTGGACTTTGGGCGGGGCTGTCTCTCATTATGAGATTTTAAATTTGACAAGCCCTTAAAGCCACTTATACTTACAATCAATAGGTTTACATGCTATTTTGGTGTGATATTTAGAGGAAATATAATAACTTATTCTGTCTATGAAAAAACATTGTTTAAAATGCGATAAAGAATATAATCTGACTCAATTCAGTTTCGATAGCGGTTATTGTCATAATTGCAAGCCCAGTTTTTGGAGCTTGCCAAGCTTAGAGCCATCAACCCCAGCTGAAACGAAATCATTACTGATTGGGATGATAGGAATACACATATTTTTGTTTTTATTTTCTGCCATGTTGCTGGTTTGCGGGGCTATTAGCAATCCAGCAATGTTTTATTTTTCTATTACAACAGTTTATTTATTTGCCAAGTTAACTATTTGGGGGAGGGCAAAAGTGGGATATCCAAGTCTAAAGATTATGCAGAGAGTCGCGATTCTTCTCATGCCTTTCTATGGTTTTCCTATTTTTTTTGCAATTTGGCTTACTATAAGATCATTGATTTTTAAAGATTATGAAGGATAGAACTAAGTGCAAAGAATTGTAATATTTGGAAACTCCGGGTCAGGAAATGTGTTCTTGGAGATGGCCAAATATCATTTTTAGAAAATTGCTGGATCACTGTGATCTTTTTTTGAGTTTTTAATGTAGTCGATAATTGTGTCACGCACGGAGATGTCGGTCTTTTGGGTTTTTGCCGGTACGCCTATGAACTTTCGGGAACGCTCGATTACAAAGTTGTTTGTGGCTATCGTGTAATTTTTGTAAGGTTCGATGTTAAACTTTCTCTTTCTCAGGCTTCTCAGCAGGACGCCGCCAATATTTTTGCCTTTTATTGTTGCTATTGCGATTATGTTGCCGAAAGGCTCAATATTCCAGATTCTTCTGGCTTCGATGGGGCCTTTGTAGATTCTGTCCCTGATTCCGCCGTGATTGTAGAATCCGAAGTCGGAATTTGTTTTTTCGCTAATGATCTTTTCTATGAAAGACTTCATTTCGCTGTCCGAAAAAGTGTGCGTGGCAAAACCTATTCTTTTGTCTACTTGTTTTGATACTTTCTTTTCCCATTTTTCGACAAGCTTCTTGACGCTTGCGTCTGGCGGCGGCAAGTTGGAGGGGCGCAGTATTTTGTATGAAACATCTATAGCTTTATGCGTGTCCATATTGATTTGCGCCGTTGCCACTCCCACATAGCGTCCGTAACAGCCAGCTTGCACGATGTATGTGTCGCCAATCACAAAAGGCTTTTTCAGGAGCGAATGAGAATGCCCTCCGACTATAAGGCTTATTCCTTTGACTGCGCTAGCCAGGCGTTTGTCACTTTTTAATCCGATATGGGTCAGCATTATCAGGAAATCACATTTTTTTTTTAGTTTTGCCACAAGTTTTTCAGCAGTTTCTATTTCAGACAGAAAACTGACGCCTTTGTTGTCTTCTTTTTGTGTGTATTCGCTGGTTTTCTCCGAGATGAGGCCAATTACGGCGACTTTTATTCCGTTGATGTCGAAAATTTTATATGGCATATCGGCAATGAGGCGTCCATCTGGGGTGTATGCGTTTGCGCATAATATTGGATAAGGCGCAATTTTTTTATATTCTTCTATTTTTTTATAGCCCCAATCGAATTCGTGGTTGCCAAGCGCCTGGGCATCGCAGCCCATCTTTGCCATTATTTCAAAAACAGGCGTTCCTTTGTAGATTGCGGAAACCGGGGTTCCAGTAATGCAGTCGCCGGCATCTAGAATGATGACATTCTTCTTTTCCTTTCTTATTTTCTTGAAAAAAGCGGCAATGCGCGCAAATCCGGCGCGTCCAGAATCCGGCTGCAAATATGCATGCAGGTCGTTTGTGTGAACTATTGTCAACGTTTCGACTTTGTCGGAAACCGCGCTGAATGCGAGAAAAAGTAAAAAGTAAAAAATCAAGAAATTTTTCATGCCCTAAGATATCCCGACAAAATGAATTTTGCCACCTCTGAGCCGACAAGGCTCGGCCTTTGCCTCACTTCGATATAATGAACGGCTCCGCCAAAAGTCCTGAAAAATGAAAGAAACCGGCAAAGCTGGTGGCTCCGCGTCAGGAGCCTAATGCGCAAATTAACATAAATCTAACAAGCGGCTCATGGTTTTTTAACATTTGCTTGGTATTATATTATTGTTGAACGAGTTCAGAAAATAAGGAGCTGGCCTATGGCGCATAAGCAAATACTTGTTGTTGACGATGAAGAGGATATTCTTGAGCTGATCAGATATAATCTGGAGAAGGAGGGGTATAAAGTTGCAGGTGTCGGCACTGGCGAGGCTTGCCTTGACAAGGCAAGAAGTATTATGCCAGACCTGATTGTTCTGGATTTGATGTTGCCCGGAATAGACGGATTGAATGTTTGCAAAATTCTTAAGAACGATTCTAAAACAGCAAACATACCCGTTGTTATGCTCACAGCCAAGGGCGAAGAGGCGGATATTGTGGCAGGCCTTGAATTGGGCGCGGACGATTATATTGCCAAGCCATTCAGCCAGAAAGTGCTGACAGCAAGAGTAAGGGCCGTTTTGAGGAGAGCTCGGGAAATGTCCATGCAGTCCCATGGCGAAGAAATCAGGCGGAAGGAATTGATAATCAATTCAGGGCGCAGGGAAGTCCTACTTGAAGGCCAGTCGTTGACTCTTACTTTTTCGGAATTCGAGATACTGGCGCTTTTGGCAAGACGGCCGGGTTGGGTGTTTACAAGAAGTCAGATAGTGAACAACGTTAAAGGCGATGACTATCCTGTCACGGACAGATCCATAGATGTTCAGATTGTCGGTTTGCGAAAGAAGCTCGGACAACACGGCGAGTATATCGAAACTATCCGCGGTGTCGGATATCGTTTTCAGGATAATTAGAGCCGCGAGCGCTGATCTAAAAACAAAGGATTTTCCAAATGGCTCGAAGACGACTTTTCTTTCAACTGTATCCCCCTTTTCTGCTTGTCGCGGCGCTGGCCTTGTTTGCCGTTAGCTGGCATGCCTCAAGCGCTTTCAAGTCTTTTTATCTTAGTCAAGTTCGCGACAATCTTGAAGCGAGGGCAAAATTGCTGCGCAGCGCCGGCTCGAAATATCTGGAGTCGGGCAGCCTTGCAAAATTGAACAGCATCTGCGAATATGACGGGAAAGAAATAGCCACCCGTTTTACTGTTGTTGATTCAAAGGGAAAGGTGCTTGCCGATACCGACAAAGATTATTCGTTGATGGAGAATCATTCAGATCGGCCGGAATTAATAGACGCGTCCAAAGGCTCTTTTGGCGTGTCGGTGAGATACAGCAGCACTTTGAAGCGGAATATGATGTACGTGGCCGTGCCTTTCAAAAGCAACGGGAAACTGCTTGGCGTTTTCAGGGCTTCTGTTCCTATCGACTCAATAGATGAGGCGATGGACGAAATTTATACGAATATATTTTTGGTTGGAATCGTCACCGCATGCCTTGCCGGGATTGTCAGTTATCTGCTTGTCAAAAAAATCACAAGGCCTTTGGAGGAAATAAAGCTGACTGCGCGCAAAATAGCAGCTGGAAACTTTGACACAAGTATCCCAATGTCAGACACCGAAGAGATCGGCGAACTTGCCATAAGCTTGAATCATATGGCCGAGCAATTAAAGCAGAAACTCAAAGACATAACAGTTCAGCGCAACGAGCTGGACGCCATCCTTTCAAGCATGCGCGAGGGTGTTGTGGCGATTGACTCCGACGCTAGAATTATCAGCGTCAACGCCGCCGCTGGCAGACTCTTCGGCGTCAGCTCCGAGCTTTCCGGCAGAACGCTTTATGAAACTGTCAGAAATATGGAGTTTCAAGCCTTTGCGGAGTCCGTGCTGGAAAGCGGCGAGCCGCTGAAAAAAGAGTTGACATTTCACAACGCCCAGGAGCGCTGCTTACAGCTCAACGGGAGCGTCCTTAAGGACATGGATGGCAAATCCATCGGCGCGTTGATAGTTATAAATGACAACACCCAAGTGCGCAGGCTCGAGAATCTTAGGCGCGATTTTGTGGCGAATGTTTCACATGAAATAAAGACTCCGCTTACTGTGATAAAGGGCGCGGTCGAGACGCTTCAGTCCGGAGCCATAAAGAACCCTGACGACGCGGAGTGCTTTATGAACATCATCGCAAAGCATTCCGACAGGCTGAGCGCGCTTGTGGAAGACATCCTTAGTTTGTCCTCCATTGAAAAAACGATGAATCATGAAGCATTGCCCATTTCGGAAACTCTGATTGAAAATGTTATAGACACAGCGGTTGATCTTTGCCGCGAAAAAGCTGACGGCAAAAATATAAAAATAAAAATTGACTGCGAACCAGGCTTGACTGCCCTGCTTGACCGTCCTCTCTTTGAACAGGCGCTTGTCAATCTTATTGACAATGCGATAAAGTACAGCAATGAAGACAGCCTTGTCGAAGTCTCAGCTGCAAGCATTGATAAGGAGCGGCTGTTTATTTCAGTGACTGACCATGGATGCGGCATACCGGAAGAGCATTTTTCGCGTTTGTTTGAGCGTTTCTACAGGGTGGACAAGGCGCGAAGCCGCGAAGTTGGCGGAACAGGCCTAGGCCTGGCGATAGTCAAGCATATTGCGCAGGTTCACAACGGCTCAGTGGAAGTGAAAAGCGAAGTCAATAAGGGCAGCGCCTTTTCAATCATATTGCCGACTAAATAATTTATTTTAGTTCCCATGCTTTGAAATTGCGGTATTCGCCAATAGCCCAACTCATTTGCCTGAGTCCGAACCAGCCATCTGTGTGCGGTTCTCCGAAGCGTTTAATGTTATTATCTTCATATTCGAGGACTGGTTCTCCGTCAATTGCCATTGTTATTCTGTTTTTCTTCTTTATCAGGACTACTGTATGCGGCTTTTTGTCGGCAGTGAAGCCGCTTGCCCCCTGAGTCAGCAGATAAAATGAGTTGTTTTTTCTCAGGTTTATCTGTGGTCGTCCAGGATTGTGCGCGGAGTTTGTGTGATATGAAATATGATAGCTTTTGATTTTTCCTTTTGTATATTGGGCAAATGTCCCGTCGCGATTGGGAAGTTTTTCGTCAAATATGCTTTCGCCATTGATTCCTCTTGCGGCAAAGAAAGCTATGCAAAGTCCATGCTCTGAAAGTATTTTGACTTCCCATTCTGCGATGAAGCTGTCAGGAAACTCTTTGGGGCACCACCATACAATGTGTCCGTTTTTTCCGTTTTCGGGATTTGCAGACTTAAATGCCTCCCATCCATTTTTGAACTCGCATTTTGCGGGTCCTTCTTTTATCCATGTTTTAAACTCTGGGTCATTTTTTTCGCCATCATAAATCAACTCTCCTTTTTGGGATAATAATTTGTTGAAAGAAGAGGGCAGTTTAGTTTTTATGAAAGGGTTGCCTTGGCCTGTTTTTGTCATTTCAGCCACTTTGTCAGGGGGAGTGTATGACGGCAAGCTTTTTAGGCTCAATATCTCAAAAGGCCCTTTTGTTATTTTGCATTCGTGAGCCTTGGAGCTTTTCCACACAGGCAGAGATGTTTGTGGCGTTCTGGCTGGATATCCGTTTAGATAAACATCAAAAAATCCCTTGGATGCATTCCAGGTAAAAAGCAGGGCATTGGGCTTGTGTGCTTTGATTTCCGGCAAAAGAAGATTCATTCCTATGGCTTTTTTCCCGTTTTCCTGCTTTAGTTCCCAATTCCATTTTATCCATGTTTGTGATTTATTGCATCCGGAGCTCAGCTCTGCCATCCCGTCAATTGTTATTATATTGAAGCTTTTATTGGAAGAATTTTTTCCATTTTCGAGCTCTTCTGTGAAAATGATGTCAATTGCCAAAGTCCCTTCTTTTCCTGACAGGTTGTTTATCCCCGGTTTCTTTTTGTCACAGCTTTCTTTTGCGCGCTCAAGCCAATTGTCAGGCTCTGACTCGAAAAAAGATGTTGATAGTTGAAATTTTGCTTCTGTGTCCGCTGGGAAATCCTGTTTAAAAAAAGAGCGGAAATAAAATTTATGATAACATTTTCTGTCCCATAATCTAGCCACGCTTTTTGTGCCTTTCCAGGCGGATGTTAATTTGGAGACAATTCCTGTTTTTATTGCGGGACTATACAGCGCGGCCCAAATCATTTCTTTGTCAACATAGAATTTTTCGCTCTCATTGAATGCGCCTCTTTCAATTTTTCCATCTTTTGTTTTTACGGCATATTCTGTGAGCTTGGTTGACCATGGATGCATAAAGTTATACATGAATGCAAGTCTTGTTTTTTTGGCCGCGCCAAGAGAGGCGCATTCATGTATTATGTTGTCTTTTATTCTTATGGTGTTTTGAAGTTTGATCCCATGTATGTTTGAATGTCTTATAAATTCAAAATTTTCGGCTTTGATTGTTTCATTGTTTTTTAATTTGTTGATGTCTATTTTTTTTCCGTCCGAAAAAATTTCAAGTTTTGTTGCCTCTTCTGTTTCGTTTTCAGTGTGCCCGCTTCCTATGAAGCCGATGCCTGGGAAATTTATAACAGTTCCGTAATGAGATTTGGCTTTGTCTATGCAGAGAGTTTTTCCTTTGTATTCTATTCTGTTCATGTTGTATCCTTTTTTTGAGTCAAAGCGGACTTTCAAAAAACCTGATTCGACAAAAAAAGAATCAGGCCGATCTTTCTTATTTTTTGCGAATAAATATGGCTTGAGGGAGCCCTTATATTTAGGGGAAGAGCTTATTCGCAGGGCGTCGATTTTTATCTTGCCCGATTTTGGGCTGATGGTCAAAATGTGTTTCCCCTTTTTAAGTGTCCATGGATGAGGGCCTGGAACCAGCCTTCTAGGATTCTTTATAGCCTTCCAATCCCATTTATTGAATGCTTTGTGCTTGAACTCGCATGTGATTTTTTCTCCACCATCAACAGAAATCTGAATTAGGTCGTGCATCGAATTTTTCCGGGACTCAAGCATAACTCGCGCGTGCAAGAAATATGTCCCTGTTTCCGGCACGGAGAAGGAGTATTCTGCTTTTCCTTGCATGTGTTGGGGGCTTATGCATTTTCCTCCGTTAGCGCCGCCTTCATTAAGCTTTTTGAAGCCTCCGCTTATTTGTCCATCCTCTGCTTCAATTGTTTCTGAGAATGCTTTTTCAGGATGCACAGTCATGTTTACAAATAGAGTTCTACAAATGCCTTTGTCGCTTCTGAACGTGACAGCCCCTCTGTATGGTCGCACGGGCATGCCTTTCGCGTCAATAGATATTGTCAGCTCCTGATTTTTTCCTGAAATATTTCCTGAGGCTGGATTGCATTTTATCCATGGGCTGTTGGGTACTGCTTCCCATTTGCTCCCGGCAGACAGCGGAGCGGTTAGTGTGATCTTTGTTGAATTTGACCCTTTTGTCTTGATATATTCAAGTGTGACTTGTTGAGGTTTTACGGTTATCCCGTTGGCTCTTGTCGGAAAGTTTTCAAAGGGCTTTTCAGGAATGTATTCAATTGCTCCTATGTCTGGAGCTTTGCCATGATGATTGTCATTTATTCCTGCCAGAATAATGCCTTTGTTAATGCCAGGCGAATTCTTTTTTAGATTAAAATCTCCCGCTGATATGTCGCTATATGCGGGGCCTGCAATAACGGCATTGGTTTCGCATCCTGACGGAGCTTTTGACATCCCTTTTTTGTTCTCTTTTATTTTAAAAGGGTATTCAGGAATCATGTCGTAATCAAAATCTCCAATTTCTTTAGTTGTGGCGTAGTATATAAAACCGCCGCTTCCTGTTGGGTCTGTAAAGATGTTGTTTCTTGATAAAATTCGTCCGACATCACCTTTTCGGTGCCTCCAGAAATCTGCTCCCATGGCCCTTGACTGAGAGGATGCTGTGTTGTGAAAAACATGACTCAGCCCGTTGTATGGAAACTGTTGTCCGCCCATTTTGAACGGGCTGACAGATCTTCCTCTTTTATCCCCCAAAGATGAAATCAAATTTCTAAAAATATATGACGGGCCCTTTAAGCACGGCGCGCCGCTGATTCCGCATAATGTGTCTGATATTTTGTTATTCCAGTAACGGACATTCATTTGGCCGCCGTCAAGCTCTGTTCCATCATCGTTGGCAAATGCGAAAGTGTTTCCGTTGATGTCTGTGTCGTGATATGCGCCTCCCCATACATAATGGTTTGGAGAGCTTACGAGGCAGTCGTCAAAACGATGAGTGTCAGAGCCTATTACGTTGTTGTTGCGTATGACATTGTTGCCGCCTGTGCGCTCCAAGCCTATGGCGTTGGGGCCTCTAGGGTGTCCGTATGCCCAGCAATGAGATCCGCCTAAAGGCTGATGGATAAAGCAGTTTTCGGACACAACCTGAGAGCTGCCATCGTAGATTTTTAAACCGAATTTCTGGTAAATATATTTGCCGGTTATTTTGTCAACATACAAGCCTTCTTTCATCCCTTTTTTTATCTTCATCGGCCGTCCCCATTTTGAGATGTCGAGCCCCTGAAGGCGAATGTGATGCGAGTTTGCGACACCCACTCCCATTTCGCTTCCGCCGCGCACTGAAATTCCGCGGACAATGACGTATTTCGAATTCTCAATATAAATTCCTTTTGTCTTGTCGTGTCCAACATCAATCTCGCTTTTCTTTCCCTTTTCAGGAGCGTACAATATCCATGAATCAGGTTTGCCTTTTACATTTTTAATGAATAATGGAGAGCTTGATATACCAGAGGGAATAGTTACTGTTTCGCCAATAGGAGGATTTTCGCTCCATGTTTTGGCCAGCATGCAGATGCTTGATGCTTCTTTTTTGCCAGGTGAAGACAACTCGCACTTAATTTCATATGTTTTGTCTGCTTGCAGATTTAACAGGCTTCCTCTAAATTCCTGCGTTGTTTCATCTTTGATCAGATCCATTCCTTTTCGCCATTTTTTTTCGCTATTTTTTCGATAACTCACCGCGCATTTATATTGATTTTGATGGCTGCCTTTATATGTTACATAGAGTCCTGCTGAGTTGAATGTCGTTATGCTTTGAGCTGTCAGTATTTCGTTTTTTGCAGGGTCTTTTGGAAAGAAAAAGGCTGGCAGTTTTAGCTTTTCCCTTCTGCAGGTGTCTATCCATTCATTCATTAGCTCGCTTGGAGCCATGGGGCGCTTCACTATGCGCAGGTCGTCTATATCGCCTCCAAATGATTCACCTTTGTTGCTTGAGGAAATATAAAGAAAATTGTCTTTTGGGACTATTTCTCCTTGAACCCCTGAGCCTACAATATAATCTTTGGGCGGATGATTTTTTACTCCGAATTTGGCATGCGCGACAAAGCG
>CAZYVR010000119.1:0-14973 GCA_964651145.1 uncultured Victivallales bacterium | reverse complement strand
CTCGGAAGTATAGTGATTTTCATAATCCTGATTTAATGCGTCAATAATTAGCTGAATCCTTGGTAATATATGATTTTCCATAATCAATTCTCTTTGTACTTTAGAAGTATCGCGTGTAACACCTGATTGTTCGATACCCAAAATAGTCTTGGACACACCGCTAACAGCAAACAGCGACTCCCTATTAATTTCGTTTATATCTTTGAGTGCCGCTTTTGATAACGCCATTTGCATATTGTTATAAGTAATAGCACCCTGACCGTTACCAAAAATAGGCTCACCCTTTGTATGCGCCTTGACACGATCCATGAACTTCTTAAACTCATCGGCATCAAGAGATTGTTGCCCGTCAGACAACGCCGACTGCGGATCAATATGCGCCTCGATTATCAGTCCGTCCGCGCCGCAAGCGGCTGCCGCATACGCCATCGGCGCCACATAATCGCGGACTCCAGTGGCATGAGACGGATCGACAATAATCGGCAAATGACTATGCTTCTTTATATGCGGCACAGCGCTCAGATCCAAAGTATTGCGAGTGGCTGGCTCAAAGGTTCTTATGCCGCGTTCACAAAATATCACATTGGAGTTTCCCTCCGAAACTATATATTCGGCGGCAAGAAGCAGATCCTCCAGAGTGGCAGCCATTCCGCGTTTAAGAATGACCGGCTTGCGGCTCTGTCCAAGTTTTTTAAGCAGACGAAAATTCTGCATATTCCGCGCGCCGACCTGAAACGCAGAGGCATACTCTTCAACCAGCTCCACATCGCCCAGCTCCACAACTTCGGTGATAGTCGGCAAGCCTGTTTCTTCTGATACCTCTTTGAGTATTTTCAATCCTTCAAGCCCAAGCCCCTGAAAAGAATAAGGGCTGGTCCGAGGCTTATAGGCTCCGCCGCGCAGTATTCTGGCGCCTCCGGCTTTAACTGCCTTCGCTGTCTCAAGCATCTGCTCGCGGCTTTCAATCGCGCATGGCCCGGCAATCACAACAAAATCCTTGCCACCAATCGTCACGCCGTCAATGTCAACAGTGGAGTTCTCAGGGTGCGCCTCGCGGCTGACCATTTTGTACGGCGAAAGCACGCGGGTTATTCTCTCCACGCAGGAATAATTTTCAAAATGCATTTTCTCAAGCTTGCGCTCATCGCCTATGGCGCCGATAACCGTTCTCTCTGTTCCAGGCATGTAAAGAGGCTTCAAGCCTTCTGACTCTATTTTTTCAAGAATAACCTTCGCTTCATTTTCAGTCACGCCGGGATTGAGTATAATAATCATAAAATATTCAGGCTTTCTTTGTTTTTTTGAAGGTGAGAATAAATCCGAGGGCAACACTCAGTCCTGCCGCCATTAATATTCGATAATTCCCCGGCAGCATAAATGTGATTGTATGCGCGGGAATCCAAAAGAAGATAATTGTCTTAGGTATAAAAGAGCCCCAAATATGCTTGTCTATGCTTACAAGGAATTTCTCTCCGCCAACAAATGTTTTGCCCGCGATCATAGAGTTGAACCACTCATGCGACAACATCATAGGATAAGCAAAAACCATGTTAGTCCAGAAAGAAGCTGAAAACGCAAAAAGCACGCGATGGGCAAAGGCATTGCCCTCGAAGCTGAACCATAAGGGAGTGCCCATCAAAGCGCCTATTCCCTTGGCAAACAAAGCAAAGACCACTGTAAACAACATTCCGTAGCCGCCCCATACGATAAAGCGCAGCCAAATTGAACTGACTTTATAACTGCCGGTCTTCCCGCGGTTCTTGACCATTTCGCCAAAAGTAGCCAAAAAAGCAACTTTCAAAAATCCCATGAAAAAAGGGTGCGCTTTGGTGACTGCTCCAAAACTTAAAATGCCGCCATCAGAGCCAGCCCATGCAAGCGAACCGTCTTTGACTCCGAAAGGGAAGAAAATCACAACGCACACGCAAAGCGCCACGTACAGCACAGCAAAAATGTCTTCTTTCTTCATAAGTCGGTTTCTTCTATTATGCCTGTCTTATTGGTTTGGGATTGCCTAAATCATCTACGGCGACAAACGTGCAGTCTGTTCTGAAAACAATATAGTCTTCAACCATAGCATTGATTTTAAAAGAAAAACTGGTGTTTCCAATGGATTCTTCGCCGCAATAAAACTCAACAATGTCTCCAACACGCACAGGATGCGCAAAGACAGTCTCTCCAAAGCGAAGGGTAACCATATGTGGCTGATGAGTTTTCTTTATAGCAAAGGCAGCCGCAGCCTCATCCATCCAGGCAAGCATATTGCCTCCGAACAGAGTGCCGTAGACTCCTACATCCTTCGTCATGCAGATTTTTGTAGTAACTTTTTCCATAGCATACCAATTTTTCATTTTCCCGCCCCAGGCAAAACAAAAATATATACTACATCATATGCGCATGGATTCAAGGAATCGCGCTATTTTTTAATTTTTTAATTCAGAAAAAAAAAGCTCACCTCTTTTGAGAAATTTTTCATACTCATTGTCCGGCACATATCTGCCGCCGGTCGTCCAAAGGATATGAGCTATATTTTGCTCCTTGCCCTGAAGTCCGTGTTTTTCAAGATATTCCCTTCCTGACTCAGACCCCATGACCAAACCGGGGCCGGAAAAACCGGCAGCGGCGGAAGGCTCAAGCTTCATATCCGCCAATTTGCGCGCCGCATAAACGTATCTGTACATCGAGTCGTCGTCTATCGTAAACGCTCCGCTCAAAAGGGGCGCCACAAGTTTTCCAACAAAACCGGAAGGACGCGACACAGCCAAACCATCCGCGTCTGTCCTGTTTTCAAGACCTATATCATAAACGCTTATGTCCGCGTGCTTTCCGCTAATCAAACCCAAAGCCATGCAAGGCGCCTCTGTTGGCTCGGCAAAAAAACAGTGAACAGCGTCTCCAAACATCTGCTTCAGTCCAAATGCAATTCCCCCTGGCGCTCCGCCGATCCCGCATGGAAGATACACAAACAAAGGATGCGCGGAATCCACAATTATTCCAAGGTCTTCAAGCTGCGCTTTTAGTCTGAAAGCCGCAACGCTGTAGCCAAGAAAAAGCTCAACTGAATTTTCATCGTCCACAAAAAACGCAAAAGGATTGGACTCAGTTTCTTTCCGTCCAGCCTCCACTGCCGCAGTGTAATCGGTTTGATGCTCAACTACATTTACGCCGCGTTTCCTCAGTCGCTCTTTTTTCCATTCTTTGGCTTCGTGCGACATGTGCACATCAACTTTAAAGCCCAAAGCCGAGCCCATTATGCCTATGCTCAAGCCAAGATTGCCGGTGCTCCCGACAGACACAGTGTATTTAGAAAAAAGCTCTTTTGTGTCGCGTTCCAGCAGTTTGACATAATTGTCCTTATAATCGAGGAGCCCTGTTTTCATCGCCAGCTTTTCGGCAAAATGAAGAACTTCATAAATGCCGCCGCGCGCTTTAACCGAACCCGCCACGGGAAGATCGTGGTCCTGCTTAATCAAAACACGCCCTGTCTTATTTTTATCCAGCCCTTTTTCTTGCGACAGATATTCGGCAAGCTTCGGGGCCAAGGTCAAATCCGATTCAATCAAGCCTCCGGATCGCCCAGTTTCCTCGCTAAAAAGCTCCATAACAAGAGGAGCAAAGCGGTAGAGACGCGCCTGCGCGTCCCGCATGTCATTCATATTGAACGCAATGCCCGGCAAAACGGAAGCGGATTTTTCAATCATTGGATTTGCCCATAAAAAAGGCTTTTTGCTTTTTAAGCATTCAATGGCATCCATCACTGAGAGCATCCCCTAAGGTCAATCTCCCAACGGTCAACCACCACATCGTTGCGGATAATATAAAATGAATTGAACAAATTAATGGTGGGGTCGCAGTGCGATGCGGTCAACTCAACAACAGAGCCCAAATCCGGCTTGTCTCCGGCGTTATGAAAAAGTATTCTGCCATGCTCATCGCCAAACCATTCGTATTGCAAGCCCCTGCCCTTTGGCGCGACAACGCGCGGGGGCGCATGAGGCGTAAAATACAATGCCTTGAGCCCGGCGTCTATGGTAACCCAATCATCCTGATTAACGCTTACAACTGTGGAAAGCAATGTCAACGCAGGCTTAAAATCGTCAAAATGCCCGGAGCTGGAAGCTGAGCCTATTTCCATATATTCGGTGTCCATAACAACATAGGAACCCACTTGAAAATCAGTGATATCCTTCACATTGGAATCAATGTTGTAAGTGCCAGTTCCGACTCCTGAGAAAATCTCGCATGGAAGCCCAGCCGCCTTTAACTGCCTGAAAAGCTCCGCCGCTTTCCCCATGCAGTCCAAAGACATATCTTTTCTGCTTTCATAAGAATTGACATGCTGAAGATGCCCGGCGTAACACTGAATGCCTTTCAGCGCCAAGCCGGGAAGGCTGTCAACGCATCGCGCCAATTCAATGGCATTTTCATAGCTTGCCCCGGTTCTTCTCAGTCCGGGATCAACGCCGACAAGAACGCCAAGGCTTGCGCCTGTTTTTTCAGTGGCGGAGCTCAAAGCCTCCGCATTTTCGGAATTGTCAACCACCGCCATCAGTTCGGGGGCTTTTTTCAGGCAGGCCATAAGCCTGTCTATTTTTTGGCTCGAAACAACAGGCGAAGTCACCAGTATTTGAGAAAATCCCTCATAGATCAAGCCTTCGGCTTCGGAAACCTTGGCGGCGCAAAGTCCGACAGCGCCCGCGTCCATTTGCATTCTTGCTATTTTTGAGCATTTATGGGTTTTGACATGAGGACGAAGTCTTTTCCCTACTGAATCAGCGAACTCCCGCATCCTGCCGATATTTTGTTCAAGAACATCTATATCTATCACAAGACACGGTGTGTCGAGTTCCCATTTTGACAAACCTATACAGTCTTTTTGCATTTCAAGCCTTTTTCATTAAGGATACTCAAAGCCATCCGGGCGCTCAATGCCAAAACAAGTCCAATCCATCGGCTTAAGAAGCGCAAGAAACGCTTCTGACAGAGTGGCTCCTTCAACGTCTTTTTCAGCTGCGCGCTTATACCCGTCAGTCTGGTCGTGATTGCCTTTTTTGCTTTCAATCAGGTTGATGCTGACAGGGCCAGGTATTTTATAAGGCTTGATTTCGTTGATTCGTTTAAGCCCTTTTGTCACGCCTTCATAAATCATCTCGCAAGCGCGTTCAGGCATAAGCGAACGAGCCATATAAGGGCCTATCGACTTCTTCACAGTGGCAGTTTCCATAGCTGGAATTTTCTCTTTCATTTCAGCCACAAGCATGTCGTCGCCGCTGACAAAAACGGCAGGGATGTCAAGATCTCCGGCAAGGGCTGCGGCCATGCTGGCTTCGCTCATAAACACTTCGCCATTGTTTATAATCCAGCGAGTATGCTGAAGCAACCCTAAAGGAGTGTCGGCCATCGGATGCATTCCCACAAGAACCATTGCGTCAAAGCCATTTTCAAGCTCGGGCAGCCAACGAGGGCCGCTGGAGTTGCGTCCATGGATGATTTCGCATCTTGGATCGAGTTCCTCAAATATTATATTGTAACCCGAGCCGTGGTTGTCGTTTATAAGCACTGTCTCTGCGCCATTGTCAAATGCGGCGGTTGCCGCCGCATTTACTTCATTTGTCAAGAGCATGCGCATTCTCATGAAATGGTCATGGTTCTCGATCTTCTTCTCGCCGTGACGACGGTTCTCAAAAAAAGTCATCCCGGCAACGCCTTCAATGTCCGTTTGTATATAAACGTTCATTTTTATGCTCCGTCAGCTGCTTAGGCTGTTTTATTTACATGTATTTTTTGGCATCGACAGGAACAGCGCCGTTTGCGGCTGACTCTTCGGCTGCCCATACTACAGCTTCGATTCTCTTTACAGTGGACGAGCTCAAGCCAAGCATGTCGTCTTTTTTGCCGGCAAGCGCATTTGTGACAAATTCTTTAATAGTTTTTGTGCATTTGTGCTTCCAGACATTGCCGCTGTCAAGATGGTCTTTGGCAAAAGTCGCGTCCGGCCCGTACTCCCTGCCCTTAGACTGCGACGACCACATGACTCTGCTCTCAAGAGGATTGTAGGGAGTGTAGTCAAACTGACCTTCAGTTCCGACAACAGTGTGACGCGCGTCATATTTTTCGGCAAAGTCAATATTGCCCTGAACTAGTCCGACAACGCCATTTTCAAATGTGATGACAATGTCCTGCTGTGTGTCGTAGTCAAAGTTTCTAAGCTTGGCCGGGGATGTTTTGCAAATGACGGAAACAGGATCAGAGCCGACCTGATAAACGGCGCATGAAATAGCGTGGCAAATGCCCATAGGAATGGCGCCGCCGCTTTTTTCTTTTTTCAATTTCCAAATCTGCTCGGCAGACTCGGCAACATTAATCGGGTGACGGTAGGTGAAATGAACTGAGGCCAATTCCCCGAACGCGCCTTCGTCAATCAACTTTTTCAGGTTTTCCTGTTCATCATAATGCAAAAGGATGTAGTCAATTTTTGTTGTGGCATCAGACTTGTCCGCGACGGCTTTCAGCTTTTTGGCATCTTCAACCGTTGTGGCATAAGGTTTTTCAAGAAAAAGGTGCTTTCCGGCTTCCAGAGCCTTCACTGCAAACGTGGCGTGAAGATTATTCGGAACCGCCACGACGACAGCGTCCACATCGCTGTCCGCAAGCATTTCATCATAAGAAGTAAAAAGCTTCGCGGATTCCAAGCCCAGCTCGTCCTGTCTTGCTTTCATAGCTTCTTCATTCAAATCGCACAAGGCGATAACCACGGAGTTCGCGCTCTTGCTTCCTGATTTTGTTTCTAGATTAAAGCCATTCTCGTCATATTCAACGCCAGCGGCGAGCGCTCCAGCCATCCAACCAGAAGCTCCTACAATTCCAACACGAAGTTTTTCAGACATTTTTTGTCTCCTTAAGTTTTTTTTTTGCTAAATAAAATTAATTAAGTTGTGCCTATAAATAAATTGGCTGTGGAATTCCGCCACCGTCTATCTTAGTGGAAAAGGCTTCCGCCACCAATTCGCTAATTTTCTCAAGCTCTCCCCTGCCCTGAGGAGCCAGTGTGCTCAATTGCAGGCGATGAAGATGATTTGCCACCCATTGCATAACAAATTCAGATGGAATATCCAGACGCTTGCAAGGCCATATAATTTTGTCAGCCACCATTCTTTCGCGCTTGTAAAGTCCGAAAGTGGACACTGGCTGCTCATTGATTGTAGTTCTGTTCACCACTCCAAGACGCGCTCCGTTTTCCAAGGCTTCAACAGTCATAACCGCCTCGCAGGCATGGCGAAAATAGCATTCGTCAGAAACGCCGGCCTGTTTAAATTCTCCTGCAAAAACCTTTTCCGCTATGTCAGCCGTAAAAAGCTTATATCCAGAATGAAAGTCAGGAAACTCATCATGCATGTAGGCGAATTCCATTGAAAGCGGGCGTTTATTGATTGCCGCATTGTAGAGCAAAGCGTCAAGCAGCACCCTGTCAGCCAGCTCTTCGAGTTCGCCTCTGAGAAATCCCATTGGCCTGTGCCTGGAAATGCGTCTGCCCAGAATCATGACGCGGGCGTCGCCGGTTTTGTCCTCTATATGAAGCGCGGCGCGGACAAGGTTTACCAATTCATTCGCGAAATGGTCTCCATCCTGATCGACCACCGCCATATATTTTAATCCGTCTATATTCTCCAGAAGCCATTTCACGCCTGTTGCGGCGGAAGAAAACTTGCCGCTGTTCTTGCTGTTTGCGGCAACAGACACCCCATATTTTTCAGCCAAAGCGCGAGCAAATGAGCCGCCAAAGTCTTCGCCGTCCACACTCAGGCAAATATTTGCGCTGACATCCATTTGATCGCAAAACATTGCAACGGTGTCTTCAAGAAGAGCCGCCGCGCAATCATTGTCAATGCCGACAGGAAAATATACAGGAATGACAACACCGGTCTTGCGACGCGTAAGTTCCGAAGCTTCTTTGTAGGAGATCAACATTCAATAAAATCCTTATAAAATGCAAGAAAGGCAAGAAAACGCGCGCCGCGCAATTTTTAAAAAAAGACGCGGCAGCGCAAACTGCATTATCCTATACCAGATCTAAATAATGTTTCCCATTTTCGAGGATTCCGCCGCTGCGCGCGTAAAAATCATCGTCAAGATGGAAAAGACCTTTTCTAGTGTTCATCCATTCCGCCCCATTGCATGGGTGCCATGAACGCATGTCTTCCCAATTCGTGTAGTTCTGGTGCCCGTTCGTTTCGAGAAGTCCGACCTTGAACCCTGGCAACGGAGCCAAACGCGCCGCGACATTCTTGTTCCAGTCCACCAAAACAGGAGAAACTGTAAGATCCGCGCAAAAACACGGAATATTTTTATCATGCGCAACTTTGGCCATAATAAGGCTCATGCTCATGGTCTTGGCGATGGGCTTCAACGCTATTGCTTTATAGCCAAGCTCAATCCTTTCAAGAACATCCTCGTCGGAATGCGCGCTCTCATCGGCGGCAAGCCTGACAGGCAAGTCGGAAACATCGACTTTGTATTCTTCCGGGAACGGCTCTTCCATTATCATTATTCTTTCGAGCGCGCCTATTTTGTCCGCGTGATCGAGAAGCCTTTGGAGGCGCTCCTTGCTTTCGTAACGTCCGTTGGCGTCAAGGTAATACGGGATGTGTCCGCTGTCAGTGTAAGGAGTTTCTATGTTTTTGGCGGCCTCATGAATGTCTGAAATGCGCTTTTTGTCCCATTCGAGCATTTTGTCCTGGCAACCATCTTTGTCCGGGTCAGAACCGACCTTTACCTTCAGAAAGAAATATCCGTCGCTTATAGCTTCAACAATCTTATCCATCCCCACTCCGTAGCTCATAAGGGGAATTGAAGCGAGCTCTGTATTGCGAACCGGAAGGGCTGACTTGAACTCTTCAGGCACCATGTCGTCAAAACTGGCTATATTGTTTTCTGCGCAATAAAGCTGCCATGCGGCGTTATCCACCGGCACAAGAGCGTTAAGGGCAAAAGTAAGACGCAACTTGGGGTTGCGAGTAACTTTTTTTGCGTACTCGTACGTGACAGGAACAAGCTGTTTCAAAAGTTCTATAGGCGTGTTCCATTCGATATCTTTCGCCGCTTCCGCCGCGTAAGCCGATGTCAGGTACATCATTCCGTTTCCGGCAGTTTCCGGATTGGAAACAAAAACGTCCGCGTCAGACCAGAGCACGCTTTGAGTGCCAAGCCCAACTCCGAATTTTCCTGATTCGCTTTCCAACTTTACCACACTTTGCCACACGCTTGTAAGATATCCGCCCTTGAAGCCAAATGGAGCCACAAGAGATTCGCGTTCAAAGTTGATGTTCACTTTAGCAATTTTCATAGCAAAAGCCTTTCTCAAATTTAAAAAGATTCACCGCAATCCAAACCATGCTTTATATTATGGTGTAAATTGCGGCGTTTTCAATACTCGGAGGGAACTTTGTTAAATTATTTTACAATCAAGAATGCTTCGCATGACCTTGAGTCCAATTGAAGGCTCAAAACATTCTCGTCGGGCTTGATTTCCTTGCCAGTCCAGAAAGATTTTATGGACTTTGCTTTTTCCAGTCCGAATTCAGAAAGGTCAATGACAAACTCGCTGTCGTCCTCTTCCCAGTTAAACACTCCAATGACAACGAAGTCCTTTTCATTCGCCACCCATATTGACGGAAGCCCATCGTGACTGTCAAACAAATCAACCGGAACAGCCGCCTTGGAGAGCGGGCTCTCCAGAACTTTCTTGATCATATCGACGCCTTTTTTATTAAGCGAGCACAAATCGTCGCTTAAAAAGACATCGCCAGCGCTAAGGTATACCAGTTGCGAGTAAACTTTAGCCTCTTCCAAATTGAATTCCCTTCCAGCAAGCCAGGAGTCCTCTGGCGAAAAGGGCTTGGGCTTGTACTCCCGGTTCATCCTCGGCAAGCTGCATGTCTCAGAAGTCCTGACAATAAGAAAATCGGGATCGTTGTTCCAAAGGCTCCTATGCATCCACCATTTACCAGCCATAGATGACGCGTTTCTAAGAATATGACCCCAGAAATTGTGAATGTCGCCAGTTGTTCTCGAGGCGTCAACTGTTTCTGTGACCGATTCATAAGGAGCTCCGCAGGCAAGCAGATAGGCGTCGTCGCCAATTGCTTTTCTTATAACTTCAAAAGCTTTTCTGATGATATTTCCGCGCGGAACAGTTCTGTCAAAGAAAACGCTGGCATTCAGCACTTCCTGAGTGAAATCGACTTTGAAATATTCAAAGCCTTCGCTTTTCAGCCTGCTGAATGTGTCGAAAATAAACTTCTCTACTTCCGGGTGCGTTATGTCCAAAAATGCCATGGGGCCGTATGAGTAAAGCTTTGTCACAATAAAGCCTTCATTGTCGCGGGCAAACCAGTGTGGATTTTCACGATAAATATCGGTGTAAGTGTTGACCAGCAGGGCTGAAGTCCATACTCCGGGAACTCCTCCGGAAGCTTTTATCTTGCTGCAATAATCCTTGAGTCCTTTCGGGAACTTCCAATTTGCTTCCCATACGCCCCAGCGCGGCTCGTAGCCCTCGTCTATCACAAAGTATTTGACTGCGTCGCCGAATTGCTTTTGAGCAGCTTTCTGATTTTTGTAAATGTCTTCGGCTGTGACGGCGCCCGCAAAATAGTCCCATGAATTCCATCCCTGCAGGACGTTCTTCAATGGCATTTTCCTGTTTTTGCCCCAAAGATCGCCAAAAGACTCAAGAAGCTCAAGAGGATCGTCGCCGGAAGCAACAAACATGCTTGAAGTTTCCGCTTTTTTGCCCGGCTTCAAAAGGCGCTCCTGTTCGCTTAAAATATGAAGTCCGAAATTCCCTTCCATATGAGGGGCGTCATGAAGCGCCTTGAATTTTATGTAATCTCCGCAATGCGGCGGAACAGTCGCGAACATAAATGAAGCTTTGTCTTTCCGGCGGCAAAGGACATATGCCATAGAACTGTCAGGATTGTGCTCCGCGAAGGGATTCTTTTGTCCGACTTTTTTCACAGTTGAGCCGGCGCAAAAGTTGAATGAATTTATATATTCAAGCCAGTCTCCGGCTGCCAATTGCTTTTTTTGCCCGGCGGAATCAAAAGCCAACGAAATGCCCTTAAGATACAAGTCCTTTTTTGAAGAATTTTTGACAGAAAAAGAAAATGAGCTCTTTTTGATATTGACAAAAAAATCACAGCCTCCGGCTTTCGCAGTCGCTCCGCTCTTGCTTTTCTCCCAGGCAAGCTCCGTTGAGGCATAACTGAACTCATTGAACTTGAAATTAACAGCGCCCTTGTCAAAAGGCGTGCCTTTAAACTCAACAGTCCCATTTTTAACATTGAATTCGATCATAACGCATTAACTCCAGCTTTATGTTTGCATATAAGTGTCTATAAGTACACGAGTATAGCGTCACGCGCAAATCCCGCAAGAGTCATTATTTGACAATGAGAACCATTTTTTGATATCACCCCCTATTTTCAGCATTTGCATTAAGCGAGCGGTCAAGGTAGTCGTCAAGCAATTCAAGCTTGAACTCTTCAACAATATCCATCGCGGTTCGTTTTTCCGTCAAGCTGTAAATAAGGGCCGGGCCGATATTCGGCGGTGTGTCCACTATCACTTCACCCAGATATTTCTTTTCTATAGCAGCAAATTTGTCGCGGTTGCAATCAAGATGAACCATCGCGCGGTCAAGATTGACCGTGGCTCTGGCAACGGATGTATAGCAATCGGTCAGCTTGAGAGCTCTTCCGAAAGGATCAAGAATCCCCCCGCCTAAAAACGGAAGCGACCCCACAAAGAAAGAGCGGCAGTCATACGCCCACATATCCTGCATCAGTCCGCCGTGGTACATGCTTGAAAACGCCAATATGTCCGGCTTTAGAGCTTTGTATTCTTTGCGTAAATCCTCAAAATTCAGGTCAAAGCATATCACTCCGCCAAGCCTGCCGATAGCAGTTTCCACAACCACAGCGGAGGAGCCAGAAGTCTCTCCCTTGTCTATGGCACCCAGTGTCAAGTTGACCTTATGATAAACTCCAAGCGGAGCGCCATCAGGCCCAATGAAAGCAAGCGAATTGTAAACATTCCCGTTCTCGGAACATCTTAAGGAACCTGCCACATGGCATTTTTCTTTTTCAGCAAAAGCCATATACATCTTCAACAAATCTCCGGGACTGTCCAATTCTTCGGCCTGCTCCAGAGTCTGAGCGCCAAGCATGGATTCCGGAAAAACAACCAGATCAAGACCATAGCCCTCAAGCGATTCCAGAACTCCTCTGCCTTTCTTCAGAAACTCCTCTCTTTTGGCGCAACCTTGAAACTCAGGAGATACAGCAAGCATAACAGAAGCAATGTTTACAAATTTTGACATAAAAAGAACCTTTTAGTTGATTACTCTAATTATAAGGAGAACAAAGAAAACCACAATGTTTAAATGTCATAAAAACAAAAAAAACAGAAAGCCTGCCTCCTAATAAACAAGCTGTTTTTTTTCTTTTCAAGCTGTATAGTAAGCGCAACAACAATGAGATGCGGCAAGATGGCAAAAAAAACTCCTTTATACCAACGGATATATTCCGAATTAAAAACAAAGATAACCGCCAACGCCTACCCTGATGGCGAAATGTTTCCTTCGGAAAGAGCCCTGAAAGATGAATATAAAGTTTCTCACCTGACTATAAGAAAAGCCCTTGCGCAACTTGTGGAAGAAAAACTAATTGAGCGCAAAACCGGCATAGGCACTGTTGTCACATTCAACAACGACACGCACATGCGAAGGCCTCAGGCAAAGAACATCCGCGTTGTGTCAATAATTCTTGAGGAAGCCGATGATTATTTCTCAAAGATCCTCAATCTCATTGAAGCTGAATGCCGCAAACATGACATGCGCGTTATGTTCTACACACACTTAAGGGACGAAGAGCTTATGATCCGCCAATACGAACGCGCGGCAGAAACAGACGACTCGGCCATCCTGTTGTTTCCAGTCAACTCGTCATGCAACTGGCTGAAGTTCCACCCTGCCCTGCCTCGCACAATAATAGTGGACGAACACATCCCGGGCCTGGATGCGCCTCAGATCATATCAGACGACGTGGAGGGAATGTTCAACACCGTCAAATACCTTGCGGACATGGGCCATAAGAAAATAGCCCACGTCTCCTCAGAAGCCAAGACCACTGGAAGAAATCGCATTCGCGGCTATAAAAAAGCAGTCAAAGAATTGGCATTGGAAGACAACGCCTCTCTGATTGCAAACGGATCATTCCTGGCAGAGCCAAGCTATTTTGCTTTTGAAAAAATAATGAGAAAAAACCCCGACTGCACAGCTTGCGCATGCGCAAACGACAACGCGGCTTTAGGAGTAATGAAGGCCATGAGGGCAATGGATCTGCAGCCTGGCAAAAATTTCTCGTTGACAGGATACGGCAACTACGACATCAGCGACGCTCTGGAACTGACCTCCGTTGATCAGCAAGTGGAAAAAATATCGCTGCAGATAATGTTTCTTCTTGAGGAATTTCAGGCATCCGGCAAAATGCCTTCCGGCCTGTTCTCCATACCGACCGACTTGAAGATCCGGAAGTCCTGCCTCCGCATCCAATAAAAGCGCTTGCGCTTTTCAAGCGCGGAGCTTTATGGAAGCTATGATAATTCTTTCGGCAAGGTGCTTGCAAAGATTGCTTATATCCAATATTCGGGAAGCTATTTCCTTGTGCTCCAAACACCCGCCCAAATGCATAGCAGGGGAATCGGATGAAAAAATGCGCCTTATGATTCTTCTTTTTATTTCAACTGCGCGATGATTCATGTCGTCTATCCGCTCGCCAAGCTCCATCGCGCATTTTGCTTTGCCAAAAGCGTCTTTAACCGCCAGCGAAGTCAATTCGAAATTTTCCACAACAAGTTTCGCGCCCTTTATGTAATCCTCTTTGTTTTCAGGAAGAAAAACAAGGCGCTGGTCAAGAATGGCATTCGCCGCAGACTGGCAATGCTCGGGAATGCTGTCAAGCATTTTTACAATGGCAAGCAAATCGCCGCGAATCGCAGGCGGAAGGGATTTTGTAAAAACAGCTCTTTCAAGGCGCAAACGCATATCGCTGCAATCGTGTCTGATCTCGGCTATTTGCAAAGCCAAAACTTCAGAGCGAGCGTCCGTCCCGCTGTTAACCACGCATTCAATAAACTCCTGAAAAAGAGACAGAGTCTCCGTGGCCACATTCATATACAAATCAAGCCGCGCGGAAAGCTTTTTTACTTTTTGCCTGGAAATCCATAACATGTCTCTGATGCGTCTCCTGTTCAATCCAATTTAAACAACAGCTCAAAATATAGCGCATTCCATGACAAATCAATAAAGCTTGCGCACTGCCAGCAAATATTCTTTCAATTTGCGCATCCCCCTATATATTAGGCAATATGAATACTCCATCGGGAAAGTTTAGAAAACCAATTGCAGAATGCCCTTTCTGCGGGGCTGAATTAAAGCAAAACGAAAGCTCATGCTTTTGTTGCGGACGCGCTTTAAAAAAAAGCAAAACCCTGACAACAACGCCCAACCCGCTTTGGCTGCCACGCGGAGCCATAAGGGCCGCGATCACTGTGGCCATAGCGATATCAAGCTGGACTCTGATAATTCAAGGCAAGGAAATACCTGAATATCTTTTCGGCTTGCTGCTTGCCATCGCGGGATATTATTTCAGTCTGCAAAGAAATGGGTCCCAGAGTCAGGAGACTGAAAACAATGTTCGCTTCCACGGCTTGGCGTTTGCGATAAGAATATTTCTTCTGGCGGGATTTCTGGCATGCGCGCCAATTTGCTTCAGGAGCGCAACTCAGGTCAAAATACATTATATTGAATTTTACGGAATCTTTGCCGGTTTTGTTATAGGCTATATCTTTGCGAGGTTCTTCTCTCTGGCAAAAGGATCAGCAACGTATAACTGCATAAATCACATAAAGGGA
>CAZYVR010000118.1:0-15047 GCA_964651145.1 uncultured Victivallales bacterium | reverse complement strand
ATAAGTGATACGACTTGGCATCATGTTGCGGCGTGCAATATAGGCTCAAAATATGCAGTCTATGTCGATGGCAATCAGGTTAATTATAAAGATGATATAGACACTGGAAACCTTACGGGTTCGCTTTTTGTAGGTTCGAGCGGCATCTCAACATCATGGTTTAATGGGAATATTGATGAAATAAAAATATCCCAGACAAACAGCTTTGACGCAAATCCTGTTTCAGATTTCACTGACACAATTACAGTGCCAACTGGCGAATACGTGTTTGAAAGAATTGCCTTAGACAGCTCCAGCGCTGATTTGCCTTCTGGCGGAATAACGCTGTCTCCTGCGAGCAACGCGGTTGAGTTGCTAGAGAGGAGCAGCAATGCATTTACTTTGAAGACTGACTTTGTAAAGGTGACGGCAAGCGCTTCGTTTACGACCTTTGATACAGCCAATCTTGAAGGAAGCAGTGATGTCCCAGTCAGTTATGTTGATTCCAATGCTTCAACTTCGATAAACATTGCTCCAGGGGAATTGTTGCGACGTGTATGCAATCAGTCAACAGATGTTGAAGGTTTGAACAGCGGTTCGCGGAGTCCTAAATATGAATATATGAACTACTCTGATCCCAGCAATCCTGTGGCAAGCACAGAGCCCGGCGTATTTTTTGGGATATTTGAAATTAACACAACTCTCAAGCATTCCGATATTCAGGGCACTGTTGAGGTTCATTATTTTATAAAAAAATCCGGGGATATAGATTGGAAGAAAATCGGCAAGAAATCAATAACGATGGGGCCGACAGACACACCGGTTAAATTTTACTGGAATTCGCGCACAGCTTACAGCGAAGAAGGATACAGTGGGCCGGCGTGGTCAGGAACACCCGGGGATTCCGATGCCTACAGAAGCAGTGGTCCAGTGCAGTTCAAGTTTGAGATTAAGTAAAAAAGGCACAATAAAAAAGCAGAGGGCTTAAGTTCACAAATTCTTTGCTTTGCCTTAAGAAAAACAACAACAAACCGGCAGGTGATATGTCATATATAAATCGCTATATTAGTAAAAATAAGTTTGCAGCATTGCGGTATGCTGTAAGCTTTATGATCTGCTTTTCGTTTGTGGCGCATTCCGATGATGCCGTGATCGAAAACTGTGTGATCAGTAATAATAAGGCGTCCGAGTCTGGCGGAGGCATATACCTGAAATCAAATGATGCGAGAGTCGCAAACACGACTGTCACTGGCAATGAATCAAATATTTCCGGCGGCGGGGCCGCGCTCGAAGCCGGATACAGACCGTATATATACAACTCCATATTCTGGGACAATCTTGCGCCTCTAAAAATAGACATATTCAATCCATATGCTCATATTTTTCACTCTGATATTCAGCAACCCGGGCTTGATGGCGACAAGGGAAATATCAGAGTTCACCCGCTGTTTAAAAGTTCCGTGGACTTTCGACTGAGCGAGTCTTCTGAGGTTATCGACAAGGTTGACACAACGCCTTCAAATGCGGATGCCAAAAAGTTTTATGTTCTTAAAACCCCATTGGTCGACGGCAACGGAGCCTTTCGCGGTCTTCTGGTGGACATGGGAGCTTACGAGCATGGAACAGAGGGGCGAATTATATATGTAAACGCTTCAACCGGGAATGACTCCAATGAGGGCTTTGCGAATGACAATGCAAAACTGACAATTCAGGGCGCGTTAAATGTGGCGTCCTCCGGGGACACTGTGCAAGTTGCCGCGGGCGTTTATGTTGGGCCCAAGAATAAAAAGCTGGATTTTAAAGGGAAAAATATCAAGCTTATCGGAAATAATTGCGTTGACACTATTATTGACTGTCAGAATGATGGACGCGCATTTTTCTTTCACTGTGGCGAAACGTCAGACGCTATTGTGGAAAACTTCACTATTAAAAATGGCTCCGTTTCCGGCGTGTTCCCCGAAGGAAGCGGCGGAGCGATGCTTATAAGGGACGCTTCTCCGACTGTCAGAAATTGCGCATTTACAGGCAACTCTGCGGCATGGGGCGGCGCCATTGAGCTAAATAACTCAAAGAGCTCTATCTCCAATTGCTCAATATTCGGCAACACTGCAACGGAAGAGGACGGCGGCGGCGGAATTTACTTTATTGGAGCGTCAAAGCCGGTTATCGCAAACTGCACGATAGTGAACAACTCCGAACAAAATGGAGATTCCCAAAGAACATCGATCTCAAACAAGTTGATGGAAGTGACTGTAGTTAACAGCATTATTGAGCGAATGCATGTGCTGGATTCATATCCATCAAAAGTTTTTATAACATACTCATGCATCGAAGGCGGATTTAATGGAGATGGAAACGTTGTATTAGACAGCGGGATGTCACTTTTTCTCGATGCCGCTTCAGGCAATTATAAGCTCAATCCGTTTGCGCAGGTTATAGACAAAGCAAATTCCGCAAAAGCATCTGAAACGGACATCCTCGGCAACAGTCGCCAAGACAATATTTATGTTGACAATGGATCAAGCTCTGGAGTTCTGCCCGCTGATATGGGCGCATATGAATTTACAAGCTCGCAAGCGCCAACCGGCCTTCTTCAAAAAACTTTGACACTGACAACGGACGAAGGGAACCCATTTGCATATGAAGTGAAAAATGCATTCACGAACTCTCAAGTTGCAAGTGGAAGCATTGACAACTCGGCAAGCAGATCATGTGTGCTGCCAGAGGGCGTATACGTTGTTGAATATTCCATTAACTCTGAAAATTGCCAGAGAACTATTTTTCTTACAGCCAACGCGTCAATCAATCTCGACGCAAATGAGACAATTATAGATTTGGGCGAGATATCCACTTATAAACGCTATGAAATGAAGATAGCATACTTCCCGTTTGGAATTTCCGGCACACA
Source organism: uncultured Victivallales bacterium (assembly GCA_964651145.1). Classification (GTDB taxonomy): domain Bacteria; phylum Verrucomicrobiota; class Lentisphaeria; order Victivallales; family GWF2-45-14; genus CAZYVR01. The sequence goes on along the minus strand of CAZYVR010000118.1, from coordinate 12,160 downwards.
ACTGGTTTATGAAGACGAAAAAGCAGCAATAACAAAAAACAGCGTTGTGCTTGAAAAGCTGGATGACAGCAGTTCACGCTTTTTTGCTCTGCTTAGCCCTGGCGGGTCGCCCGTCACAAGGGTGGAAACGCTTACTATGGTTTATAATCCACCTGAAAGCGGCGATGTTTTCTGCGAAGATCTGGAGGCAAGGAATATGGCTTTGCCGGATCATACTATAAATATTGAAATCTATTATGAACCAGAAGTGGCTCTTACCGCTCCACTTGGAAACGATGATGTTTTGAGCTCTGGATACGGCGGCGGGAATCCTGACGCAAGCGGCGACAGTTCATATTCATGCACGCTTGACACATACAAGCGCTACAATGTATTGGTCTCGCATGCCAACGGAGTGACGAATTCCTTCTATGTAATGGAAGGAGAAAGTATTGAGTTTGACACCGTGACCAAAAAGGCGACAGTAACTGCGGTTGTTGGTTCAGGGCTTTCAAATCGCGAGGTTACTCTGGCCTCTCCAGCAAATCTTGTTCTTATAAACTATTCACAAAGCTCTATTGTCGCCGGAGATTCTCTGGCCGACGACAACAATGTGATAAGCGTTATTGCAAATTATCAGGCCGAAAGCGCTGTGACCATTCCTGAAGGAGGAATAGAATACCCTCAAGGATACGGCGGCGGAAATCCTGACGCAAGCGGCGACAGTTCATATTTATGCGCGCTTGACACATACAAACGTTATGAAGTTATAGTAACGGATCCGATATCCAGTCAGACTTATTCTTTCTATGTAATGGAAGGCGAAAACGTTGTTCTGTCAACTGTCAACAAGAGCGCGTCAATCACTGCTTTGGCAGGCTCTGGGCTTGTGAACAGAACTGACAACTTTAATGTTTTTGATGGCGTTGATATTTCTGGATTCAGTCTTGAGTCCTTTGTGGCGTCTGACGCGTTTGCCAATGAAAACAACGAAATAAACATTGGCGTTCAGGGCCAAATAGAAGCCGCGACAGTTCTTCCGGCGGACAGTTCAAGCTTTACTCCAGGTTACGGCGGCGGAAATCCTGACGCAAGCAGCGACAGTTCATACTCATGCGCGCTTGACACATACAAACGCTATAAACTGGTAGTGACACATCCAATATCGGGCATTGTTGAGTCCTTCTATGTTATGGAAGGCGAAAATATAGCTTTCGAGCCGCAAACAAAAAAGGCTGACATCACGGCGATTGCCGGTTCCGGGCTGGCTGACAGAACAGAAAGCCTCGCGCTTTTCCAGGGGCTCGAAGTCAACAGTTTCTCCCCATCAAATTTTATTGTTTCTGACGCGTTTGCCGACGCAGACAATACTATTGATGTTACAGCAAACTGGGTCCCTATATCTGCTGTAACTATACCTGTTGATTATGACGGAACGGCCGAAGGTTACGGAGGCGACAATCCTGAAATTGATTCTACCACAGGATATTCCTGCAATCTTGACACATTCAAGCGATATAAGGTGATTGTGGAAGCTCCAAACGGATTATCCGAAAGCTTTTACGTGATGGAAGGCGAAAATATTTCCTTGTCTCAGGAGTCCAAAACTGCAAGCATCATTGCGGCTGCCGGCTCAGGTCTCTTGAACAGAACTGTAAGTTTGGTGACTATAACGCAAAATATGAACTTGACCGGATTTGCGCCCGCTGAATTTGTCGCTTCCGATTCAGAAGCCAACAATGAAAACGAAATTCATGTGGCTGTCAACGGCGAAATATCGTCCGCTGTAACGATGCCACTGAGCCTGTCTGGATTAACTTCCGGTTTCGGCGGCGGAAATCCTGAGGCCGAGGCCGACTCCAATTCAGGATATTCCTGCAATCTTGACACATTCAAACGGTATAAGGTGGTTGTGAAACATACCGATGGAACTGTTGAGTTCTTTTATGTAATGGAAGGCGATGCTGTGTCATTCAGTGTCCTTAACAGAATAGCCTCGATAACGGCAGTCCCCGGATCAGGCTTCAGCAACCGTGAACAAGCTTTGCTCCGTTCTGAGTCCGACCTGACATTCGTGAGCTACACTCCGCGCGAGTTCGTCGCTGGAGATTCGGCCACGGACGACAACAATATTATCAATGTGGAAGCCAGATATGAAGCGTCTCTAGTCGCCACGGCTCCGAAAATCACAGAGAAGTTGGCATTTGACACGCGCAAGCGATTCATATATGACATCGATGTAAAGGGCGCTTCCGGCATGACACTTATTTCATGGCAGGACAAAGTTGTGACGGATCTTGCCGGCACAGGATATAGTTCCATGGAGCATTTCATTGTAAGAAGCAATGCGCCGGGAGATATCCAGAATGAAGACGTTGAGTTCCCCGTTCGCGTCAGCGAAGGACAGAATGTTGGCGGAAACGCGGTTGTCGTATTTGCTGGAAATATCCTCGACAACTCCGCTGAACCATATGTTTTTGACAACCTTCCAGATTCTGCGGGAACATACAAATATCGCATTTACACTAGACTGTTAGCCGCGGACAAACCGTCTGTCCTTATATGGCATGACGAAAATGAAACGGAATTTGTCCTAACGCAAGCTATTCTCAACACCAGAGATTCTGATGGCGACGGCATTTATGATTACCTCGACCCTGATCCAAACTCGACTGACGCGGATGGCGATGGACTTTCCGACTATGACGAAATCGAAATATATGGAACCAACCCGACAGACAAGGACAGCGATGACGATGGTCTGAGCGATGGCGATGAAGTCCACATATATATGACAGATCCGGCGAATACTGACTCCGATAATGACGGACTCAATGATGGCGAAGAGGTTTTTGTCTATAATTCCGATCCGACTGACAGCGACACCGATGACGATGGCTTGAGCGATGGCGACGAAGTCAACATATACAACACTGACCCGACTGACACGGATTCCGATGGCGACGGGCTCTCTGACTTCGTCGAAATTTTCACTCACAGCTCTGATCCAAATAAAGCTGACACCGACGGCGATGGATTGAATGATGCCATGGAAGTTAACACCACTTTAACTAGTCCAACAGACGCGGACTCCAACGGCAACGGCATTTCCGATGGCGATGAGGACAACGATTCGGACGGAATAAGCAATCAGGACGAACAGAACAGCGGAATGGATCCGACCACGGCGTCCATTCAGGGCGATGGATATATGTTTGACGAAACTGTGCTCGAAAACGCGGAAGACGCCACTCCAAACATTGACGGATGGTCGGTTGTGGCTCCAGCCACTGTCTTGAACGTGGTCGATCCTGACAACGCATCCAACCGCGTTATTCAGGTGTCCGGTTCCGACTTGAAGTTTGCCCCTGACTCGATTCCGGCTGGACAATTGAAATTCGAATGGAAAATGCGCTTTGATGCAATGGAAGCGTATGATATTGCCGTGAAGTGCTCCACTAATGATGGAACGCGCTATATTCATTACACTTCCGATTTGTCAAATGTTCTTGGAACAGGAGAAAGCATTGTTTACGGTCTTGGCGCCGACAGCGGAACATGGACAACTGTCAGGCGCGATCTGCAGCGCGACCTGTGGAACGCTCAGCCGGAATGCAATATCGCCTCTATTGATGAAATCATTGTGAGTGGCAACGGATATCTGGACGACATCAGAACAATGGCTTATGTGGATTCTGACCGCGACTTAATCCCGGACAGCATTGAGCTGAATATGGGACTAAATCCAAACGATCCTTCGGACGCCGCAGGCGACCATGATTCAGATTCAACTTCAAACCTCGATGAGTTCATGGAAGGAACTCTGCATAGAAGCGATTACGACTCAGACGGTGATGGCTTGCCGGATAGCATTGACCCGAATGTCAATTCCAATGTAGATATTGATTCCGACGGAATGCCGGATGATTGGGAAACATATTATTTCGGCAACCTGACTCAAATTGCCACTGGCGATTTTGATTCAGATGGCGTCAACAATATTACAGAATATCTACTAGGAAGAAACCCCAACGCAAACGCAGTGGACGACACGGCAGACACTCTTAAACTTAGAATTTTTCAACCTTAATCAATATGGAATGCATTTAAAATGATACGTAAATATTTATATAAACATTTATTTTTAACTTTATTTATTTTGTTGCTGCCTTTCAATAATCTCAGCGCGCAGCTAAGTCTTTCAGGGCCTGAGAAGGCTTATGATACTTATACGATCCTTGAGCCTGGCAGATACAAAATAACTTGTACTGGCGGTGGGTGGTTTTATGAAGGTCTTGACGGCATATTGTACAACCAGACTTGGGAAGATGAGGATGACCATGTTTGGGGAGAAGCGCGTTATGAAGCGGAAGGCGAATTTGAATCAAGGCGGGCACCTGGATCTTGGACAGAGGAGGATTCCTCTGAATTTGATAAACCAACAAAAGCTGCAAATGCCAGCGTAGGCAGAAGCCATCGGTTTTACATAAAAAATGCAAATACTAAATTAAACATATGGTACGCTCGAATCACTTATATTCCTGATGGATTGGGCACTGGAAATGGATCCACATGGTCAGGGGGAGCCAGTTATTCCATTACCAAAGCATATGCCGATATTACTGGCTATTACTTGCCTTTGCATGGAGGCGGCGAAGTGCCGGAAGAGTACGAGGAAGACGATGATGAACTCATGGGATATGTTGTATATGCGTGCAAAAATCCCGAAACAGGAAAAGTTGATCCGCCAGATATTAGCAAATTGGTGCCATTGAAGCTTCAGCCTATCAATAAAGATAAAGGAACTGTGCGATTTGCTGCTACTGGCTCAAAGCACCAACTGTGGCAATATGATGAAGATGGTATATTGCAGCAAGTCCGCTCAACAGCATCTACTAATCTTACGACAGAGACGACAGGCAATCTAAAAGGGATAAAGGATGGCGGTGTCACATTTTATGTCCAGCCTATAAAAGAAGGAAAGATTACCGCAAAATTAACTTACACTGGCGATGAGGGATCTGATACCGATATTGTGGTAATTACAGTGGAGCTTTGTCCTTCATGCGCTAACGGAAACTGTGCTGCTGGCGGGATAGGCAAAAAGCGCAGCGGAGGAGGAATAACTATTACAATCAGCTTGGGATCCAGCCAGAATAACGCTAACAACGGAGAGGCTATTATAGATGTTCCGTCTGTTCCAGAGGGGAAACTCGCCACACCTGAAAAACTTAAGGCGAATGTAAACCCAAATGGAGGGAATGAGGTTATCAGGGATGCACACGGTGTTATACAGCAAATTAAAACTCAAGCAAATTTAATGGACATTGAAGTTATTGATGATTATAAATATAAAGAAAAATTTTATCATATTGAAGATGTAGGCGAAAAAGACGCTGGCACTGGCAGATACACAATCAATGCCGGAGCTGTGCCTTTCCGTGTAAACACAATAGAAGACCCGGATAGAAAAGAAAACACTGAAACTCTTAAAATGACAAGTGTATTAATCGTAAACGGCAAAATCTCCACGACGGTGAACGAGGTAAAATGGAACAGGGAAAATGCCTCGTGGGATGATGTGAGTAACAACGGCGAAACTATAGAATCAATTATCAAAGGCTCATATGACGCAAATGGCTGCCGTGATGAATACCTTACTACCAAGGATAAAAACGGCAATGTGATTTCCAAGCAAATGATACGCTACAAAAATTTCGATTGGGGCGAGGAAGTCATTATGGAAGTCGACGACCCGGATGGCAAAGCCATCACTACTACTTATGCTTATTATGACAATTCTGCAACTGACGAAGCAAAGCTAGGCCTTATTAAATCTTTGACATATCATGACGGATCATGGGAACGCCATGAATATGATGACATGGGTCGCCAGGTTAAATTCATTACTCCGTTCAACAATTCATCCATTACTGACGCAGAAAATCTTTGCCGTGTAACTGAAACAACTTATGACGACACTAACAATGTTACCGGATCAATCGAGAGAGTTCTGAGCAATGAGGTTTCGCGATATTATGAGCAGTGGGTCAGCGATTACGAACAGAAAAGCATTCAATGCACTGTTCCGGGCGCCGCTTATGATGCCGCAAGCAATCTGGTCACGGTTTATAAAAGATATTCAACCGGGCCGTTTGTTGGCGAGACTTTTACCTCTCTTGCGCCCGATGGAAGAATGACGTTCTATGAATACAAACTTACGGCTGATTCTAAAATAACCACTTCTTACAGCGGATACCCGGACACGCCGGACGGCGAAATAGTGCGGGGCACAAAAACAGTATCCGCGGAGAATATCCATGGAAAGACCGCCTATTCCAAAACTTACGACATTGAAACCGGACTTATTATCTCTTCCTATGCGCCTGCGGAGACTGACGACTTTGGCAGACCGATTGTCGTTACGAACATGAATGGAACGCAGTCCACCACTGTTTACGGATGCTGCGGAGCTGAAAAAGTAACCAACGGAGAAGGTACTGTAACCACTTACGCATATGACGAACTACAGCGACTCAGCCACACCACCACTGCGGGCATAACTACTTTCTATGCTTACGACGCTATGGGCAGAACCGTTTCCACAACAGTCAAAGGCTCGGACGGAGCCGAGATAACGCAGTCGTCAACAGTATACGATATGGCCGGGGATGTTGTATCCGAAACAGGCGCTCTTGGAGCCGCGACAACTTATTCCGAGTCGATTGTGGACGGCAAGCTTGTGAATACTGTTACAAATCCCGATGGAACTACTGTCATCACCAAATACAACAAAGACGGCTCCACAGCAGAAGTCCTTGGAACCGCCACGCGCCATGTCAAATACGAGAACGGCGTGGAAAACGGAGAGCTTTACTCCAAGGTCATCATTGTTGGCGACGGAGGAAGCGAAACCCAATGGGTAAAAAGCTACACTAATTTTATGGGCAACTCATACAAAACAGTCTACCCCGACGGCGCCACGCAAATGACTTACTATGATTCGCTCGGACGCCCGGTCAGGCAGGTAGACCCCGCTGGCATAACGACGCTCACGGAATACAACAACAAGGGCGAGGCATATGTTCAGGCGGTTGACATAGACCGCGACGGCGTGATTGATTATGGCGGGACAGACATTGTCAGCAAAAGCGAAAATTCATATGTTGTTCACAACGGCGCGACTTCCAGAAAAAACGTTTCTTATTCGTATATGGCAGACGGCAACTCCACGCCCACGCTTGTTTCAACATCTTTTAGCGCTGTAACGGGACTCACTTCCAGCAGCGAATCATTCGGAAGAACCTCCAGCTATGCCACAAGCTACCCCGGCGGCGGACAGCGCGTGACCGTGTCCGCGAACCCCGACGGAACCAGTGTGACAAGCGTTTATCAAAACGGCAGACTCGTATCATCTACGCACAGCGTGCTTGGCAAGACAACTTACGCATACGACCAGTTCGGCAGAATGGAAACCACAACTCAAACCGTGGGCGGCATCGCGCAAACCAGCGAGTATTCATACAACAACGCGGGCCAGGCTGTCTCTGTCAAGGACTCCGCCAACCGCGAAACCAGCTTTGAATACGACAGCATGGGACGACGCGTCAAAAGCTATTTGCCGGGCGGCGCAATCGTAAATTATTCCTACTGGCCAACTGGCGAGCTCAAGGAACAGTCCGGCGCGGACACCTATCCGCAGGCTTACGCATACGACGCAAGCGGCAGAATGAAAACACTTTCCACATACAAAAACTATCCCGGCGAGGCCGAAACGACCACATGGAGCTACGACGCCCAGCGCGGATTTATGACCTCAAAAACTTACGCGAACGGCAAGGACGCCTCATACAGCTATTACCTCAACGGAGCTCTGAACGTGCGGACATGGGCGCGAGGCTTGACCACAGCTTACACATACGACAACGCGGGAGCTCTCAACGGCGTTGATTATTCAGACACCACAACCGACATCGGGTACACCCGCGATAGGCTGGGGCGTCCGGTGAGCGTGACCGACGCAAGCGGAACGCGCGCTATAGCCTACAATATTGATGGCTCGCTTGCATCCGAATCTGTCCCGTATATAGTAAACAGAAGCGTGGCATACGGCTATGACACTTTGGGGCGGAGAACTTCGATGCAGCTAAAAAATAACACAACGGCGGTCAGAACGACGAACTACACCTACGACCCTGCAAGCAGGGTTTCTACTGTTGGGGATGGGACGCGAAGCGCCTCTTATAGTCGGGTGTCCGGCAGTAACCTTTTGAGCTCCACCACCGTCAACAACGGAACAAGCGACATTCTGACAACCACTAGAACATACGACATTCTGAACAGACTGACCAGCATAAGCAGCTCCGCCAACAGCAAAACTTATTCCTATAATTACACATACAACGACCGCGACAAACGAACAAAATGTGCGCTCGCAGACGGCTCTTGCTGGGTATACGAATACGACGATTTGGGGCAAGTCACAAAGGGCAAAAAAATTGCCCTAAACGGACAGGAAATACCGGGGCAGTCCTTCGGGTACGACTACGACACAATCGGCAACCTAAAAACCGAAAACCGCAACGGCAATATCTTTGATTATACCAGCAATAATGTCAATCAATATACGCAACGCACAGTCCCTTCAAGAGTCAATATTTCAGGTTCTGCTGACATCGATTCAAAGGTGACTGTCAAACAATCCTCTACAGGAACTTACACACGTGCTCCAAGGTACGGAACTTACTTCAATCTGTTCTATAACTTGGATAACTCAAGCAACTCTGTAAGTGATGCTTTCGATATCTATTCAGTGAAATTCAACGGAACTTCCGATGTTGTGGCTACTCAAAACTTGAATGTGTTCCTGCCTAAGACTCCAGAGCTGTTTACTTATGACGATGACGGAAACATGCTTACTGATGGAAGGTTTATTTATACTTGGAATGGAGAGAACAGGCTTATTTCAGTAGTGGAAACAGATGTTAAGAAAATAGAGTTTGCTTATGATTACATGGGTAGACGATATGATAAGAAAGTATACTCATGGGTAGCTTCAGCTTGGCAGTTGGATAAGACAGAGAAGTTTGTTTATGATGGCTGGAACTTGATAGGCGTTTACGATGCTTCAAATGTGTTGCAGAGGACTTATCTATGGGGCGAGGACTTAAGCGGAACGTTACAAGGTGCTGGCGGAGTTGGTGGATTATTAGCTGTCAACGATGGCACAAATAATTATCTGCCAATTTACGATGGCAACGGAAACGTAATGAACTATGTGGATAGTGCTGATGGAAGCTTGAAAGCATCTTATGAATACAATCCCTTTGGTAAATTGCTGTGCAAGAATGGAACCAAAGCAGATGATTTCGTGTATAGGTTTAGTACGAAACCAATAGATAGTGAGACAGAGCTTTATTATTATATTTTTCGCTATTATTATGCAAATATTGGCAGATGGATTAACCGTGACCCAATGGAAGAGCAAGGGGGAAATAATCTATATGCTTTCCTTGGCAATAACCCCGTTAACAGATATGATGTAGTGGGACTCTGGGGATATGATATTCACGAAGTAGCAACTAAAAGATGGGTGATTCAAGCACAATTTTCTGATGAGTCAGCAGAATTAATAGCAACTTATGATGAAAAAGTTGATGGAGGTAAGTTTGGTCTAGAAGGTTTTAAAAGTTTCCTTCCCGTAATTGGAGACCAATCTTATCATTTTAACAGAAATAAATTCGGAAAAGATTCACGACTAGAAAATCATGACTCACATCTAAAAGAAGCAAAAAATTGGTGCGATATAGGGAAAATGGGGTCAACGTATCTGGATTCCTCTGGCTATTCACATAGTTATAAAGACAATCCAAAGTTGGCAGCGCAACATTTGGGAATAGCTTTACACTCTATTCAAGACTGGGTAGCCCATGGCGATTATGGCATTAATGATGCAGGAGGTATTTATGATACTCATAATCAACATAGCCCACAGACAAATCTATTAAACTTTGATAGTGACATTAAAAATTACCCAGACAACCCGCTTTTAGATGCAAAAGGAAATAACAAAGGGCGAGCTGCCGGGGGTGCAATGCATACGGTTATTGTCTATAAATTGGGTGTTGCAGGAGTGAGGCTCTATGCTAATTATGAATTTGGAACAAAGCGCCTTAGGTTGACAAAAAAATTAACAAATAAGACCATTAAAGGTTATAAGAAGTGGTTAGAAAAAAATGGGACTTGTGCGTGTAAAGATTATTTCGGGGTAAAATAATGTTAAAAAAACTATATCTAATTATTAAAAATAATAAAGCGACCTTTATCTTGGGTTCTGTTTCTTATACTATGGCTATGTTGTTGCTCCTTTTAAGGCGATTTGGCTCTGACCCGAGCTACAAGACATGGGAACCTTTTACCAGCGTATTCTATGAATTTACAGGTATATTAATATCGAATTTATTTGAGATATTGAACTTTCCTCTAGGCGGCTCTTTGCCTTTTTCACTCCCCATACTTATATTCGAATGGATATTAATAGGGGGATTTGCCGCTATTTTTGTAAAATATTTAGTCAAACAAATCATCAACAACTGTTGCCTTCGAAAAAATATTATTTTAAAGCAAACTCAAAAGAATCCCCCAAATAAAACTAACCACCCCACTAACTGATTCAAAAAAAGAGATAAAATGAAAACATTACTGACATTGATAACGACCACAGCTCTGATGTTTGTTGGGCTTTACGTCGAAGCTGAAAACAACACTAAGACTGACCTCAAAAAGCTTGTTGCATCCCGTGAGAATCTCAACAAGAAGAAATGCATCCAGCAAAAAGTGGATTATTACAGGAAAACAGCCGACAAATATAAAAATGCCCAGTTAAGCAAATGCGACCAGAACCGTGAAGGAGCCATAAAAGACGCCGCCGAGAAGATAGTCAAGCTCAAAAAAGAGTTGGCTCCAACCTTCGAAGCTCTAGCTGAAGCAAACAAAAAATCAGACAAACAAGCAGTAAAAAAGCTAACAGACCAGAAGCACGAGCTTCAAAGCAACCTTCGCATAGCAGAAAAGGGAAAAAGCTTCCTATACACTTTAGACAGCTTAGAAAAAGCCTCAAAGAAATATCCAGACTCCCCCGAGTTAAAGTCTCTCCACACAACCGCCAAAGCCAACGCCGCCGAACACATCAAGCTATTAAAAGAAAAAGCAAAAATAGACTCAAAATGCAGAGCCCTAGACAACAAGTCAAGACACCTGCACAAGCTCATAGAAATAGCAAAACAAAAAGCCAAGCTAAACGCCAGCTCTAAGAAGAAATAAATTGCAGAAAGGCATAAGAAAACAAAACGTTTTAGTATAAAAAATAGAGAACCAGTTAAAAGAATTAAAAAAGGAAAGAAACAAAAATGAAGATTTTAAAAAGTATTTTAATAGGTATCATCCTTGTTGCAAGTATAACGGCCGTATTGGGACAAACTGTACCCCACGTATACGTCACCCATACTGAATTCATTGAAAATGAAACTACTCCGTCTGCTTCAACCGCAGGTAATCTTCTTCTTTATCAGGAAGATGGACAATTCAAATATAAAGATTCCAGCGGGAATGTTTATCTTTTGGGTTGCAATGCATTGGCAGAAGACACGACTGTCAATCTTAACAACACGATGTCAACAAGTGAGATACAGGCCGAGATAGACGCGCGACCTAAAAATCTAGGAGGTTATACTCTGACGTTTCAGTTTGCAGACGGGGGATACACGCTAACCTCAATTTTGTCGTTTTCCGATTTTTACAATGGCAAAATTGAAGTTCTTGGAAATGCGAGCAACAATTCATTATCAACAACAAAAGCTGTTACGCTTACTGCAGATGGCTGTCATCCCCTACTATTTGTGGATTGCCAAACTACTTGCCAAGTGAGTTTTCTAAAACTTGTCCTGGAGTCTAGTGATGGCTGGTGGGGATTAAATATGACGAGAGTTAATAGTTTTATGATATCCTATAATTATGTGCTAGGAGATGGAACTAACAACGGATGGGGAATATACACTGAGAGCTCAATGGGTGAAGCCCTATCTAACTATATTAGCAATGTCAAGTACGGCATTACTTCCGCAATTGGGAAGCTTCTATCTACGACTAATTCAAGCACAGGAACGTTACCCCTTTATGGATT
>CAZYVR010000117.1:0-15067 GCA_964651145.1 uncultured Victivallales bacterium | reverse complement strand
TGGGCGATCCTCTTGGCCTTGACCGGGCCCAGCCCGACGAACGCGGGATTGTTGTTTTTGACTCCAATAAAAACAAAGATCTTGGCAAAGATTTTTCCCAATGGCGCGACGTGCTCCTCACATTGCGCGGCGAATACGGAGCAAGATCAACCCGACTCCACAAAGGCGATCCCGCAACCTCCACTCTGCATGTGGCGGCCCCCGTCAAAGCCAATGAACAAATAGTGGGAGTTCTTACAGTCAGCAAGCCCACTGACTTCATTAACAGATGCATTTTTAACGCAAAGCTGAAAGTCAGCGTCATTACGCTTTGCATTCTCTGCTCTGTCCTACTTCTTGGCCTGCTTCTTTCAGGATGGCTTACAAAACCGATTAAGCTCCTGACCGATTACGCTAAAGATGTGCGCGACGGCAAGAAAGCTTCTCTTCCTGAACTAGGCGGCGGAGAGCTGGGCATGCTGGGGCAAGCTTTCGAAGAAATGCGCGAAGCTTTGGACGGCAAAAAGTATGTGGAGCATTACGTACAAAACCTCACGCATGAATTGAAGAGTCCTCTGTCAGGCATCCAGGGAGCCGTTGAAATCCTTTCAGATGAGAATATCTCAGAAAAACAAAAGAAAAAGTTCCTCTCAAACATAAAAAACGACACCGAAAGAATGCGCCATATTGTTGATAGAATGCTGCATCTGTCGGCTCTGGAAAACAAACGGTCTCTTGACAATGCAGTTGAATTTGACATGGCAAAAATGCTAAGAGAGCTAGCCGACAATTTTAAATCTCAGCCATTGAAGCGCAAAATATCCTTTTCTATCCCTGAAAAATTATTGACCAAAGGCGACAGAGCCCTTCTATACGAAGCGGTTGAAAACCTCATTGTCAACGCCATAGATTTCACGCAGGAAAACGGCAGCATAAACATAGAGGCAAAACGCAAAGGCGCATTTGTTAAAGTCGCCGTATCCGACACAGGCTCTGGAATCCCCGACTATGCAATAGACAAAGTCTTCGACAAATTCTACTCCCTGCCCCGTCCCGCCAGCAGCCAGAAAAGCTCAGGGCTGGGCCTGAGCATTGTCAAAGAAATAGCGGAACTGCACAAAGGCAAAATCATCCTAGAAAACAGGCCCGAAGGCGGAACAAAGGCAAACTTCAAGATATCCGCAAACAAATAAATTATTAGGAAATAACTTTTCCGTCGGCGATTCTCGAAGTCAACTCTGAATGCTCTTTATACCACCTTATAAAGTTGGGAATGCCAATGCTTATCGGCGTTTCAGGCTTGAAGCCAAGCTTCTCCTGAGCTTTATCAATGTTGGCAAAGCTCTCTGGCACATCGCCAGGCTGAAGCGGAAGCATTTCCTTTTCAGCCTTGATTCCCAATTCATCCTCTATGATTGATATCATATCCATGAGCTGTTCACTGCGATGGTTGCCAAGATTGAAAATCTCGTACTGATTAAGATTGTCTTTAAAAAGCGACGCGCAAACGCCTTTTACAATGTCATCCACGTATGTGAAATCGCGGCGCATGTCGCCATTGTTGAATACTTTGATTTTCTTGCCGCGCATTATATTTTCAGTAAATATCCACAAAGCCATATCAGGCCTGCCCCACGTTCCATAGACAGAGAAAAATCTCAATCCCACAGTCTGGAAGCCATACAAATGAGTGTAGGCATGCGCCATCAGTTCGTTGGCTTTTTTAGTCGCCGCATACAAACTTACCGGAGCGTCCACATTGTCGGATTCTGAAAACGGAATATCTTTATTGCCTCCGTACACGCTGGAGCTTGACGCATAAACCAGCCTTGGAACATTATGATGCCGGGTCGCTTCAAGGATATTCAAAAATGCCAAAAGATTGCTTCTCTCGTAAGCAAGCGGATTGTCCAGAGAATAGCGGACGCCAGCCTGTGCGGCAAGATGACATATTCTGTCAACCTTGACTTCTTTCAATAAGCTGTCAAGTTGATTGTAATCGCAAAGATCAAGACGCTTCTCTATGAAACTGCTCGATTCACAAAGAACAGCGCTTCTTTTTTCTTTCAGCTCCGGCGCGTAATAGTCATTCAAGTTGTCCACGCCAAGCACGCGATACCCCTGTCGAAGCAATTCCCGCGAAAGATGAAATCCTATAAAACCTGCGCTGCCTGTCACAAGTATTGTCTTCTTTTCCATTAATAAAAATCCTTATGAATTAAGCCCTTGCCACGTTATCCGAGGCGACGGCGGCGTTTCTGGTGTCAATCACCAGCTTAGCCCTGTCAACAATGTTCTGATAGTCAATGCAATCATGCGCTGTAGCTATCAAAACCGCGTCATATTTCTCAATATCGTCAAGAGAAACGCTTTTTATCCCAACATGCTGGGGATAATCACGCAAATTAGGAACATCTGGACAATAAGGATCATGGTAATCAATGACAGCTCCTTTGCGCTCAAGAAGATCCCATAACTTGAAAGTTGGACTCTCCCGAAGATCATCAACGTTTTTCTTGTACGCAAGCCCAATGAGCAATATGCGGCTGCCATTCATAATAATGCCCTTGTTATTCATTGCCTCCATTGTCTGCTCCACAACATAATAGGGCATGTAAGTGTTTATTTCTCCGGCAAGCTCAATAAAACGTGTCGGAGCATCATATTCTCTGGCTTTCCAAGTCAGATAAAAAGGATCAATCGGAATGCAATGCCCGCCAAGCCCAGGGCCAGGATAAAATGGCATATAGCCAAACGGCTTGGTCTTAGCCGCATCAATAACCTCCCACACATCTATGCCCATCTTGGCAAAAACCACCTTAAGCTCATTGACCAAAGCTATATTAACAGAGCGGAAAATATTTTCTACAAGCTTAGTCGCCTCTGCCGTGGCAGTCGAAGAAACAGGCACTGTCTCGCAAATTATTGTGTCATAAAGAGCTTGAGCCGCTTTTAAGCTTTCATCGTCATAACCTCCGACCACCTTCGGGATAGTGGAAGTGGAATAATCTTTGTTGTTGGGATCTTCGCGCTCAGGCGAATAGGCAAGAAAGAAATCCTGCCCGACCTTCAATCCAGTTTTAGCCTCCAACTTCGGAAGCAGAACCTCATTGGTGGTTCCAGGATAAGTTGTTGACTCAAGACTGAAAAGCTGGCCTTTTCTCACATAAGGAGCTAACGTTTCGGCTGTCGACTCAATATAACTCATGTCAGGCTCGCGATGATGATTCAAAGGAGTGGGAACACAAATAATAATGGCGTCACATTCGGAGCTTCTGGAAAAATCAACGGTCACGTCAAAACGCCCTGTGGCATTCATTTCCGCAAGCGTTTCGCTCGAAATATGACGAATGTAAGTTTTGGAAGCCAAAAGCATTTTCTCTTTCTGAACATCCACGTCAAGCCCCAACACACAAAAACCAGCCTTCACAAACTCTATAGTCAGCGGCAACCCGACATATCCTAAGCCTACAACGCCAATTTTAGCTTCGCGCTTATTCACTTTTTGTATAAAATCAGATATCATTATGCTCTTTTATCTCCTCAGTAATTTATCACGAAAAATCAAAATAATAAATTTAAGCCCAATAGGAAGATTTTCAACTCCTTATTTTAAGATTCTTCTACGCATTTTCCTTTTTTGCGCCCCCATGCGCATATTCCATCCCATCCGGAAAACTTCCACAACAACGGAAAATCTCTGCATTGCGTTGGCTTCGCCGGATTAATCAGACACTTGCCGGAGTCCATCGAAAGAAAAATACAACTGCCGTCCGGATGCTCAATCAGGGAAAGTCCGCGCCTGTCATCTGTAATCCTCGTGTACCGCTCTATAAACTCGGAAACATCCAAGTCCAAGTATTCAGCTATTGCATCTAGCTCTCTTTCTGAAAGCCTTACATAACCCTCCCATCGACAACATTCGCCGCATCCCATGCAGGCAAAATCACTTAAAAAGCCATCTCCCATAACCACATCTGCGCCTCAATAAAAAAAGCGTTCCGTATAATGGAACGCCTTTGGGAATAATATATGCAACCTCAGTCGTTCATGTCGTCTGAAGTGAAGTCATCACCCTTCAAGTCAATAAAAAACCAGCCAGTTATAAAATCGGCGATGTCAATGGGATGAAGAGCGGCATGAAATTGCACTAACAGCGCGGCATCAACGCCTATTTCCCAGTAATCCCTCTCGCCTGTGTAAAAATTATAAACATTCTCAGTGGGAAGCGGAATGCCCTCGGCAACATACCAGTATTCCTTTACCCAGCGGCTGGTATGGTTTCGAGTTGCATCTTCAGCCGAGATGCATGTGAACGCACCATTCCAACCACTATCAATGCAAACGCCATATTGACGATTGTAGTCCTTCACTATTTTAGGGCAAACACCAATGCCGCCGCCAAAATCAAAAGCCCTAGTAGCTCTAAGCTCCAGGCGAACTACGGGCCCAAACCCCAACTCCAACGAAAACATATCCGCAAAGTCAATAATTCTGTTGGGAAGATACAGGAGCAATTTATCCGCAACATCCGCGCGGGAATTGACACTAGTCAAAAGAATAAACGCAGAAGCCAATAGCAACACACACAACTTTTTCATATACAACCTTCCTTAAAAAAATTAAAATTCATTAAATCAGTGCATTTTTCGTTCATTTTAAATAAACAAAAACACTCAATAAATTAATCGGAAAAACTCTTTATGCAAATAAATATTAAACTTTTTAGCTTAAATTTATACGTAAATCTTATTTTAATGATCTTTCTTTACATTAACACTTGAAAAATATGACATACGCAACATTTTATATCTTTCTCAATTATTCGGGATGTAGCGCAGTCTGGTTAGCGCGTTTGACTGGGGGTCAAAAGGTCGGAAGTTCGAATCTTCTCATCCCGACCACTTATCTACCAACGAGTTACGACGAAAAATTCACGTCAAAACTTTGCCCTTCTCCGGTAAAATTCCGGTCCCACGCAGACGCGCTTTGTTTTTACTCAAGATTTCTTGTCTTCAACTCAACTCCTGCAACACTCCCCAGAAAAGAAACTTTTCGGCAAAAAACAAACAAATTCAGGTTTATGTTATTTTTCAAGATAACGCTCTAGCCAACGAATAATTTCCGTGTTTTTTGTTTTTGTTATCGCTTCTCTGATTACTTCTTTTCTTCCGGGGGTAACGGCATTATGAAAAAAGTAAAAATGCTTATTTCGTTTGTTAATGAGGAATATTATAAATTCTCTAAACTCCTCTATGTCACCATTGCCTGACTTGTTTCTAGTTTCTCCATCATACAAGGTCTTTTCATATTTATCTCGGTATCTTAGCATTTCTTCCGGCATGTACAGATTTGTGACAAACTCATCAAATGTACGTCCAATTGCGCGCCGTGCAAGAGAGGGAATTGTGGGAATTGAGCCATGCGCAACTCCTTTTATGGCAAGTCATGAATATATAAAAAACCTCATTATAAGGGCATTTTAATTTCTAATTGATTTACGCATATTTCTCCGCATAAGAAAAGAGCAATGCTGCCTCATCAAATAAAATAATCTGATATTTGTGTAGAACTTTTTACACATTCAAAGGATACAGTAAATCTCCCACAAAATTCCAGTAGCTCCCCAAAAAACAAATCCTAGGATTTTTTGCATGTTTTCATCCTGAAAAGACACCTTGATTTTCATCGTGATTATTTTTTATTTAGATCTTGACTTTTTTGCGGCCTATTGTATACTTTAATATATCTTTATATAATAATGTATAGGACGCAATGAACATAACTAAAGAAATAATATTGCAAAAAGGCCTTGAGCCGATATATGCTCAAATAGAAAACTTCCTGGAAGGCAAGATAAAATCCGGGAAGCTTCCACACATGTCTCAACTGCCGACGGAAACAGAAATGGCAAAAGAATTAAAGCTTAACAGGCTTACAGTAAGGCAGGCCTACAGTAACCTGAAAAAGAAGGGTTTGATTCAATCCTTAAAGGCAAAAGGCACATTTGTGCTTTATGACTCCAAGCTTATTGGGAAAAAGAACAAAAAGGAAAAGTTGCAAAACATATCAGTAATACTGCCCCATCCCTCTTCCTCCTACAAAGGCGTTCTTTTCAACGATTTTGTCCAACTCGGACTTATCAGGGGCATTAGCAAAAAATGTTCTCGGATGGAGAAGAGAAGTGAAATACTGCATATGCCTCTAGAAAAAGGGGCAACCAAATGCGCTGAAACTATAATGGACAGATCGCAAGGCGCTATTTTTATTATTGATTACAAGCCCTACAAAGAAATAATCGAAGTCTTGTCAAAAAACAATTTCCCTTACATGGTCGCTTATGGCGCAGTGGACGAAGAAAATATAAACAGGATATTTCCATCGCAGGGACAGGCAGCGTTTGACGCAACGGAATACATAGTAAGCCTGGGGCATAAAAAAATTGGATTGATAAACGGAGCTTCCAATCGCCACTGGGGATATCGCCAGAAAAGCGATGGCTACAAGGAATGCATGAAAAAGAACAAACTTCAAGCAAGCAAATACCTTGTTGAACTACCGAATAATACTTTGGAGGATTCATACTATGCGACGCTCCGAATTCTTGATATGAAAAGCCCGCCAACAGCCTTTATATGCGCTTCCGATCTTTATTTAAAAGGAGCAATGGAGGCCATGAAAGAGAAGAATATCCAGCCGCCTGAAGATATTTCCATAATATCCTTTGATGCTGGCATGTATAACTACAACTATCCTCTGCAGATAACTTCAATGGATACTGAGCATTCACTTATTGGAGAAAGAACAGTTGAATTGTTATCAGATTTAAAAGAAGAGCGCGCCAGCTCTCCGATTCGAGCAATAACGGAAATAAAAATGACATACGGCAAAAGCGTGTCGAGGCCCAAGGAGGAATAATGAAAAAGCACTTCACACTTATTGAATTATTGGTCGTAATAGCAATAATAGCGATTCTTGCCTCCATGTTGCTCCCGGCCTTGTCAAAAGCCAAGAACAAGGCAAAAGAAATTGCGTGCGTTGGAAATCTTAAGCAAACAAGCCAGGGTGTCTTTCTCTATGCTCAGGACTATAACTCTTATTTGCCGGTCTTTGCCTATGACTACAGTCACATATGGACAAAAAATATTGCCGAATATATTTACCAAGAACAAAACCTCAGCAATATTCAAAACTCCATATTCAAATGTCAGGCCAATCCATACTTTAACTCTTCTTATTACACAAATTATGCCATCAGTGACAATGTAACGCTTTATTCTCCTGGCTACTATAATCCCAAGAAAAAATATTCCGTAAAAATAGGAGAGACAGATGCCTTTTCAATTCCATTTCTGACAGATGGAAACGATAGAGTTTTCTGTTGCGATAATCTCAACACAAACTGCGCGTGGCCACATTCAGGCGGAGCCAATTATCTATTTATAGATGGTCACACTGAATGGAACAAAAAATACATCGCCACTTCCGGCTCCTATTTCATTCTTCCCAAAGACTGGAAATGGAACAAATACTGGACTGGAAGCGGATTTTAGTTTTTTAACAAAAAACAAGACCAAGGAATAAAAACAATGTTGAATGCAAAAGACTTTGGAGCAGCAGGCAATGGGCTTCAAACAGACACTGAAGGCATCCAGAAAGCCATCGATAAAGCGTTTGATAACGGCGGAGGAACCGTCATCTTTCCAGCCGGAAAATACAAGACGGGCACGCTGTTTCTAAAAAGCAATATAACGCTTCATCTGGAGCCGGGCGCAACAATAGTCGGTAGCTCCGACCTTGATGATTACAATTCTGAACTGGCTACATTTATTGACGCAGTAGGCGACAAGCGGGGACGCTGCCTGATCTACGCAGAACAAGTTGAGAATGTAAAAATAACTGGAGATGGGACTATTGACGGAAATGGAGGATCATTCAAAGAAGACGATCCCATGCACACAGAAAGACCGTTCCTTATAAGGTTCTATAAAAGCAAAAAAACATCTGTATGTGGCATAACGCTCAAAAACTCAGCCGCATGGGTGAGCCACTACTTGGACTGCGAATACATCGCGATCAACAATGTGACAATCCAGAGCCGTGTAAATCTGAACAATGACGGAATCGACATAGACAGCTGCCGGAACGTCAGGATATCGGACTGTCAGATAGACACCGGCGACGACGCGATCTGCGTAAAAACAACGCTGAACAAAGCAAGCCAAAACATAACTGTGAACAACTGCGTCATTAAAACTTCCTGCGCGGCGTTGAAGCTGGGAACCGAGTCAATTGGCGACTTTAAAAATATTGTTATGTCCAACTGCGTGATCCATGACACCGAACATGGCGGCATAAAACTTTTTTCCGTGGATGGCGCGCGCATGGAAAACATAATAATCTCAAACCTTATTATGGATAACGTGATGGGGCCTATAATGATGAGGCTCGGGGAAAGATCTAGGACCTATCACGAAGGACAAAAGCCAAGAAAAACAGGTTGCCTGAAAAATGTGCTGATAAGCAATATAACAGCACATGTAACGGAAAATGAAAAATGCCCCGCGGGCATATGTATCAGCGGAGTCCCAAGACACTGCATAGAAGATGTGACATTGGAAAACATCAACATCACTTTTCCTGGCGGATGCGCAGATAGTCACAAGGACATGAAAGTTCCTGAGCACATTGAAAACTATCCCACCTTCAATATGTTTGGCCCACTTCCGGCTTCGGCATTCTATATTCGCCACGCAAAGGACGTAACCTTGAGAAATATAAAAGTACGCTTTGCCAAATCGGACGCGCGTGTTCCAATCTTCTGTGACGATGTGCAAAATCTTGACAAAGAAAGAGTGAAATTTTAAACAGTAAAATCGTATTTTAAATTACTTGAAAAAAACGTTCTAATACTGGCAAGCCTCTCACTGACAACGTTGGCTATCAAAATATTTTTTAACAATACCCAATTCAGCCATCTGAATGCTTTACTGGGGAGTAGATAAAACTAAAATAAGGGAAAAAGCATGAATGTCTACATTCACACAGACATCGAAGGAACTTCTGGATTTGTTTTTTTTGACAATCGCAAAAATGACACTCAAGAAGGTTTTTTTCATAGGAAACGCATGCGCGATTTACAGACAGGCGAGGTTAATGCAGCAGTCAAAGCCGCATTTGATGCTGGAGCTGAAAATGTTCTGATTAATGACAATCACGGGTCAGGATATAATATCTTGTTTGAAGAACTTGATCCTCGCTGTGAAGTTATACATGGTCGCAGCGGCAGTAGTTCGCGTTGGCTTCCAGATTTAAGCGAATCTTTTGACGCTTTAGTCTTAATCGGGATGCATGCAAAAGGGGGAACTAAAGGAGCAAATCTCTGTCATACAAATTGGCTAGTTTGGCAAGGAGCCGATGCCCCATCCCTACCCCCAACACATGAACTGAGTGAAGCGTCAATGACGGCAGCTTTAGCTGGTGATCTTGGAATTCCCACAGTTTTTGTTTCTGGCGATGACTACATTTGCGCTGAGGTTTTGGATCATGTCCCAAACATAGAGACAGCTATAGTCAAAAAGGCTTTGGGAACTTACATTTCCCGCTCAAAATGCCCAGAAAAAGCTAGAGAAATGATTTATGACGGAGTGCTTAGCGGGCTCAAACGTAGAGATGAAATTAAGCCACTGATTGTTTCTGGTCCATGTTCAGTTAACTTGTCTGAAAGCAAAGAAGGCAATCACGACCAGAGAAACGGATATCAGTGCAATAAACCAAATGCTAAAGGTGCGACTATTTCAGAAGCATACACCAATTCTTTAAACCAATATGAATGGAGATGTGGACATGTGTTATTGCCAGACGGCTTTGAATATCCTTGATTTAACCAAAAAGCAGAGCCTAACATCTGACCTGGTTTGCCAATTTTGTCGAATTTGTTTGAGATAATAAAATTCAAAAAACACCCTGTTTCTTTGCCATTTCAGGTCAGATGTGACGCTCTCCTAATTTGTGAAACAAAAGAAATAAAAAAATTGTTTGTGACGAAAAAAAGGAAGAAAAGAATTTGATAAAAAAACTAAAACCGGCTTTTTACTTGAAAATCATTTATTCTCCAGACGACTAATCTTGGATGAGGCGGGCCTGCGGACTGTTTCGGTCATTAATAAGCGGACGGGAAGTGAGCTGTGGAAAGATGACGATGTCGCTGATTTTGAATTGACCATAAATGGCGTCAAAATTTCTAGTCGAAGTGGCAGAGAAGTCCGTGTCCTTGATGGTAACGTCGAGGAACGAAAGAATAATATGACCTTTCTTGGCCATGAAGTTGTGTCTGGAACCGATGATAGAGAGACATTGAAATTGGAATTCTCCAACAGTTTTTGTGATGCTGTGTTAACCGCCTCCTACGAGTGCGCTATCGACCAGATCTTGAGAAATTTTTTCTGATAAAAGTGGTGACACTTCTGATGAATCAAGTGTATAGGAACTTGAATAGGAGTGTTATAAAATGTCGAGCAATAAATCGAAAAAGAATAAGAAAGTCGGGCGTTATTCTTATGAATTACGCCTCCGTGCTGTGAAGCTTCACTTGGAGGAAGGCTACAGCATAAACTTGATAAGCGAGGAGCTTGGAGTAGGCAAGAGCACGCTCTCTCTTTGGCTGAAACGCTATCGTGAGGATGAAGATGCGGGCTTGCGGGCGCCGCGTGGAGAAAAAGGGAGAAGCTCCACTCCCAAGCTTCCGCTGGCAATAAAAAAAAATAGTTAAGCTTAAAAAAGAGTCTCCCAGTTCCGGCGTGAAAAGGATATCACAGATATTGCGCCGTTTCTTTTTTATGGGAGCGAGCCCTGAGACGGTGCGGCGCACTCTTCATGAAGCCGAGCTTATCGAAAAGCCTTCAAGAAAAAAGCCAAAGCGCAACATTCAAAAGCCACGTTTTTTTGAGCGGGCCACGCCAAATCAGCTTTGGCAAAGCGACATAATGTGCTTCCGTCTGGCGGGTCGAAACGCATATGTGATCGGTTATATAGACGATTATTCCCGCTACATAACCGGGCTTGATCTTTACCGCAGTCAGACAGCCGAGCATGTCATAGAGACTTATCGCAGAGGTATATCCGAATATGGAGCGCCCAGGGAAATGCTGACAGACAACGGCCGTCAGTATACGAACTGGCGCGGGGCAACGCGCTTTGAAAAAGAGTTAAAAAAGGACAGGGTAAAGCACATAAAAAGCCGTCCCCATCATCCTATGACACTTGGAAAGATTGAAAGATTTTGGAAAAGTTTGCTCGATGAGTTTCTTTATCGCGCGCAGTTTTCCAGCTTTGAAGACGCGCGCGCGCGCCTTGCGATATGGGTGAAATATTACAACCATAAGCGCCCTCATCAGGGGATAGGCGGGCTTTGTCCGGCTGACCGTTTTTTTGAGATCCAGCATGAGCTTCGCAAAGCCATTGCCACGGGAGTTGCTGAAAACTCTCTTGAGCTTGCCTTGCGCGGAAAGCCCGTCGATCCATTTTACATGGTCGGAAGGATGGGCGAACAGAATGTAGTGATCCGCGCGGAGAAGGGAAAGGTGCGGATGATGGTCGATGGCAAAGATGAAGACAAGAGCAAAGAAATGGTTTACGAACTTGAAAAAGAAGGCATTCAATGTGAAAATAAAGAAGCGGAAAGAAAGGCGCACATTTACGGCGGAAGAGAAGAGCAAGGCTGTTCTTTCGATATGGAGCGAGCGGCGCACGGCGACGGACATAAGCAAGGAAATGAGCGTGTGTCACGCCCAACTGAGCAAGTGACAGAGTCTTGCCATGGAGGGAATGCTGGTTGCGCTAGAGTCGAAGAAAGAGCAGGAGAAAACGCCCGCTTTGAACCTTCGATTGGAGAAGCTTCTGGAAAAGAAAGCGTTGTTTCGCAAGGGGAATTTTGGCAAGCAGCAGAAGCGCTTGGACAGCCTCATAAAATCGAGCGAGGAAGCCCAGGAAAAGTAAAGGAAAAAGCCTATAAAGAATGGGGGAAAGAAGAGCAATTTCAACAGGAGTCCGGACGCAGTCATTCCGGCTGGAATTATCCTAAAAGTCAGGAGCTGTTTTCTGAAAGCAGTGGATGCGGCGAAGATTTTAGGGGTATCCAGAAAGACTTACTACAAGTGGGAAACGCGGGGGCTGTCGGGCCTTGTCAATGCGCTCGATGCCGGGAAGAACGGGCGTCCCGAGCATGCGCAGGAAGACCTGGAGAAGCAAAAACTTCAGGAGGAAATTGCGAGCCTTCGCAAAGAGAACTCCCTGCTCGAGAAGAAGATGCATCTCAAAGACATAGCTCGCCAGTTGGAGCTGGGCATCTTGGGCGACATCGACAATAAAAAAAAATGAATTGATAAAACAAATGGTTGAGACTGTGAAAAGCCTGAAAAACGAGCATAAAATATCATTCCGATCAATAGCAAAGTTCGCGCCTTCTATTGCATATTCAACATTTATGCGCTGGAAGGCGCGGCTTGAAAAAGGTCTTGTTCCAAGCATGGCTCCAGGCCCAAAAAAGGCGATGCCCTTGGATGTTTACATTCTTGAGGGGAAAATTAAAAGCCTTCACCATAAGCGCAAAATAATGCATGGAAGCGCGCCCCTTTATTTTTCCTATAAAGACGCTATTTTCGCGCAGAGAGCTTCAGCAAACAGTCATGCATATCAGGCAGGAAAGAATGCGCGACCGCAAGCTTAATTTATGGCAGCTCCAATGGCTTTATCCGGGCGCGGCATGGGCTATGGATGACGCCGAGGAGCGCAGTGGAGGAACTAAATATTTTTTCATAATGTCCAGGATTTATGCTCGTCATACAAACTGGAGTATGTGGCTACAAGCTCCTTGTTAAAAGGTGAAAAAGTCGCGGCAAACCTTAAAAGGCTTTTCCTCAAGTTCGGCCCTCCACTGTTTCTAAAAAGGGACAATGGAAAAAACTTATGCTGCGGAGCGGTAAATAAAGTTCTGGAGAAATATATGGTGTTCCCAATCACCAGCCCTCCATATTATCCGCAATATAATGGAGCGGTGGAACACTCTCAAGGCGAGTACAAACAGATTCTCAACAGCGACGGCAAGCTGATTCTGGACATCGATGAAATAGATTTGAGAGTCAAGCTTGCGGCGCATGATCTCAACCATAAACAAAGACGGAGCCTTGCTGAAAAAACTCCTGCGGAGTCTTCTTCGGGCAAGGCAAAATTAAAGTTAATCGCCAAAAAAGAAAGGAGGTTGCAGAATGGATACATAATAATTATCTTGAATTAACCAGAAGCGCTGATAATATTAAGGACATGCGTGACTCCATGCGCATTGCCATACAGGCATGGCTTCATGTGAATGGATATATCAGCATAACGAAAAAAGGACAGTGTCACCCACTTATTTCGTAGAAATTTACTCATTATTTTTGGGTAGCACAATTAAAAAAGAAAACTAAAAAACAAGGAAAGGGGGCATAGAAATAACAAGCACCGATATTCTGTATCGAGTCTAAATGATAAATTAAAAAAAGAAGGGGAATTATGCCAATTGATAAATCAACGGTAGTTATTGGTGGTAGATATAGAACAAAAAATAATCAACATCGAGTAGTTGTGGGTTGTGATGTTAATTGTAATGTTATATACGCTTTCTGCGGAGGCACTGTGGGAAATCTCTTTTATGCTCATGAGTCTTGTTTATTGGATAAGTTTGCTAATGGATGTTCTGAAAAACTTTGCGACTTAACTGATGGCGAGCTAAAAGAAATCATTAAAACTTGCCAGGCTAAAGGTGAAATCGTATCTGAATCAAATTGTTGTTTAGAAAAAAGAGAGGGCAAAACCGATTAATAGCCTATATGAATAAGGGACTGACCCTATGTTTTTTTATTTACCCCGGCTTGCGTTTGCTTGCCGGGGCTTTTTTTTAGGTTCTGCTTAGGGCTTCGGGGTTGCGCCAGATTATTTCTGTTCGCTTTTGTCTTTCTTTGACGTTGCCTTTGCCTTGGAGGCCGCTGGTTCTTGTTCGGCCTGCGGCTGAATATGTGGACGGGGATTTCTATTTTGTCCCATCCTGCGTCCTTGAGAGGCTTGTATATGGCGTGGTCATAGCCCGACAGGACAACCGCGCCGTCGTAGTTCAGGAGCGTTTGAATTAGTTCCTAGTGGTCGGAGTCTTTTAACTCGTGGGCGTATCCGCCAGCTTTCCGGGCTCCCATGACATACGGCAGGTCACAGTAAGCCAGCCAGCCCTTGCCGCTGAATCTTTTCAGGCAGTCCCGCCAGTCGGCACATTCTATTTGAACTTGTTGCATGCGCTGGTGGACGCGCTCCAAAAGTTCAAAGCTGGATTTCCAAGAGGAACAGGTTTGCGCCATGCCCCGCGTGGACGTTGTGACGCATGTTCCTCATAAATTGCCGAACATGCCGCCAAAGTGTCAATAGGCATGTAAAATCACCCCCCTGAGCGGCAAATAAATTTGACCCCGCCAAGGGAAAAAAATTAACTCACAATATCACCGCCTTCAAGCGGAATTCCCGCTTTTTTCTTTTCTTTCAGACGATACGACTCGCCTTTTATGTTTATGACCGTCGATTTGTGAAGCAGCCTGTCGAGAGCCGCCGAGGCCATAACCGGATCGTTTGCAAATATGTCGCCCCATTGGCTGAACGCTTTGTTGCTGGTGATGATTCTCGGCTGATTTTTGTCGTAGCGCTTGCATATGACTTGACACAACAGGCTCGCCTCCGCCTTGTCGAGCTGAAGGTATCCAACCTCGTCGATGATCAGCAGACTCGGATGCACAAGCATTTGCGTTGCGCGGTAAAGACGATTCTCGCTCATCGCTTTGTTCAGCTTTCTGACCATGTCGGACGCGGTTGTGAAGTACGCCCTCTTGCCTTGCTCCACAATGAGCGTGGCCAACGCGATTGCAAGATGAGTTTTTCCAGTTCCTGGAGGTCCCAAAAGAATAAGGCATCGCCCCTCAGATACAAAGCGCAGCGTGGCAAGCTCATCTAAAAGTTTTTTGTCAATTGAAGGCTGCGAGTCAAAGTCAAAGTCAAAGTCAAAGTCAAA
>CAZYVR010000116.1:0-15257 GCA_964651145.1 uncultured Victivallales bacterium | reverse complement strand
TATTCCGACTCCGTCGGCTTTTTTATTTTTCAGGACTTTTGGCGGAGCAGTCGCATTAGTGCAAAAAAAGAATAAGTTAATAATATTAACCAATCCTCTTGACATTTGATTGCTCCTCAAATATAATAAAACTGGAAAACATATTGGGAACAGCTTTTAAATGGAATTTCTAGAGTTAATAGACAACAAAGAATGGATGCGGAGAAATCTCCGTCAAATTTCTCTTTTAGAGCAGATTTGGGCATTGCCTGGAATAAGCCGCAACGAAATATCGTCCAGACAGAAAATCAGCAAAGTGGCTGTAACTCAGAGTGTTGACAAATTAAAAGAGATGGATTTCATTACAGAGGAGAAAAGAGCCTCAAATTCTCCTGGGCGCAAGCCAGTTTCCTTGAAGCTGAAAAGCGACTTGTTCTATACTGTTGGGATAAGTTTTTACAAAGAGTACAGCTCTGAAGTGGCTTTGCTCAACGCCAATTCGGAAGTTGTGGACAAAATGCTTTTTTCAACCACATCAGGCCCATCCGCCCCTTGGCGGGAAGAATGCGCGTCAGCTTTGGAGGCGGTCAAAGGCATTCTTGAAAAAAACAATATACCGAAAGAGAAATTAGCGGGCATTGGAGCCAGTCTTACAGGTTTTATGAATCCCGAAACTGGCGAAGTTTATGATTCAGCTCAATTCAAGGACTCGGAGGCTTTCAATCTGGCGGACTATTTTCGAAAAGAACTGAATGTCAGCTGTTATATCATAAATGTTCCGCATCTGCTTGTGATGATGGAGCATAAATGGGGAAAGGCAAAAAATCTTGACTCTTTCCTTTACATTTGCTTCGGCTTTGGCCTTGGCATGTTTTTAAACGGAAAACTTTACAAAGGGCATCAGGGCTTTGGCGGGGAAATTGGATATATGAAGATAGCGTCAGAAGGGCCAATGGGGTCAGATGGAAGAACTGGCTTGCTTGGGGCAAATGCACGGTTTTATGACATAGCCAACGCTTTAAGAAACAATGCAAAGCAAGGATTGCCCACAGAAGTGGGAAAATATCTTGGAGATGACGATAAAGTTTCATTCTCCATGATGCTTAATGCGCTGAGAGACGGAGACAAAACATGCCGGGAGCTTATGAGCAAAGTTTTTGAGCCCATCGGCGAGGCAGTTGTTAATCTTGCCTATATTTTCAACCCGGAAGCCATATTCCTGCCGCCATGGACATCCGAAGACGCCAACTTTGATTACTCAATGGGCATCATCCAAAAAGGGATGAAGCATTACGGGGGCTTTACGGGCAAATGCAAATTTGAAACAAAAATAATGGGGGCGGAATACGGCTATGAGCACTTGGCTCAAGGAGCTGGACTTCTTTCGGCGGAAAATATATTTGAGGTTAAAAAATGAAGAAAAAACAACAAGAGCTTTTTACGCTCATCGAACTGCTCGTTGTAATAGCAATCATAGCCATTTTGGCCAGCATGCTTTTGCCTGCGCTAAAAAAAGCAAGGGGAAAAGCATACCGAATTTCCTGCGCAAACAATCTGAAAAACATGGGCAAAGGCAGCATTATGTATCTGATGGACAACAACTATGCGCTGCATCCTGACTATACAAACACGTTCAACTATGGACGCTACATGCTGCGCGCTGTAAACTTGAATTACTTGAAAGTCCCCAGTATCACAGGTTGGTGCGGAGAAGTAAACCCCGATGGGAGCGCCGTCTCAATTTACAGGTGCCAACAAGAAACAGACCCAAATTTTCAAAAGCAATATGGAATGAATTATAGCTTCTACTATAAATACAATGGGTATTTCAAAGGCTTCCCTAAGCCTTCAAATTGTTGGTTTTATGGAGACGCCCATCATCATGGGGCTTCTTATGTATTTTTTCAGGGAACAGCTCCAGACAAATGGACAAACCGTCATGAAAAAGGAATAAATATAATTTGGGCTGATATGCATTGTGATTATAATAAAATAGATTCCTTCACTGAGAATAGGCTCAATTGGTACTTTGGAAATTAAAAATTTAAATGAAGGATATAAAATGAAAAAAAGACTAAGCAGATTTTTGATAATTGCCATTTTCGCAGGCGTCTCACTGATATGCGCGGCAGAAACAACTGTATTGTTCAGCGCAAAAAAGAATGCCAAATGGTTTGCAGGGCATGCGCCGGGACACCCTGAAGGAAAATCCTCTGTGGCAAAAATAAACGAAGAAAAAACAAGTCTCTTTGAGTTTCCAGCTTTGAACCCGGAATTTTCCAAAGGCGGCGTTTATTTTTCCCACAAACTTTCTTGCAAAAAACTTGCAAAAAACAATTGCGATGTGCTTATTATTGTTGTCAAGGCGGCAAACAAAGAGTCGATTGGGCAGAAGATAACCGTTTCCCTGAATGTTGCGCCCAAACAACGTTACTGGGCATCATTCACTTTAAGCGGCACAAACTGGACTCCCGTGCCCATAGCTCTGTTTGGCTCCCCATGGAAAGGCACAAAAAATAAATTTTCTCCCGAAATTGAAAAAGAAAGCATTCCCAAAATAAAAGGGCTGACTATTCTCCGCGTTCCACCGAAAAAAAATAAAAAATATCATTCTATACCCAAAGCTGCTTTTTATTTGAAAGAAATCATTGGCGCAAACAGTTCTGGGGCCGATATACTGAGAATTTTATCAGCAAAAGAAAAGCCTCTGAAAAAGAAAGATAAAAAAACAAGTTCAGACTCTCCGGTTTCTTTAAATAACCTCCCTGTCACTGACGACAAATGGACCCGTCCTGAAAGCAAAAACGGCTGCTTTTATGTCAATGGAAAGCCTGTTTTCCTGACGGGCCCCAACGTGGCGCTGCACCATGCCTATCACGTTAAAACAAAAAAGAGCAAAGCGCTGGAAGAAGCCACTGGAAGCGACCCAATCTACAAGGAACAGCTAAGCGCAGAGATGTGCAAAGACCTTGGCTTTAAAACCTTTCAGCTTAATCCTGTTTCTCAAGTGAGCCGTTTCGAAAACGACTTCATTTCTAAATACTTGAGCGACAAGCTGAAAAAACTCGTTTGTTGGAGCAAATGGGCTCCTGAAGGCAAAAAATCGATGGGGATTTATGGCTATTTGCAAATTCTTCATGAAGAGAACATCAAGCAGTTCAAGGCCTTGAAAGGCGTTCCGTTTTCCGCCGACTTTTGTCCCACATTTGACTCTTCAGACGACGCCCGTGGAAGATTGAAGGACGCAGGCTTGCCGGAAAGCGCCCTAGAGCAAGTAAATGGCTGGATAACGGTTGCGGACTCCCCCTGGTGCCATGCAGACCCGATAGGGAAGGAAATTGACAATTCATATTTTAAGGGAGGCGCATACTGGCTTTTGTCACTGGGCGCTAATCCATGGATATATGAGTTCTGGAACGAGCTTCACAACTTTAACTGCACTTGTGAGGCTAATCAAAAAAGATTTGTGCTTTATATAAAAGGGAAATATGGAAATATCCAAAATCTGAACAAAGAATGGAACTCCAGCTTCAAGAGTTTTGAAGAAATTGTTGCTGTCCCAAATTACAGGGCTGACCGTGGGCTTTGGGGCGATTGGATGAAGTTTATGGGAGACAGATGGCAGGAAACTATTCTTGACTCTGAAAGCGCTTTGAGGGAGGTTGACGCGCGTCCCAACACATATGTTTCATGGGAAATTTCAAACTCAAGCGTCTTTTATCCCACACAGGGCGCCGATTGCTATAAAGGAGCTCAAGCAGTCGATTGCTTTGGGTATGAAGGCGGAGTAAGCTTCGGCCTTTTTCCCGAAAAGGAGGCCAATAAAGCAACGCTTTTAACGGAAATTGTTTTTGGTTACGGCAAGCACGCGCATAAATTTTTCAGCGATTTCTGCCGCGCCGTTTCACCTGACAAACCTATAATCAACTTTGAAGCTTATGCAGGAAGAACCATTGCGGGATTGCCTGGTTTCCAGCCTGTAAAAAGAATGAATTTTACAACCAGCCTTTGGTCTGAAGTTATCCACGGAGTCAGCTCTTCAAAATATTATGTATGGTGGATGCACCCCAAAATAGACCCTGAAAAACCAGCAAAAGGTCCGCATCTTGAAAGGTCCCTCCTTAATCCAAGAACTTGCCCAAGAGATTCATTGAATGGGATAAAAGATTTTAACGATGAAGTTGAAAAGCTTGGAGACCTGGTTTTGCCTCGGCCAAGAATAAAAGGAATAATTGCGACCCTTTTTTCACAGCCTACTATCTGGCAGGACCCGCCCATCAGAAACTGGCTGGGAGAAAAATACAATATAAAAAAGAAGATTTTGAACACATACGAAGCTCTTCACCTTTCCCATTATCCTCTGGATGTTATGATGGAGGAAGACTTCAGATCAGGCAAAGCCTCGCAATACAAAGCAATCATTGTTCCAGCTTCGGAATATGCCTATAAAAGGTCTTTGCCGGAAATAAAAAAATATGTAAGCAATGGCGGAACTCTTATAGTTCTTGGCGGAGGGCTGACATACGATGAATATGGCAAGAAAATAAACTCAACTGAATTGCTTGGAGTCCAAAGAAAAGAGCATCCTGAAAAAATAGCCGACTCATTTAATGTTGAATTTGAGCCTGAAAATGTAAAAAAAATAGAAACGGACTGCTTTAATATTTTTGAGTTAACAAGCGCAAAGCCATTACTTATAACCGAACAAACAAAACGCCCGTGTGTGACTGTCAACAAACTCGGGAAGGGAAAAGTTTATTATATTGGAATGGAATCTCTAAGCTCAAGCGATCTGCTTGCTCTTTATTGCGACATTTTAAAAGACGCAAATATAAGCAGGCCATTTTTCTTGGAAAATGAAGACGGCGCGTTTGTCAACAGGATGGAGGCTCAGCTAATAGACAGAGGTGACAAAAAAATATACTATATTGTCAACTGGGACTGGCCGTATTCCAAAATAATAAAGCTGTTTCCTCAAGGCCTTAAAGGGGATACATTTTTTGTCACCGATATTATAGCCGACAAGGTAATTGCCAATAATAATGGCGGGAAAACCTGGTCAAAAGAAGACTTGTCAAAGGGAATTCCTATTCTTGCGCCATCTCAACAGAGAACTTTGACTATGGTTTCAACAGAACCATGGAAACATGAAAAGGGCATTGTAACTTTCAAGGAGGCCAAAGAAAAACTTAAAAATTTACTCTTGGCTGAAAAGTTGAAAAAAGAAAAAATTCAGGAAAAAATTCAAGTGAATTTGGAGCTGCAAAATAAAGAGGAAGAAGCAAGGAAAAAACGCCAGTTGTTTAAAGATGTCAAGCGAGAAAAATGTTTTTTTATTGACCTTTCAAAGCATGCCAACATGGCTTTTGCAGATGACCAGGAGGGCGACCATAAAGGCGGCTGGCTGGACCAGGGGAACAAAGACCTGAGAAATTTTCCAGTAGGCAGGCAGTTGTTTTCAAATGTGCCGTTTAATGTGATAGATCCTGCTCAAAACAATGGAAAATCATGTATAATGCTTTTTTCCAAAATGCGAAAATATTACCCTAAAAAAGTGGAAGGTGTAAGTGTTGACAGAAAAGCCGCAAATCTTTATTTCATGCACGCCTCAGGCTGGACAGGCAAAGATTTGGTGTATAAATATGTTGTCCACTACAAAAATGGCGATTTGCTTGAAATTCCAATTTGTGGCGGCAAGCAAATAAGCGATTGGCTCAGGCCTAAAGAAATATCTGACGCCAAAATAGGATGGGAGGGAAAAAATCCCATATTCAAGCGCATAGGTCTTTATGTGTATCGTTGGAAGAACCCGCATCCTGAAAAAAGAATATCTTCTTTGGATATGGTTTCCGAGAGAACGCAAACCGTTCCTGGCATTGTAGCAATAAGCGTCGAAGAGCCATAAACCTTAAAAAAACGGCTCCTAATTGATTTTTCTGCGTTTCAAAATACTGTTAGTGGCGCTAATTTACTTATGTGCTTTTAAATACAGTATAGTGCGGGGGAAAATGCAGTGAAGTTTAATTGCTCTAAATGCAAATCGGAAATAGAAGTGGATGACAGCCTTGGCGGCGCAATAATAACTTGTCCGCAATGTCATTCGTCTGTGGGCGTGCCCATGGCCGGCCTGGAGCCGGGGATGGATATTGGCGGATTTGTTCTGGAGCACATTCTGGGAATGGGCGGGATGGGCGAAGTGTGGCTCGCTGAACAAAAGAGAATGCATCGAAAAGTGGCTCTGAAAATCCTGCCTAGAGAAATGACAATCAATCCTGAATTCGTTTCACGCTTTACCCAGGAAGTGAAAAATTCGGCAAAGCTTGAGCACCCTAATATTGTGACGGCATTTGACGCCGGATGCGACAAAGGCATTTATTTCCTGGCTATATCGTATGTGGAAGGCATTGAGCTTTCAGACCAATTAAGATGGCAAAAAACTATCCCCGAAAAAGACGCCCTGATAATTGTCCGCTGCATTGCCGACGCTTTGAGCTATGCATGGAACGAATTCAAAATGCTCCATCGCGACATTAAGCCTTCAAACATAATGATAGACAAAAAAGGCGTCCCGAAGCTTATGGATTTGGGGATTTCCAAGGTTACCACAGAAGAAACCAGCCTCACCATGACCGGGATAATTCTTGGCACCCCTCATTATATGAGTCCCGAGCAAAGCATTGCCGACAAAGCCCTGGATTGTCGTGCAGATATTTATTCGCTTGGAGCAACTTTATATTTTGCAGTCACGGGCGAAGTGCCCTTTGACTCAACCACTGCAATGGGCATTCTCTCAAAGCACATTACCGAGCCCTTAACTCCGCCGCGTGAAAAAAATCCGGCTGTTTCCGAAGAATGCTCCGCGTTGATAGAAATAATGATGGCCAAGGATCGCGATGACAGGCAGAATCGTTGGGAGGATGTTATCGAGGATGTTGACAGAGTTATTGGCGGAGAATTTCCACGAACAGACCGTCCTGATTTAAGCCAGACTGTATTTGTAAAGGGAGCTCAAACTCAAATTGCCGGAAAAACAGCAGTGACGCAACAAGCCCCTTCTGTTGAAGATTTGGAGCTAAACACAAAATTAAAATTGGCGCAAAAAGATAAAACTGAACGGAAGCGCGTTTCAAAATCAGGAAGGAGCGCGCATCGCAAAACTGCTCCAATGCCTCCGCAAAGCAAGCTACAGCCTGAAAAAAAGACAAACAAGGAGAAGCAAAAAGCTTCCATTGTCCCGTTTGTGATAGTTTCTGTTTTTATTGTTGTCGCGCTTGTCGCTGTTCTGGGGTTTATGTTAATAAATCTGTGGGAGCCGCCTGATTTAGAAAAAATAAAAAAAGAGCTTAAAAAGTCCGGTTCTTCACATTTTTCAAACAAAACAAATACGAAAGCATTGTCAGACGGAAGCAAAAAAAAGAAACAGCTTTGGGATTATGCCGTCAAATATTCCTTGGAAGCTGTGGCTGAAGGCAAAAATTTTAACAGGGCAATCAGGAATTTTGAGAAAGTAAGAAAAATCCTGGCTGGCTCTAAATATGAACTCATGGCTGATGCTCAAATAGAAAAGTTGCAGGAAGAGGAACAAAAAGTCAGGGAATCTATGCGCAAAGAGCAAGATGACAAAAATGAAGACAAACCCGAACATGAGGAACAACCCAATGAACCGCAACCTCAGTCTAATGTAAAGGACACTAATAGCAAATCCAATATAAATGAAAGAGACAACTTGCGCAACAGTCCTATGCCTATTCCCAAGGAAAACCACAAACGCAATGAAACACATGATGACAGACGCGACGACAGACGCAATAGCCCTGATGACAGACGCGACGACAGACGCAATAGCCCTGATGACAGACGCAATAGCCCTGATGACAGACGCGACGACAGACGCAATGACCCTGATGACAGACGCGACGACAGACGCAATGACCCTGATGACAGACGCTATGACCGCGACTACAAAAACAGAGACAGGCGCGGAAGGAGCGAAGGACCCGGTTACAGTTCTGATTCTGAATACAGTCAAGAAGAGGAAAAACGGATTAAAAAGCTTCAAAAAGCTTTGCATAAAAACAACAAACAATATAATGGGAGAGGCTTCTTTATTATTAAGAAAAACAAGATAGTTGAAGTTGATCTGAGCGAATCTCCGAATATAAAAGACATTGGCGCGTTAAAGGGCTTGCCTTTGTTCAGGATTAATCTGAACAGAACAAAAGTCACGAATTTAAGGCCTCTCAAAGGAATGCCTTTGGAGGAAATTGATCTTGATATGACGCCTGTCAAAGAAATAACAGCTCTCAAAGGAATGACAAAATTGCGTTTCCTTAATCTGCACGGAACAAAAATAAGAACCATAAAGACTCTCAAAGGACTTTTGCTCAGACATCTTAATCTGGACGAGACAAAAGTTCGCGACATCACCCCGCTTGAGGGAATGCCCTTAAGAGAAATAAGGCTTCATGGATGCCCAATAAAAGATTTTTCTCCGCTAAAGAAATGCAAACAACTTGAATCTGTAGAACCTGAGTATATAAGATATAAGCTTGATCAGATGAAATAATAAGGAAGAGGAATGTTATATGATACAGAAAGACGAAATTTCAAAATTTGAGACAGGATTGAACGACTTTGACAGCTCTATAAGGGAAAATGCCCTTTGCGAGCTTTGCGAACTTCTAGAGCTGGGCGAAATAAAAATAAAACAGCCGACAGAACAGCTCAATCTTCATTTTCATACTTTCTTCTCATATAGCGGTTATGCTTATTCCCCTTCATATATAGCATGGTGGGCAAAAAAAGAAGGCCTTTTTGCCACTGGCATTGTCGATTTTGACGTGCTTGACGGCGTCGATGAATTCCTGAGAGCCGCGCGCGACTTGGATTTGAGAAGTGCCTGCGGCGTGGAAACGCGAGTATTTATACCGGAATTTTCCGACAAAGAAATAAATTCCCCCGGCGAGCCCGGCGTGGCCTATCACATGGGCGTGGGATTTGTCGAAGGCAAAGTTCCGCAGGAAGCGCAGACATTCCTTGCTGGAATGCGCAGAAAAGCATCCGAAAGAACCAAGGGAATAGTGGAAAGAGTAAACACTTGTCTTGATTTAGTGGCTTTGGATTTTGACAAGGAAGTCATTCCGCTTGCCCCCTCTGGAAACGTGACCGAAAGGCACGTGTGCGAAGCTTATTATTCAAAAGCGACAGAAGTTTTCAAAGACATAGCGCAGCGCGCTGAGTTCTGGGCGGAAAAATTGGAAGTCTCAGACGCGGATATGGAAGAGATAATTGAAGATTCTGTAAAGCTTCAGGGGCTTATTCGCTCGAAAACCATGAAGGAAGGAGGCGTAGGATATGTCGCGCCCGATCCAGAATCCTTCCCGTTGCTCAAAGATATGAACGAATTTTCCAAACAATGCGGAGCCATTCCAACGGTGGCCTGGCTTAATGGCGAATCCAGCGGAGAAGCCGACGTGGACGCTCTTCTTGACATGCATATTTCATGCGGCGCGGCGGCTATAAATATTATTCCGGACAGAAACTGGAATTTCCCTGATCCCAAAGTGAAAGCTAAAAAAGTAAATGAATTGAACCGCATAATTGAAGGAGCTTTGAAGCGCGACATGCCTGTTATTGTGGGCACTGAAGCAAACGCTCCAGGCCAAAAACTTGTCGATGACTTCGCGTCAGACGCCCTGAGCGGACATATAAAAACCTTTATGGAAGGAGCCGCAATAGCGTCGACGCATACAGTATTGCAGCCCAAAGGCATGGGATATCTCAGTGAATGGGCCGAAAAACATTTTTCAAGCATTGCCGATAAAAACAAATTTTTTGCAAAATTCGGCAACTACGCTCTGCCAAGCCTGCTTGAAAAAATAGAGAATGTCAACAGCGAAACTTCCCCGGAGGATCTGCTTAAAGCTGTTTTATAAATAAATCTGAATTTAAAAAAACGACGCTTTTTGCGAGGGGATTGATTTAAAAGCAATTTACAGGGGGGGATTTTATGATTTCTGGATCAAAAAATGTCAATGATGATTGGCTCCCTTTTTTAAGGCTAACAGTGATTTGGGGAGCCTCGGGAGCTATCCTTGTCGCGCTTATTGGGCTGTTGGGCTATCTTCCTGGCATGAGGCTGTTAGCCAGCGTCAGTGAAAACTTCATTCCTATGGCTCCAAGCACTGCTATCAGTTTTATTATTCTTGGAGGCATTCTGCTTGCCATGAATTTTTGGTCTTTTCCGCGCCTGAGCCTTTTTGTTGTTAAAGTTATGGCTGCGTTGACATCTCTTTTTGGAGCCCTTGAGGTTATCGGGTATTTCCTCGGAAAGGATCTGAACTTTGAGGATGCGTTGGTGCCTGACGCAGGATATCTCGGGTCAATCCCTATCGCTCGCATGTCCCCTGCCACAGGCGCGGTATTTTTCCTCGTCGGAATGGCTGTGTTTGCTCTCGTTTTGAGGCAAAGCAAACCCCACGCCCGGGGCGCGGGCCTCGGCCACTTCGGAGGTATTTTAAGCGGGCTGACGCTGATTATCGGTTTACTTTTCTCTGCGACATACCTATATGACAGCCCCTTGTTTTATGGACAAGGCTCCATGATTCCAATGGCTCTTACTACCGCATTGGCTTTCTTTATGCTGGGAATTGCCGCAGTGAGCGCTTCTGGAGAAAACTCTATTCCACTGAGTCTGTTGATTGGCTCCCTGCGGCGCATAGGCAAGAGTATGCACTGGGCCATAAGCGCGCGAAAAAGGTTTATTTTATTGGCTCTCATCATGATTGGGGCTTGCGCAATGGTCATGGCAGTCATTACGGTTATTTTATATCGTCATGATATCCAGGTGAATCGGGAGATGCTGACAGTCACCGCTAAAAGCCAGGCGCGCTTGATTGAGGCTGTCGCGCGCTATGACGCCAAGATGGCCATCATGAAGAGGAGTACTTATCCCAATCAAGATGCTATGGGTGCGACACTCAGTCAGGTTTTTGAGGCTAATAAATACTACGAGGGATTTGGAAAAACAGGGGAGCTAATGCTGGCGCGGCGCAGTGCAGACTCTATTATCTTTGTTGTGAGACATCAAGATGGAGTATTTAAGCGTCCTGAGGTTGTGCCTTTTGACTCGAATTTAGCCAAACCCATGCAGAGGGCTCTTAAAGGTCTGTCAGGAACCATGTTCGGCCTCGATTATAGAGGCGAAATGGTGCTTGCCGCCTATGAGCCGGTTCGACAACTTAATCTGGGAATAGTAACAAAGATCAATCAGGATGAGATTCGCGCGCCTTTTATTAGATCAAGTTTTGTCGCCGGAGCCATCGCCTTTTTCGTTGTTTTGGCGGGCTCGGCTCTGTTCTTTTGGATTGGAAACCCTATTATTGCGCGCTTGGAAAAACATTCGAAAAATTTGGGAAAAGAAGTAGAGGAGCGCAAACGGACAGAAGTAGAGCTTAAGAAAGCTAATAACTATATATTC
Organism: uncultured Victivallales bacterium; assembly: GCA_964651145.1. GTDB lineage: Bacteria > Verrucomicrobiota > Lentisphaeria > Victivallales > GWF2-45-14 > CAZYVR01. The sequence continues at coordinate 3,799 of CAZYVR010000116.1, read as the reverse complement.
AACATCATCAACTCCATGCCATCAACGCTTGTGGGAGTCGATCTAGATGGCAGAGTTACTCAATGGAATAAAACAGCGGAAGACGCCACAGGAATAACTGCCGACGACGCACAGGGAAAAAAGCTCAGTGATGTGTTTCCCCATATGGCGTTAGATATGGAAAAAATAAATGAAAGCATTTCCTCCAGAGAAATAAAAAGAGAATTTAAAAAACCTTACAAAACAGAAGGTGGCGTCAAATATGAAGATGTGACTGTTTTCCCTCTTGTTACAAACGGAGTTGAAGGCGCGGTTGTGCGAATTGATGACGTTACCAAAAAATGCGAGATAGAGGAGCAGCTGAATCAAAGCCGCAAGATGGATGCCATCGGCCAGCTTGCCGGGGGGGTAGCGCATGACTTTAACAACATGCTTGAAGGGATAATGATAGCTGCTCAGTTGCTTAAGTCCCCCAAAAGAAATCTTGACAAGGAAGGGCTTGAGTATGTTAAAATGATATTTAAGGCTGTTATGCGGGCAGCTGACCTGACCACAAAACTGCTGGCCTTCGGTCGCAAAGGGAAAATTGCCTCCACTGCAGTAGATATTCATAGCATAATGGATGAAGCAGTTACTATTTTAGAAAGAACTCTTGATAAAAAGATATCAATCTCTACTGAAAAACAAGCTAAAAACCATACGATTGTGGGCTATAATACAGGGTTGCAGAGTGCATTTATGAATTTAGGAATTAATGCCAGTCATGCAATGCCGGATGGAGGCAAGCTTCAAATTGAGACTAAAAATATTAGCCTGAGTGGAAGCTATTGCAATGCGAGCCCGTTTGAAATCGAACCAGGCGAATATGTTGAAATTGAAATACGTGACACTGGCTGCGGGATTCCTGCAGAAAAACTGCCAAAGATATTTGAACCGTTTTTTACGACAAAGAAACAGGGCGAGGGCACAGGCTTGGGACTGGCTGCTGTATACGGCACAGTTCAAGCCCATCACGGCGCGGTCAATGTATACAGCGAAGTGGGAATAGGAACTGTATTTCACATCTATCTCCCTTGTTCAGGCGAACTTGTTGAACCCCGGACAATCATCAATGAGGAAATTTTAATTGGTTCGGGACTGATCCTTTTGGTTGACGATGAAGAGATTATCCGGATTACCGGCAAATTAATGATTGAGGAGATGGGATACGAGGTTATGCTTGCTAAAAATGGGCGCGAAGCTGTGGATGTTTTTCAAAAGCGGCATGCCGACATTGACCTTGTGATCATGGATATGATTATGCCTGAAATGAATGGAAGTGAAGCTTTTATGAAGATGAAGGAGATTGATCCTGACTGTAAAGTCGTCATCCAATCAGGATTCTCGAAAGAAGAAGGTCTGAGTGAGCTGAGAAAGCTTGGATTGGCAGGATTTATCCAAAAGCCGTATAGGGATTATGAGTTGAGTCAGCTCCTGGCGAAGATTTTAACCAAATAACTGTTTACTGCTATTTCACTACTTTAAGCTTATCGGGATTTAGCGGACTCCCTACAGTTTTCTTTTCGGAAATAGCGGAAGGAATATTGTGGTCAATGTCGCGCACTATTCGCGATATGTAAATTATTCCGCCGCCGATAATCAGCGCAATTGCAAGCCATAGCCAGATCCGCCAGGATCTTTTCTTTTTCATAAGGGTGTTCTTCGCCAGCAAATTAACCAGATCGGCGCGTTTTAGCTTGGAATTTGCCGGCAAATCCGGAGTGTATGTGAACAAAAGGCCCAACTTGCATGAAAGGCGCATCCTGCTGTTTATGGACCATCCGCATGCCTCAAGAAACATTCCGATATTTCTTTGGCGCAATTTAAAAAGAGCCATAACTATTACAGGAATTGCGACTATTGCCAATATCCCGGCGAACACAGCGAGCACATTCAATATTGAAACGCTCTTAAAAGTTTTTACTATAAACGCGAAAGCGCTTCCCAGAGCGGCGAGCCCCACTCCCCCGCCAAGCATCAACATGGGTCCGTTTGTCCAAAAGCTTCCGGCGGGCTTTTTGTTGTCGCCAACCAACGAGTTTTCGGCGTTGTTTATGCTTTTGCCGACTCCTGTTTCGAGATTCTTGTAGCGAGTGGAAGTAAATCGGTCGGCTTGTTTTCCAAGAAACTCGCCCAGCTTTTTAAATGGCATTCTCAGGGCTTCCGAAAGCGACACGGGCTGTTGAATAAAATCGACTATTTCTGCGTCCCATGTTTTGCCGTCGGGGGTGACAAATATGCCTCTTTTCCCAACATAAAGATTAGTGGTGAATCCGGATGTCACAGCCGTGGCTATATCCATTTTTTCGTCTTTGTCGCCATTTCTGACAATTACAGTCAGGTACATTATGCAAATATTGCTTCGCATCGCCACTTTTTTGTGAGCCGCCCTGTCTTTGACTTTGACAACCAGGTCAAAGCGACGTTCATCAATGACCAGATTGCCTATTTGTATCATAGACACTGCGCGCGGATCGAAAAGGCGGTTGAAAGAGATAAAGTTGTTGACGAATTCCATGAATAATTTATGGAAAAGGATAAGCTTTTCGAGGTTTTCAATCTGCGTGACTTCGTCGGCCACAGCCTTGTCTTCCTCTATCAGTTGTTTGAGCTTTTCTATTTCGGGGCCGCTTAGATATTTTGCCAAAGCTTTTTCCCCGATTTTTTCAACTTCCGCGCCTTTTTTCTCATTAAACCATCCAGAATATTCCGCAAAAAGTTTTTTGATGTCCTTCCATTCGGACAGTGTCAGGGTGGATGCGTCGCCGTCTTTTTTGAATTTGGACAGGGCAACCTCTTTGAACTTGTCCATTTTTTCGCGGTATGCGGTATTGATGTTTTCGTTTATAAAAAGGGATTCCTCCGCATTGGGCGGAGCCAGCGGCTTGGCTTCTATGCATGCGTCGACTTGCGCCCGATTGGAAATATCAAGCTCTTTGAGCTTTTCGTCGCTGATGCTGAAAGCCTGCTCAATTTTTCTGTCCAAGCGCAAAAGGGCGCACAATGAGAAAAAGTCGTCGATCTTTTTTTCGACCACGCTGATGCATTTGTAAGCTTCTTCCGTGCTGTGGCCCCACACCAGGACTGTTGATGAGTGATGGCCTCTAGTCAATCTTCCTTTTTTGACCCATTCCAGATATTCGACGGAGAGCTTTTGGAATTTGTCGGTTAATTCAGCGTTTGCCCCTTTTTTGCCGGAAGCGTCTTCAACCGAGCCAACTGTGTCCATTATATCCTGGATCAGTTTTTGAGTCCCTTCGTCTTGAGCTCTTTCCTGCGGAATTATCCCATCGCCGTTGCATGCGGCGCCCGACAATATTTGTTTGCGGCTGCGCGTTTGAGCTAGAGAAATTTCTTCAGTGTTTTCCGCTTCCAGATTCTTGACTATAAGCTCAGCGGCTGACTTGAGGGCTTGTCCTTCGGGGTGACTGGAATCTATTGCGCTGATTGACAATGTGTCTGACTGCTCACAAAGACGGCTGCGGTCGGCAAGCATCTTAAAAAGCCACGCTCTTGCTTTTTTGACTTCGTCAGTTCTGACGCGGCTATTGCCGTCAGTATCAAGATGCTTCAACAATTGAGGGTCACAGGCAAACGCGTCACATGGCGCGCTTGTCCCCATCCAATGGGCTTCGTCCACAATGTCAATGTTCAGGAGGTCATCCGGCTTGTCCATTACAAGCTGGTATTTTCCTCCCAGTTTTTGAAATATTACGCTGTTATCCGCCATAGTTTTGTCCTTCCCGGCAACAGCTTAATATACAACTACTTTTGCGAAGCT
>CAZYVR010000115.1:0-15292 GCA_964651145.1 uncultured Victivallales bacterium | reverse complement strand
TCGATTTATAAATCTTTCTGATGATAATTTACATAATGAGTTAACTGGTATAGGAATTAAGCCCAATGGTGAAATTACTTTACAAAAAATAGAAAAAGCAAAACGTAAATCAATTTTCCAAACAGTTGGAGAGGCAATATATCAAATATGTAATGATTTTAGAAAAATGCTTTTCCCGGAATAATCAAAAGATGGCCTGTTAATTTCTAATGTTCCCTCAGAATCAGCAAGACCAATATCAGTGAGAAAGCAGTTGTAAATTTCATTTCGTTCTTCTTTTAGAAGTGGAGATTCTTTATTTACTATCTTGCTGACTAGCAACTTGCCCCATAGATTATAATTTTCTGCCCATTCCCAAAGGAAATCAATAATATTCCTTTTTGTTTGTGTTGTTGACATGGAACTGCCCCCTTAAATTTAAGTTTTTCACCTTTAAAATCCACAACTCAATACTTTGCCCCAAATTCATTATTATTTAATCTACTGTAGTATTCAATGGAATTCAAGATGATTAACTTAAAGCGAATTTAAGGCTTATTAAAGTGTAAAGTGAGCCCTTTTGTCTGAACAGTTTTTTCTTTCTTTAAGGTGTGAAACACCTGCGGCGGAGCCGCTCTTTTCTTAAAATGCGCATAAAAATCTCCCGGAGGGAGATGCGCGTCTTTATGAATCTAATCAGCCAAAGGCTGCCTGTCTGTTATGCGGCATCTGCGGCTAAGGTTAGATCCCATCCTGCAAGAGAAAAGTACATCTCGTCCGGCGTCTGGTAATTCAGCGACTGATGGTACCTCTCTGCATTGTAGAACTTGAAATACAGTTTAATTCCTCCTTTCAATTCTTTCAAGCTCCTGTAATCATGAAGAAAAATGTTTTCGTATTTCAAAGACCGCCAGAGGCGCTCCACATACACATTGTCCAAGGCGCGCCCTTTGCCATCCATGCTGATCTTTATGCTGTGCTCATTCAGCTTGCCAATAAACTTCTCGCCCGTAAACTGGCTGCCTTGGTCAGTGTTGAATACTTTCGGCACGCCGTAAATATCAATGGCCTCCTGCAGCGCCTCCACGCAGAAATCGGCGTCGCAAGTGTTGGATATCCGCCATGCAAGCACCTTTCTGCTGAACAAATCCAAAATCGCCGCCAATAATCGATCACAAGTGCTTCATGGAACATTTCCATCAAATATTGCCAGGGGGCTTGATTTTTCTTTGTGTCGCCTCTATACTAAGGGCTGCATTTTGTGTTTTTGAAGCATTAACAGACAGTAACTCATATATATATTCAGAAAGGCGCCTATGAAAGTCCTCCGAATTGCCGCTGTTTTTTTGTTTTTTGCAACAATGGCTCGAGCCGGGAGCGTTGAAGAAAAAGATGGAAAAACCACAATTAGCCTGAAGCTCTTTGATCTCCCCGATCCGAGCAAGTCCGATACATATACCAGAGCCGAAGTGGCTGCAGTTAAAGAGTTTGTAAGAAACTTCCCCAGGGTTTTCAAGGAAAAATACGCCGAAAAATATAAGAAGAATCCCAAAAAATATGGCAAGCACAATTGGGACAACGTTGAAATTAAACTCGAAAAATTCTCAGGAATAAAAGTTCAAGGCGTCGAAACTGCTCTGCTCGCCATCGCCGGCGGAATCTCTCCTGATATTATGTATGTGAACTTCCGCCAGTCTTCATCATATATAGCCCAGGATTTCCTCTATCCTCTTGACAAGCCTGAAGACAATTATTTGACAAGCTTGAGCAAGGAAGAGTTGGATTTTAGAATACATCCGCGCATCTGGCCTGTTATTAAACGAAAAAACAAGGGCAAAGAGAATGTGTGGGCGCTCCCGTACGGAGCGGCTCTTGGCAAAGTTATGCTTTACAGAAAAGATATCTTTGACGAATACAATGTGGCTTACCCAAAGAATAACTGGACTTGGAATGATCTTCTTGAGAAATGCAGGAAGCTTGCTCATCCTTCAAAAGGGCAGTATGCCATTAGCTTTGGCCGTGGAAAACATGAGTCCTGGCATTGGATAACCTTTCTTTGGTCAGCCGGCGGCGATATTATGAAATATGACAAAAAAACCGATACTTGGCGCGCGGTTTTCGATAGCATGGCCGCCGCAAAAGCTCTTGACTTCTACACTAGGCTGTGCACTGAGCCTTGGATTGACGAATTAGGCAAAGAGCGTGAAGGCTATGCCTATAAAGAAAGCGAGCGAGGCTTGAAATGGGATCGTGGCGAGATTGCAATGAAAACGGCATATGTTGACGAGAAAATTCTTTCAAATCTAAATCCTGACGTAACTGGAATGGTGCCTGTGCCGATTGGCCCGGGAAACAATCGTGGCGCCGAATTGAACAGCAGGATGATGGGAATGTTTTCAGGAATAAAAGATCCTGTCATTCGCGACGCAGCCTGGGAGTACATGAGTTTTTATCACAGCAAAGTTGCTGTTAAAATCAAGGCGAAAATCTATGTGGAAGGAGGGATGGGAAAATTCCTTTATCCTGAATATCTCAAAATGTTTGGTTATGAAGATTTCTTGAGATTGATTCCCAAGCAGTGGCTTGAATGCTTTGATATTGCCATGAAGACTGGCCAGCCAGAGCCTTATGGGAAAAATAGCAATGTGGCTTATGAACTTATGACGTATCCAATTCACGAGGCAGAAGGTCTTGCGCTGGACAATGAACTTCCTGAAGACCCTAAAGCGAGACTTGAAGTAATGCATAACATCTTGAAAAAAGCCGTAAAAAAAGCGGACGAAGAGATGTTGGGCATAATCACGCCGGAGCAAAAAAGAACTCGGCGAATTGCCGCTGTAGTGGCTTTGATTTTTATTATCGTTGCATTTACATTTGTTTTCAAAAAAATATTCAAAGCCTTCACTCCTCCTCCTCTTCCCGGAAGGGAGCACGAGAAAAGAGTAAGGTGGGGATTTGTTAAATATAAATGGGCATACATTATTCTTTTGCCAGCCGCTCTTACAGTTTTATTGTGGCGATATCTTCCGCTGGGACAAGGCTCAATCATGGCTTTTCAGGACTACAGGATTGTGGGAGGATCCTCCTGGGTTTGGCTTGACAACTTCGGAAATGTTTTGTGGGACAAGTCATGGTGGGTTGCAGTCGTCAACTCATTCAGATTTAGCTTTTTGATTTTGGGTTTGACATTCCTGCCGCCAGTGGCTTTGGCTATCTTTTTGCAAGAGTCCCCAATATTTAATATATTCTTCAGAACAGTTTTTTATCTGCCTGCCGTCATTACCAGTCTGGTGGTTATTGTGTTGTGGAAACAGTTTTACGAGCCATCTGAGCTTGGTGTTCTCAACATGGTGCTGATGCACATACCCGCCATATTCTTTATACTTTTTGGCCTTCTTTTGTTTTTTGTGATGTTTTCCTTTTTCAGTCGATTGATGATGCATCAAAAAACTTTGATAGCCTTGTGCTTTCTGGTTGCCGGAGGTTTAATGCTTTGGGCCGCCTGCAGTTTTGCATGGCCGGTGTTTTCCATTAAAGACAAAACTGTCTTTGAAAAATTATTCATGTGCCTTCCCAAGCCATTTAAATGGTTGACGGACAGCGACTCCGCAATGATTGCCTGCGTCATTCCAATGATTTGGGCCGGAATGGGGCCGGGATGCCTCATTTACCTTGCGGCATTGAAGGGCATTTCCAATGACTTCTACGAAGCGGCCGACATTGACGGAGCCAGCTTTATTGACAAAATACTTTTCATCGTTTTCCCCATTCTCAAACCGCTCCTGATAATCAACTTTGTGGGAGTGTTCATCCGCGCGATGTACGGCTCGACGCAGAGCATTCTGGCAATGACCGGAGGGGGAGCCAACACTGAGGTTGCCGGGCTTAAAATTTTCTACAAGGCTTTTGTTTATATGCAATTTGGTCCGGCTACCGCGATGGCATGGATTTTGGGCTTAATCATGATTGGATTTACTATGCATCAGTTGAAAATACTCGCTAAAGTCGAATTTAAAGCGGCTGGCAGCAAAGCGTAATCAGAAGGAATTATTGAACTATGGCTATTATTTCAAACATCGGCAGAAAACATTTTAAGACAAGAATTTTGCTTTTCGCAATAGTGTGCTCTCTCGCGCTTGGCTCCATAACTATGATTTATCCATTCATGCTTATGCTTGCCGGAAGCTCTAAAAGCAATTATGACAAAACTGAATTTTCAGTCGTTCCAGCCTTCTACAGAAGCGCGGAAAAGCTTTACGGCAAACACGTGGAAGGGCTTTTTAACGAGAAATCCGAATTGATGAATCTTATTTATGACAACGAAGTAATGTCATTCAAGTATGTAAAGCTGCCGGACGAGAAAGATGACAAATTGACTGGCGCATGGGTAGACTTCGTGAAAAATGTCCAGCTTCCTGTTTATTCCTATGCTGTTGGATATGTCCACACTCCGGCATCTAAAACTAAGCCGCAGGTTTTGCGCGAATTCAAAAAACATGTGGCAAAGAAATATGGGAAAGACTTGGACAAAGTAAACAAGAAGCTCGAAACGGACTTTGTTTCCTGGAATTCTTTTTTTCTTCTTCCTGATTTTTGCTTCGACAGCTCCAGAATGCCAAACAAGGCCAAGCTTAACGAAGAATTTTGGGAATACAAAAAGAGCCAGCCAATAGGCAACCGATACTATTTTACAATAGAAGGATTTTTTAAAAAGCTATTCCTTAAAACAAGATACGAAAAAGACATTGCCGTGTACAACAAAAAGCACGGCACAGATTATAAGTCCTACAAAGATGTGCATGTGGCAAGAACAGTTCCTGTAAACAAAGTCGAACGCGCGGACTGGCTGGAGTTTGTCAGGGAAACATTGAACCCATTGTGGATCAGATTAGACAAAAAAGCTCTGCCGCTTTATCAAAATTATTTGAAGGCCAAATATAAAAGCATTTCGGCTTACAATAAAAGTTATGGAACTTCATACAAATTTTTTAATAAAATTCCATTAGTTGAGGAAGTCCCTTTCAAGGGCATCCTCCTCAGCGATTTTGTCGATTTTCTTGGCGGCTGGAAAGACCCCAAAACAGGCAAAAATTATATTGCGGCAGATGATATGCTGAGAATTCACAGCGTTGATTTTATGTTCAGAGATTACCTTAAAAATCAATATAAAACAATTGTCGCCACAAACAAGGCTTTGGGAACATCATATAAAAGCTTTCTCCAGATTTTTCCGCCTCAGCTTCAAGCCCATTATAAAGCCTTTAAAAATAACAAAGCTGGCTTGCGTTGGGAATTTGCCATGCGAAACTTTATTACAGTAGTGGATTATCTTGTGTTCCAGGGGCGTGGCCTGATAAACACCATTATTTATTGCAGTTTGATGGTCGGAATAGCATTAATTGTCAACCCGCTCGCGGCTTACGCCTTGAGCCGTTTTAAAATGCCTTCCACCTACAAAATTTTGCTGTTCCTCATGCTTACTATGGCTTTTCCTCCAATGGTCACACAGATCCCAGTGTTTCTTTTAATGAAAAAGCTTGGGCTCCTGAACACATTTGCCGCTCTTGTCCTCCCGGCGGTTGCAAACGGATATTCAATTTTCCTTTTGAAGGGATTTTTTGACTCATTGCCTCAAGAGCTTTATGAAAGCGCATCGCTTGACGGAGCTTCTGAGTGGACTATGTTCTGGATAATCACAATGAACTTGTCAAAGCCAATTTTGGCGGTTATTGCCCTTAGTGCATTCACAATGGCATACAGCAACTTTATGTTCGCGCTCTTGCTTTGTCAGGATGAAAAAATGTGGACGCTTATGGTATGGATCTATCAATTGCAGCAAATGAGTGGGCCGGGTGTAGTTTACGCATCGCTGCTTATAGCCGCGATTCCAACATTCATCATATTTGTTTTCTGTCAGAACATCATTATGCGCGGCATAGTTGTTCCAACCGAAAAATAAAAGCCAGGCAAATTTTATATTAAGGATATTTTGCAAATGAGCGGAAAAACTGTTTATTGGCAGGCCGAAAGCGCGCCTGAAGAACTGTATTCAATTCTTGAAACTCTCGGCGAAGAATATCCTGTGGCAAAAGGCTGCGGAGAAGGAATCTCTGTTCGCTTCGAGAAAAAATCAGGCGGCGGCTTAAGCGTGAAGCTTTCCGGCGGCAAGGCCATTGTGGAATACGAGAAGGTTAGCGGCGCCGCGCGCGGAATAGGAGCTCTGCTGGCCGGAATTCCTGAAGATGGCGGAGAGCTTAAAGAAAATATTCCGTTCTCCACCTTCGGCATCATGCTGGACTGTTCGCGAAATGCCGTCATGACCGTGGAGCATTTTAAAAAATGGCTCCGACGCCTGGCCTTATTCGGATATAATATGGCGATGTTGTACACTGAAGACACATACGAGCTTCCCGAAGAGGATTATTTTGGGTATATGCGCGGACGCTACACTGCGGAAGAATTGAAGGAAATTGATGTATTTGCCGCAAAGCTGAACATAGAAATGATAGGCTGCGTTCAGACGCTCGGCCATCTGGCGCAAATACTTAAGTGGCAAGCCTACTCCGATGTAAAAGACACCAATGAGGTAATGCTCACAAGCGAAGAAAAAACTTACGAGCTTATCGACAAAATGCTTGACCTTTTCCAGGCAACTTTCAAGAGCCGCCGCATACACGTGGGAATGGATGAAACCCATGATCTGGGACGCGGACGCTTTATGGACATCAACGGCTACAAGCGCGGATTCGACATCTTTAATGAGCATCTCGACAAAGTGGCAAAAAGGTGCAAAGAGCGCGGCTTAAGTCCGATGATATGGTCTGACATGTATTTCAGAATGGGAAGCAAAACACAGGATTATTACGACAAAGACTGCGTTATTCCGGACGATGTCAAAGCTAAAATACCTCAGGAAGCGCAGCTTGTTTATTGGGACTATTACCACAAGGAAGAAGACTTTTACACTGAATGGATCAAACGTCACCGCGAGCTTGGATTTAATCCGCTTATGGGCTCCGGCGTGTGGACATGGAAACGCCTGTGGCACCATCACAAGCAAACCAAAGAAACCATCGATCCGTGCATTGACGCGTGCCTTAAAGCAAAGCTCGATGAATTTTTCTTCACCATGTGGGGCGACGATGGCGCATATTGCGAATTTGATTCAGCCCTGGCAGGTCTGTGCTATGCGGCGGAACGTTGCTATAGCGGCGGAGAGCCCGACGAGAATATGCTTGAAAAACGCTTTGACGCTGCATGTTCAGGCAGCTATGAAGCCCATAAAACAGCCTCGGAAATGGAAAACGAAGCAACTGCCGCCGCAATACTCTGGGACGATCCGCTTCTTGGCATCTATTGGAACAATCAAGCCAGGAAAGAGGACGGATATTGGCAAAAAATCCTCGAGCAATATTCAGGCATAGAAACGCGCCTTGCTGGCTGTGAGCGCGGAAAAGCTGGCGACATAGTCCATGCGCTTGCCATAGTCAAAACTCTGAAAGCCAAAATAGGATTGCGCTTGAAGCTCGAAGCGGCATGGCAAAGCAAGTCAAATGACGCACTTAAAGATGTCGCGTCCATGATACCTGCAATGAAAAAAGAAATAGAAGAGCTTTCTGAAACCTTCCGCGCGCAATGGTTCAGAAAAAACAAGCCTTTTGGATTTGAAGTCATTCAAGTTCGTCTGGCTGGACTGGCCGCCAGATATGCTGAGCTGGGCCGAAGAATTCAGGACATTCTAAGCGGCGCGTCCGACAGCATCCCCGAGCTTGACGAAAAAGCTTCCGGACTGGAAGGCGTCAGCGACAATTACTCCCGTCTGGCCACGGGCTCAAGCATATTCTGACATCTGAAAACATATAACAGCACGCCTTGGTTAGCCGCCAAGCTCTATGCAGCGTTTTCTATAATGCATGTAATTTTCGAGCGAGACTTCGGTGGGCACTCCGTGGTCGCAGGTGGGAATGTATCCGCCGCGCGCTCTCATCGCGGGCAGAATGTATTCGAGATGCTTGTCTATTTCGTCCTTGCTTTTCGCAAGGATTCTTTTATCGATGCCTCCGCTCATTATTAACTTGGGATATTTGCGCCCTATTTCCACAACGTCGCAACCGCTGGCAACTTCGAAGGGGCTCATTGCATCCATGCCAATTTCCATATAAATGTCAATGACAGGAAGGGCATCGCCATCGGTGTCAATCTGAATGAACATGTGTCGTTCCTTGTCGATTTGACGCGTCTTTGCGTTTTCAATAAGCTTGGTGTAATAGGGCAAAAGGAATTCGCGGATCATGTTCGGCGAAATCAAAGGGCCGTTGTTGTAGCAGATATCTTCAGCCATAAACAGTTCGTCAAGGGTCACATATTTTTGATGCTCGCCAATGACCGCATCGGCAAGCTCAAGCCATGTTTGCATGCAATTGTGGATCAGTTCGGGGGCGTCGTAAAACGCGTAGAGCAAATCCTCAGGCCCTATCAGGCTTCGCAAATACATGTAGCCGCCAATAAGATTCTGAACAATCATGTGCCCTTGCGCCGCGACTTTGCGGGCAGCGGCCATTCTTGATTCAATATCGTCGAAACGCCCGGGAGCGGCTGGATCCAAGCGCCATTTTACATTCTTTTCCCATGAGCCCATATCTTTTACGGGATGGTCGAGGTATTCAGGCATAAATCCGCTTCGCGCGCCTTTAAAGTACAGGACGCTTCGTCCGGCTTTGTCCTGCGCAACTTCGCATTCCGCCCCGCGTTCCTCTATTAATTTCTCCTCGAATGCCGGCATAAAAGCCGCCTCGCACCAGCCCAGCTGACCAAGGCTGTGCCTTGCAGGTGGATCGTAGCAAAACAGCTTGTTCATGTCGGCGTCTTTCGGCAATCCTTGAGAACGCCATTCTTCAATGCCGTAAAAACCGAACTCTTTCCGATAAAACGCAGCTCCCGGCTTAAGAGCATATGTCGATCGCATTTTTTTTGCGGCCTCATCCATTTGTTTTTCAGAAACCATTGAGCGAACGCCATCTGCAAAATCAACTTTGTTCATAATGAAATCTCCTGCTTGAATCATTCTGTGATTTTTAAAATTCATTAATTATATTATATGTTGAACTTGATACTGCTGTCAATGGATACATATTGTCATTATGTGACAAAGAAGGGTCATCGCGTGAGATTATGGATCTATGGAGTGTTTTTTTCAGAACGGAAGGCCGTCTTTCATCGTTTCCTGCGCCGTCATGCGTGAGCGAAGAAATTATAGACAGCCCTTCCTACTACAACGAAGGCGCAAAGCGTTCGGATAAATTGGCGGTGTTGGTGGCGACAGTCAGCGGAGCGGGGCGTTTCAGGCATGGACGCAATGAGTACGATTTGCCCGAAGGCCGCGCATTTCTTTGCCGTGTGTCCGACCCGGAAATAGTTTACTATTATCCCAAAACTTTCAAAGAGCCATGGCGTTTTGCGTGGATCAGCTTTTCGGGTGGAGCCAGCATGGAGATGACTGACGAGATGACATCGCGTCATGGCCCCGTCTATAATATCCATCCAGATGTTTTCACTTGGCTTATTGACTTCAAAAAAGGCAAAGAAAGCTCACAGGCCGTGAATCCGGCGGAAGGGGCTGGAATTGTCCTGAAAATATTCAAAACCCTTGAAGAAGCGACTTTTAAAGGCAAAGAAAACAGCGTTGAAAACACTGTGTCTCAAGCCATGAAAATCATAAACGACAATCTCGAGTCGGGAATATGCGTGGCGGAAGTTGCGAAAAAGCTGTGCGTGTCAAGAGAGCATCTTTCGCGAATGTTCAAGGATAATTCAGGGCTATGTCCGTCGGAATATATTTTGAGGCAAAAAATGCGATTGGCTGGAAAATTATTGACTGAAAGGAACTTGAGCTGCAAAGAGGCCGCCTGCGTTCTGGGATACGAAAATTCCTCCAATTTCAGCAGAGCGTTCACTAAATTCACAAACATGACCCCAAAAGAATTCCGAAAGCAAAGAAGCCTGCCGTTTATTTGATTGCGGGCTTGCCATGGGCTGGAATTCGAGATAACTTGTCTTAACTTATTAAAAATATGCGGGAAAAAACATGAAAGCCACAGAAAAAGAGCTTCGCGAATTTGGACACCTTATTTGCAGGATTGCCACAGGCGATACAATGTCGCGCGAGGAGTCACGCGAAGCTTATCGGCAGGTGATTCTGAATATTCAGCCGGAGCTTCAACAGGGCGCGTTTTTAATGGCTCACATAGCGCGAAAGCCAACAATTGACGAGCTTGCCGGAGCCTGGGATGCCATGGACCTTTACGACACCGCAAAAATATCAGTGGAAGACGGACAGACTGTCTGCGATATTGTCGGCACCGGCTCTGACAATCTTAAAACGGTGAATTGCTCCACTCCGGCGGCGTTGATTGCTTCCGCTTGCGGCCTGACTGTGGCCAAAAAAGGCGCGCGCCTGGTCACCGGTGTGTCCGGGGCGTCCGACACATTTGAAATCCTCGGAATAAATCTATCCGCGCCGCTCGACGCGGCAGAGAAATCCCTGAAAGACAACGGCATATGTTACTTGCCAGGCGAAGCGTTTCTCAAGTCAGGCTGGGCTCGTCTTATAAAGACCATGCGCTTCACTTCCGCCTTCAATATTATAGGCCCGCTCACAAGGCCATGCGAGCAGACAAACCGCATTGTAATAGGAGCGTATGCCCCGGAAGTGTGCGACCAATTGACATGGATACTGAAGGATATTGGCATGGAAGCATCATTTGCGCCGTACGGAATGGTGGACGGCATGGAGGAAAGCTTGGGAATGGACGAATTTTCGCCCTGCGGCTCCACTAGGGTTTCAGTTCTGAAAAATTCCAAAATAGAAGTAATAGAAACGCGCCCCGAAGATTTTGGGATAAAACCCATTCCATTCGAGAAAATATCCAGCGGAAAAAATGCCGTTGAAAATGCCGGAAGAATAACAGACGCGTTGAAGTTCAAGCATGACTCGCCTGACGCCGATTTCTTTTGTGCAAACGCCGCCGCCGCCTTGCATCTTTCAGATTTTGCCGCAAATTTCGCGGAGGGCTTTACTATGGCCAAACAAGCTTTGGCATCCGGAAAAGCCTATGAAAAACTTGAACTTTTAAGGGAATGTCAGGGAATATGAGCTCCGAATTGAAATCAAAATCAAAGCCTTTGCCAAGAATTCTGGCTCCATTTTGCGGCCTGCTCCTGGCTGTTTCTTTTCTCACGCGCTTCCCGCTGAAAACAAAACACTTTGACGATGACTTTGTCTGGAAATGGAGCTTGGCTTTTTATCCATTTTGCGGTTATCTGGTAGGAGCCTTCGCGGTGGTCCCGCTTTTTTTGACGCTTTTTTTTATTCCTTCCATGCACAATCTCCCTTTGATCCTTGCTTGCATTTTTTTCTATATGGCGGCTCTTGAATGGCTCACCAGAATGTTCCATTTTGACGGCTTTTGCGACTGCTGCGACGCCTTCACCGCCATGGCTAATAAAGAGAAACGCCTTGAAATAATGAAAGACCCGCACGTTGGCTCTTCAGCTGTTGGCGGGGCTGTTCTTTTGATAACCGGCAAAATACTTGCTTTGGCAATGATGGCAAATCTATTCACTTTGTCCCGTGGGAATGGCATAATGATAATTCTTTTCATGATGGCTATTCCTGTGTTCGGAAGATTTGCAATGCTTTGCCTTGCCGCAATAGGCCGTTATCCCAGAGAAAAAGGAACTGGCGGCAAAGTAATCGGAAAAGTCCCCTTTTATTCATTGCTTTTTGCGGCAATATCTGTTTTGCCATTGGCAATATATCTGCCGCCGCATGCGTTTGCTTTGAGTTTTTTCTTTTCGGCTTTCGTCATTTTTTACTGGAAAATAAAGTCCACTTCCAAAATCGGAGGCGTGACCGGCGACGTTTTGGGCGCATGCTGCGAAACAACCGAACTTGCAGTGGCTTTCGCCTTCCTCATAGCCTCAAGCTAATCTAAAAAACCGGAATTTGTCCGGACTGATAGTGGGTAGCCAAAAGCGAGAGCAGTTGGACTTTGGTTAATTATGCGACAGCGGTGTGTGGCGAGATATAAATATAGTTAATAGAGATTAGGCGAAAAGAAGAGAACGTGGCTATATGTCATATTAGATAGGGGAGAGAGTTTTTGCTCTCTCCCCCCAAATGTCTGTTTTTTATTCCGGCTTCGCCGGGATTATTTTAGTTTCAAAACTTTTGATTAAACCGCTTAACTTGGGATTTCTTCGCCCCAGTTTCCGGCGTTTTTGTCCGGGTTGTTAAACAGCTCCGGGTATTTGCCTTCCGCTATTCCTCCGGTTTCGTCCAGTTCCGGTTCCTTCAGCGACCAGGGCTTTCTGGGAAATACTTTTGTGGGGAATGAATTCTGGTCGATTCGCTTGGATTTTTCCTGAAAATCCATGCATGAGCGTATGCATCCCTTTGCTCCGCAAATCGCAAAATATCCAACATGGCTGAGTATTTGCTTATAGAATGGGACCGAGCTGTCTGCAGGGAATTCTTCGGACGCGCGCCAGTTGCTCAGGGCCAGGCCGTATGTCATCTTGTACGCGGCCTCTTCTGACATGTCTGAATTGCGCACGTCAAGCTTGAACCCGGGAAACGCGCTTTTAAGGAATGGCGACGCTTCGTAATTCAACCCGTGATGCGTCAGGGTGCAGCGGCCCATATGGACATCGCCCCATTCATAAGTTTTGTCTTCTATCTTAATTCTTATTGGATCGCGATCACCGAGTTTTGGGATGGCTCCGCCCGGGCATTCTTTGGCGCATTTCATACACTTGCTGCAAAGCGTGCCTGGTTCAATAAGCGGATCAGGCTCAAGCTCCAGATCCGTTAGAATGGTGCCTAGCCTGACGCGCGGCCCGAACTTTGGATGTATGAAAACTTTTGACCAGCCGATTTCTCCAAGACCACAGGCCACCCCGGCAACGCGCACGTTGAGGTTTACTTCGGGCGCTGGCCGTCCGTCATCGACAACTGGCTTGTTCATGCCTGGACGCTCCGGAACTCCTGGGTAAACAGGAACGGCTTCAAATCCGTTGTCCTCAATAAAACGCGCCACTTCATATGTCACAATCGGCCTGTAGAGAGTGTTCAGACGGTTGTACGCGTAATATGTATAATTGCTCCAATGCGTTCCTTCTGTGATTCCGCGATATGTCCCCCTTGGAATAGGCTGAACGATGCTTATTACCGATTTGCATTCCGGGAAAATATTTTTTGGGTGCATCATTGCAGGCGCATTGTCGAAACGCTCAATATTTGCGATTCCCAAAATGCTTTCCCCGCCGTGTCCGAAACGCGCCGCTATTTCTTTTATCTGTTTTGATGTGATTTTCATTTTGCGAATATCCTTTGTTTATTTTCCTGCGGTTCCGGTGTCACGGCCGATCATTCCGCCACTGGAGTTTTCCCCCACAGCCACAGCTTTATTGAAAGGATCCAAAGCCCATGGCTTGCGCTTTCTAAAAACGTTCTCAAAGCGATTGGAACATTTTTTCGCTTTTTCCAATTGGACAAGACATGCTCTCCCGCATGCGGCGGCTATTCTGTCGGGACGCGTGCCTCTGCCAGGCGCGGTTGTGGCTCCGTTCGGGCAGGTTTTGCATATGGAATAATCTATTTTTGCCACTTCCATTTCATGGCCTTCCACGCCGAATGTGTTTGTCTGCGACAGGTCGTAAGCTCCAAGCGGGCAGGCGTCAACACATGCTTTGCAGTCGTCGCAAACGCTTTTTGTCATGGTTTCATCCGCCTCAAGCTCACAGTCGGTCAGAATCATTGCCAGTCTCTGTCGCGTTCCAAATTCAGGTGAAATAAGAAAGCCGCCCAGGCCGACTTCGGCAATTCCCGCTGCTTGCGCCGCGAATTCCAGATCGACGATTATATTTGGAGCGGGCTTGCCGGGCTCCACAGGAACAGCCTTTGGCATTCCTTCCTCGCTGTATCCGAAAAGCGGAACCGCTTCAAAGCCATGCTCTTCAATCCAGCAGGTAATGTCGTAGGTTGTTTTTGAAAGGAAATTGTCTTCAAGATAGTTTAATCCGAAACATCCATAAGTGCTTCCGAAGTTTGTGCCTTCCTCCACTCCGCGCATAGAACCGCGCAAGATGCGTCTTCCAACGACAATGACAGACTTGCATTCCGGGAAAACAAAGGCAGGATTTTTTTCATCCGGAAGTTGTTTGAATCTTTCGATGGGGGCCACGCCAATCAAATCGGCGCCGAATTCTTTTGCGATTGCTTTGACATCTTGAGTGTTCATTTTTGAACCTCCTGTAAAAATTTGGGTTTATATATGGAAATTTTGTGGTCAGACTAGGTTCTGAAGAGAATATCCAAGCGCGAACGACGCAGATTCAGCCGCCTCTTTAATTTTCTCTTTGAAAGTGTCCCATTGTTCGGATGAATGTTCTCCCGGAGGAAGCATAGAGCCAATGCCTCCGACAAATTCGCCGTTGCAGTTGAAAAGAGGACATGCCAGCGCGGCAACGCCATCGCCTTTTTCCGAGTCTGTTACAGCCACTTTTTCGCGCCGGATCTTTTCGAGCTCAAGCTTGAAAAGTTTTTTGTCGGTGATTGTTTTGTCAGTGATTTTAAACAACTCTATTGTTTCCAGATACGAATCAATGTCTTCCTGATAAGCCGCGCATATTTTGCCGCTTGCGGTTGTGTGCGCTATGTTTAAATTGCCTATCGCCTGGCTTGCGTCGTTTGACACTCCGCCTGGATAAAGCACGTCCACTATCAGCGCATGGCCTTCATGCGGAGCCGCCAGGTAGACAGCCTGATTTAATTCGCGGGAAAGCTTGTCGGCGTAAGGTCTGACGCGATTGCGTATTTCCATGCGCTTGATGCAGGCATTTGAAAGGCGCAGAATTTTCAGACTGACTTTATATTTGCGGTTGCCTTTTTCCTGCTCCACGTATCCGGTTTCAGTCAATGTTTTCAGAAGACGGCAAATATGGCTGTTAGGCAGCTTGAAAGCTTCCGCCAATTCTTTGATAGAATGCGGCTTGGCCGTTTCCGCCAGATATTCGAGTATTTTGAAACCGTTTGTAAGTGTGTTGTTCATTTTTTTATTCTATATAATGTATATTATTTTCTTTAAATTCTATTATCTAGAATCTATAAAGCTATTATACTTTTATTTAGAATTATGTCAACAGCGAAAAGAATTGTTTTTATGTTTTTATTTCCAGAAAGCAACCCCTCAGTGAAAATGGTTTTTTAAAGTAAAAACATGCCTCCGGGGGCTTCCCCGGACGTTTGCCGGGG
>CAZYVR010000114.1:0-15378 GCA_964651145.1 uncultured Victivallales bacterium | reverse complement strand
TTCTGATTTGCCCAATGCATCGGCAAGCTCTTTGTTGCCTTCTTTTACATCATACATTATTGATTTTGCAGAAGATACGCAAAGCTTATCTATATTGGCTTTGTCCAAATGCTCTTCAAGTTTTGCCGATTCTGCTTGCCAGAAAGGGGCAAAATTTATATTGCCTAAATGACCATGGATGTCAATAATCATATTATATTTATCTCCCTTTTATAGTTTGACAACTCCTCGGCTTTGCCATCTGTTATAATTACGCCATCTTCCCAGCGGAACCCCATATCAGACTGGGCTAGAAATATATCCACCATAAACACCATCCCCGGCTCAAGTATAAATTTAGATGATGTTTCAAGGAATGGAAACTCGCATTCCATCTGTCCGCACCCATGAGCTGGGCCGTAGAGAATCGCTTTCCCATAGCCTTTGTCCGTTATGAATTCATGAACTTTTTTAGCGACTCCACAAGCTTGAGTTCCTCCGCGCATCAAGTCAATTGTCATATTTTCCGCATCTAGTCCGACTTGCAGAAATTTGAGGGTTTCATCTGGGCATTTGCCCAAAACCACCGGCCGGCCTATGCTCGCGCTGTAGCCTGACACCTTCGCTCCGACGCTGAAATGGATGATTTCTCCTTCTTTTACTTGACGCAGGGTTGGACGACTTATGGCTTGAGTTGAGTTCTGTCCGCTGCAGCACCACACAGGATAACCTGTTGATTCAGCTCCGTTTTCCATCATCGCTCCTGTGGCAATCCCGGCGAGATGAGCTTCTGTCATTCCCGGCTTAATGTTTTCCAAAACCGACTTAAAACCCAATTCTGAAATTCTGGCGGCTTCTCTTAAGCATTGTAATTCTGCCTGGCTTTTTTTCAGAGTTACTTTCCTTACTATTTCATCGGCGTCTGATATGTTGTTATTGCCCAATGTTTCAGCCATATTTCTAAAGATGGAATGTGGCAGCATGTGCCATCCAGCAACCCCAAGCTTTTTAACTTTAAAATCACTGAACAGCTCTCTCCAGTCGACAAGTTTTGCGCCTGGGTAATCTGGCATGGATGATTCTCTAAAATCTTTCATCCTTACAATGTTATCTATTTTTGAGCGGCCTTTCGCGAACGTCATGCTTTCAGGCCCAATAAGAAGAATGGGCTTTCCCGTCTTGGGAACGAGAACGCCAGCCGTTTCAAAGCTTGGCCAATAATCAGAAAAATATCTGACGCCAGCTGGCTCGCTTTCTGTCGAAAAAACAAGGACGGCATCCAATTCTTTGTTTGCAAAGACTGATTGCAGGCGATTGACTCTTTCTGTGAACTCTTCCTCTGGTATAACAAGATCATTCATTTTTACTTATCCTCTTTTATTATTGAACACTGATGTTGTTTTGCGGATCACCAGTTCAGGTTTTAGCTCTTTTTTGACTTGCTTTTTTGAAGATGATATATATATCAATAAGTTTGAAACAGCCTCTTGTGCAATTGCTGAATAAGGTTGCCTGATCGAAGTGAGTGATAATTTTGAAAAGGATGAAATATCAATGTCATCTATTCCAGCTACAGCAATATCTTTTCCTATTTTTATCCCTGAATTTTCAGCGGCTTCCATAAATCCCAAAGCGCACAAATCATTTGCGCAGAAAACAGCGTCAGCGTCAAAATTATTAATCTTTGACTGACCAAATGCTTTTCGGCCTGCTTCAATGCTCAATCCTGCGCTTATAATATTTTTCTTTGATATTTTTAATCCTTTTGCGTCTAGATTGTTCTTAAAAGAGTTAAATATTTTTCTGAATGCGCTGAAATTTTTCATTGATTCGTCTGCATCCAGGATTCCCGGCCTTTTGACTCCTATTTCAATGAAATGCTCCGCCATTATTCTGCCGCAAGCTTTAAAATCGTTGGCGATATATGAACCTTTGTAGTAGTCTGGATATGAATCCACAGCAATGTGCGGCAGATTGTATTTATCAAGCACCTTCAGGCTTTCATTTCCTTTTTCACAGAAACATACAATAATGCCTTGAACACGCATTTGCAGCATTTTTTCTATAAGCTTGAGTTCTTTTCCTGCATCCCACCCACTGCTTGCCGCAAACATGTCAAAGCCGGCTTTTTCCAGAGATTTTTCCGCCTCCTTAAGCATAAGCGCATAAAACGGATTAGCAATGTCATTGACAATAAAGCCTATAGTATTGCTTTTGCCTGAACGCAGATTCTTTGCAGCAAGATTCGGAGTATAGTTTGATTCTTTAGCGGCCTTGAGTACGAGCTCTCTTGTTTTAGAGCTTATTCGCGAGTTATCTTTAAACGCAAGGGAAACTGCAGTGTCGGACACTCCTGCCAGCTTTGCAACATCTTTTATTGTAACCTTCATTTGCAATCCTTTGTTTGACGTCAAACCTATTATAGTGCATCAAAAACGAAAAGTCAAGATATCTAAAGTTGTTTTAACATGGATGGCTTTATTGTTGACTGGCAATTTTATGAAAGCAAGGCGGCGGATCAGCGAAAATTCCAGGATTTAATGGAAAGACATAAGCCCGAATCCAGCGCAGTTGAAGCCATTGTTTCCAATCGCGGCTTTGATGGAAAACGGAGCCGCGAAAAGCTGGATGAAAATGGAATTCACAATGGCCTTTGTCCGCGATCGCCAAGGGAGCTTGTCGAAAAAAAGGAGATAAAAACTTCAAGGCTCTTCAAAAACGAAGAAGCCAAGAAGCCAAGAAGCCACTTTTACGGACAGGCCCTAATATATTACACTATCAGAATCATGCCGCACATGCCAAAGGAAAAGTCCGACAGGCTGCTGGAAGCCGAACACGGAATAATGCATATTACAGTCACTCCGATTGAGCGCAGTCATGTGCCAATCAAGCGACGATATCACGCTACGTCGGGCTTCATTAACTTTAATAACGCATCGCTTCACAGAAATTTTGAATACATCCAAGGTTATCTCGGAGGAACGAATGTCTCGAGCCGACAACAGCGTTTTGAAATTTGGGATAAGATAGAATTTCTCGTAAACAAAAAGGCTTTTTAATTGAAAGATTCATAAGGTTAATTTTGCCCATCCTTCAAATATCCGGGCAAATGTGACGCCCTCACCTTATCTGCAAATCGCTGGATATGTACAGCTATTCTTCAAACAAATCTTTTGCTTTTTCGATTTTTTCTTCTTTAGAATATTACTACATCAGAATTGTTTTTATCGTTAGAATTATTTATATAACTAATTTCATTACGCCCTCCGCATATATTATTCAGTTCATCCTCCGATAATTCCAGTTTCTGTATTTCTTCAAATAAATCTTTTGCTTTTCCCATTTTCTCTTCTTGGGACATCATTTTTTTGCCTTCAGCCATAACCAAACCCTCCTTTTTTATTTTAATAATATATGTCAATTGACAGCAACAAGACAGAAAAAGTTCAACATTCATTGATTCTTTTTAACATTTAGCGAATATTTGAATCATATTTGAGTTAAAAACATCCGGTCACAAAATATTATCCTAAATAATTTGTCTTTTTATGAGTTTGGTGAAAAGCTGATTGTTTTTTGCCAGTTCATCATAAGTTCCGGATTCAACAATTGTCCCTTTGTCAAGCACATAAATATGGTCTGCATTGCGGATAGTGGACAAACGATGCGCTATAACAACTCTAGTTATTTTCATTCTGTCGAGGCTTTTTGTTATAATCTCCTGAGTCTGATTGTCCAAAGCGCTTGTAGCTTCATCAAGAAGAAGAATCGCGGGTTTTTTGATGATGGCCCTTGTGATAATAAGCCGCTGCGTCTGGCCACCGGAGAATGTTCCGAAGCCTTCCGCCACAAAAGTGTGCATTCCCATGGGAAAACTTTCAATATCTTTTTTAAGTCCGGCCATTTCTGCGGCTTCCCAGGCTTCATCGATAGTAAAAGGGGATGAACCAACAATATTTTCAAAGATGGTTCCTGGAATAAGCATGGCATTCTG
This sequence comes from uncultured Victivallales bacterium, assembly GCA_964651145.1. Lineage (GTDB taxonomy): Bacteria > Verrucomicrobiota > Lentisphaeria > Victivallales > GWF2-45-14 > CAZYVR01. The sequence goes on along the minus strand of CAZYVR010000114.1, from coordinate 11,405 downwards.
AGTGACAATTCCAATAGATTTTCGCAATTGCCTGAGTCTGACTGACGAAATATCCTGATCATCATAGAAAACAGAACCATTTTCCGGTTTTTCGAGTCCCAGCAGCAATTTCAACAATGTTGACTTACCGGCTCCAGAAGGTCCGACAATAGCAATGAATTCTCCATCGTTGATTTTCATTGAGACATCATTGAGAATTAATTGAGAGTTGGCATCATACCTGAACGAGATGTTGTTAACCTCAATATTTCCTTTAAGAACTCCATGATGTGTTTTGTTTTCATCAAATTCAGTCGGGATATCCAATATTGGTTTCATTCTTCTGTATAGAGCATTTACAGGCAAAAGAGAGGCAACGCAGTCGGTCATGGATTTCATGCCCATATAAAATTGCGTGAATGCACTTATAAACGCGATGAAGAAAGCGATGGAAATATCACCTTTGAGCAACCATGCAATACTCCCGAATATTACAAATTGCGCCAAAGAATAAATACTCAGATCAGAAATCACTTGAGTTCTTCCAATAATTTTGCTGCTGTATGAGCATTTAGCAAAACTTGAATATTCTTCGCCCCATTTAGCCAAAGCCTGAGGTTCTTTATCCATGATTCTGAGCTTTGCCAAACCGTTGCACATTTGGAAAGCGATCCCGCTAGCTTTTCCGGACAGATCCAGTGATGTCCTGATGTACTTGAGTTGACACAATGAAAAAAATAAAGTTGTGGAGCCGGCAAGGATGACCATTGCAACAGCGACCAAAGCAAGTTCCCACGAATAGTAAAACATCAGCACAAAACTGACCAGAGAGAAAACCCCTCCTATGAGCGCGGTTATTTGTGATCGGTTCAATACATTCTGGATTCCTTCAACACCCAAAGTCCTCATTGCCAGGTCACCAGCAGTGTATTTCCGGAAAAAAGCAACAGGTAATTTCAATAGTCTATCAACGACGGCGCTTTGCAGAAATGCACTGCTTTTAGCCCCAATGCGAAGAATTGCAAGATTTCTGATGATATCAAAAATCACTATCACTATTGACGTAGTTATCAACCCAGCCGTCAGGTATATAACAAAATGGACATCCGAATAGACAATCCCCTCCTGAATCAACAATTGAGTAAAAATGGGTGTAACCAATGCAAGCAAGGCAACAAACAACGACATAAGCACAAGCATTGACATATCTCTGGAGCCGTTGAGGGAAAAGACCTTCCAGAGGTCTTCAAAACCTGAACATTTATGATTCAAAACAGGATGAAAGGTAAAAGCAATATGAGAAAGGATTTCTGAATTATTCCGGCTTGCTTTTGTCTTCTCCCCTGTGCCGGGATCAATTATCAGATAATGGTCATATTTGCTTATAACAGCACATGCGATGCCGGTTTTTTCAATAACCCCGACAAAAGATAGTCCATCTTTTAAAGGCCAGTCATTCCGCAAGGAAATCTGTCTGACATAAAAACCATTTTGGCTTCCAATGTCCGCCAGATAATCAGAATATGTTTTATATTGTTCGATACTTGAAGTCAAATTTTTGATATCCAGCCCGAAAGAGTGCGCCACAATTTTAGCTGCGTCAAAAAATAAAGAGTCCTTGGACTCCGGGGTTCCCATATTTCCCCGAACCGGATAGTCTTCAAGCTTGATAACTGAGAGAGCATGACCTATTACATGATCAAGCGCACTTGTTTTCTGATGTTCAAGGTAATCAATTTTTTCTTTAATTTCACTTTCCTGCCCGCTGAAAATTCCCGGAAGTTTTGAGTGGAAATTAACAAATAATCTCCTCAAGGGACTTAAGCCTGCGGATTTTATCAGTTCATCCGTGGCAATCGGAGCAACAGTCCCGGAAGTTCTACATTCAAGCAAATGGTTCCAGGCAACAGGAAGCATTGTTGAGTTCTCCGCTATTCCACCATCCGGGGTTAAATCATCGTTGAATACGGCGTTATTTCCCTGTTCAATCCAAAGCAGTTCATCAGAAGAAACGATTTCACCTTCTTTCAGATTGACAGAAACACCTCTGTCAAGAATCCTCATATTGGAACGTTCAAGCCTGAAATCTGAACAGCATCCTTTCAGGATCACAATTGTCCAGTTAACTATTGAGTCCAGCAAGTCGGGAAGTTGTTCAATCCCTGGCAAATCGTCTGCCTCAAGAAGCGTATCTTCTCCTGCATAAGCGACAATTCTAAATTTTTCATTGGAATCTGAGTCCTCATTTGTATATTGCAAAGAATGAAAATCCACCTTGAATGAAAATACTGCCTTTCCAGCGTCGATTCTTCCCATGGGATGAAGCCTGCTTTCCAGACTTTTGTTCTTACACTTAACCGCAAAAATATCCATATAACCGCTTTTTACGGTAATGATCCGATCCGCTTGATCCAGAAAGACAGGTTTATTCAAATCTTTTCCAAGTGAAATTTTATCATCTATGTCTATTGATTTTATCATGAAAATATTCTTACTGTTCTGAATTTATAAACCTCATATAAGAGGCGTTGTTTTTTATTAGTTCTTCATGGGTTCCACTTTCCACAACCTTGCCCTTTTCAATAACCAGAATTGTTTCGCAGTCTCGGATCGCACTTAAGCGGTGAGCAATAATCAAAGAAGTAATGCCGAGGGAGCGAATGTTATTGTAAATCTTCCCCTCCAGAATGGGATCCAGAGATGATGTTCCTTCATCCATGACGAGTATGCTGGGATCAGAAAGAAGCGCGCGTGTGATTTCAAGCCTTTGAAGCTGCCCGCCGCTGAAATTTGTCCCAGCCTCATGCATTTCGCATTCAAATGCCCCCAAGCGACGGGCGACTTCCTCATATATTTCAGCTCTTTTGGCCGCCAGGGTTATCTCATCCTCATGAATTGAAGAATCCCACATCGTAATATTCTCTCTGACTGAGCCTTTAAAAAAGAAAGGATTCTGTTCAACGACAGCCAGTGAAACAGCCATAATGCTGACAGGTATCTGCTCAAGAGGAACCCCGTCAAACAATATCTCCCCTTCCCATGGGCTGTAAAGCCCTGCGATCAATTTTGCAATTGTGCTTTTTCCGCTTCCTGAAGGGCCGACCAAGGCCACCCTGGAGCCTGGCGTCAAAGTAAGATTGAAGTTTTCAATAATTGGAGCTTCCATACTGCTGTATCCGAATGTGATATTTTTCAATTCAAGTTTCCCCGTCAACTTCTTATGGTTTAGTAGCTCAGGGGCAATTGCTTCCGGTCTGGTGTACTTTTTGTCAACATCATAATCAAGCACATCATCAAGTCTTTTTATTTCAACGGATATCTGCTGAAGAGAACTGCCGAACTGAACCAATCCATTGATTGGCGCATTGAATTGGGTCGCCAGCATTACGAAAGCAAGCAAGTCCCCGATAGTGAGTTCTCCCTGAATAATTAACAGTGATGCTCCACCCAGCACTAGGGCGGTTGACAGACCAGTGCATAGAGTAGGAACTGCGTCCGTGAGAATGTTAACCCAGGCTTGCTGTTGCCGTGCATTGATGAATTTGGCATGGAATCCAGCCCAACGCGCATAAAAATCACTTTCCGCGCCAGACGCTTTCATCGCTTCAATCATATAGTTTCCCCACATGCTTGTGCCAGTCAATTTTGTCTTTGCTTCCTGCAGGCGGAACCCAATATCACGTTTTAACTTCTTTGTGGCATGATAGACGATGATATTGATAAAAGCGAAAAGAAAAACAATCAGCGTGAGCTTCCAGGAAAAAAGCAACATAAAAATCCCTAGAAAAAGAATCTGAATCATATTAAACAGAGTTGCGGCAAGCTGCCCGGAAAGAAGATTGGCTATTTCATTGTTTGATTGCAGACGGCTGACAACATCCCCGGAAGATCGCTGCGAAAAAAACACCAGAGGCAATCTCAGGATATGCCACATAAAATTATAACTGCTGCTTAGGTTTAGTTTTGTTTCAAGTTTTATCAAAACAGTTTTCTGAAGCCAATGCATTATGACTGAAGCTATAAGAAAAAGCGAAAGGATGGCAAGGATAGGATGGGCAAAATCATTTTCCCCTTCCAAGAGATACTGATCAACAAATATCTTGCTTAGCGACGGAACAGCCAGCCCCGGCAAGATAAGTGAAAGACTCACTGCAAATGCAAAAAATAAACTTGAATCCGCTCCTTTAAGCCGGGAGAACAACCCCATGAACACTGTGGCTGGCTTTCTGCTTTTATGGAAATCCTCAGTTTTTGAAAAGCTGAGGTAAACTCCTGAAAATAAACGATTGAACTCTTCTATATCGACAGTCCTAGGTCCGAAGGCAGGATCATTGAGATAAATTTTGCGCCCTCTTCTCCCTTCAAGCACCAGGAAGTGTGAGTTATCCCAAAAAAGTATTACAGGCAATTGTTGATTGAACAATTCCATGCAGTCCACCTCTGTGATCCTGAAACCTTTGCCTTCAAGACCGTACTTGCGCGCGGCTTTTAACATATTTGAAGCTTTACTGCCGTCTCTTGACACTCCGCATTCATGCCGCAATTCCTCAAGCGGAACAAAGCATCCATGATATCCGAGGACAATTCCCAGTGCGGCAGCGCCACATTCCAACGCTTCCAACTGGATAATAGTCGGAGTATGAACTCTATTCATATTCCAATCCCAGCCATTTTCTCATAAACGGCAAAACAAAAGTAATCGGTACTCTTCTCTCCACGACAACTGAAATATCGCATATATTCCCATCGGTGATTTTAAATGGTGGCCCCTTTCCGGAAGTCCAGGCAAAACCAGTTATATTCTTGGGATCAGCACAAAGGTCTAATCTGCACATTATGGGAGGACCTTTCGCGGAAAACAACTTTGCCAGATCATGATCCTTCAACAAAGATGACAGCATCGAAGAGTCAAGAGGGTATTCCGAAATAGACAAAACCGTGCCAATGATGGCGCCGTACCTCTCTTTTTTTGTGATTGTTGGGCTAACAAAAGCAGTCATATTCCTTTGAACGCGTTTGCCCACATTGGTCGGCAAAAAAACAAAGGCTTCTTTCTTTTTGTTCTGAGACGCAATGGTTGCCACTGTATTGCCGGGCTTGGCATAACTGCCGGGAAGCAAATAAATCTGATTGACAACTCCATCTATCGGACTTCTGACGCTGGCTCTTTTACTCATGTAGATTTTCTGAGATTCCAGATCGTTCTCATATTTCATTATTTCTATCTTGATATTATAAGAGTGCTGCGTCCACTTAAAGTAGGATTCTTCCAACTTAAGCGCATTTGAAGCTCTTTCACTCATTATTTGAAACAGCTCGTTATTCACTTCATAGAGGGATTCGAGAGAGTTCTCGTATGTTAAAGACGATATGGCTCCTATCGTTTTTAAATGTTCCTCTTTTCCCACAAAGTCCACCAGAAAAGCTTTGTACTTTTCCGAATTTGATTTCTTTTCATCAAGCGCCAAATCTAATTTGTTAGAATAAGTCTTCAGATTTGCCGTCTGGGTATTTGCGTAAGAATAGATTCTTCTGTCTTCTTCTTTCAGTTTACTGATAAATTTCTCTGCATGATCAATTTTCTGCTTTAATTCCGTAACGTCAACTGTTGCGATTATCTGCCCTTTTTTAACAACATCCCCCAATTTGCAATTGACAGTCAACAACAATCCGCTGCCTTCGGAAGTTGCGTTAAACATTGCCACAGATTTTGGCACGATTATTCCAGGCCCGTCAACACAAACATTGACAGCTCCGAAAATGCTCCAGAGCAATACGGCAAATAAACAGGAAATTACGACAATCCAAACAATCCAGCTTTTGGATATTCTTATCTCGATAGGAATGTCCAACTGATCAAGAGATGCTCTTTTTGATATCTCTTTATTATTTTTTAAAATAGTCATTTTTATTCACAGTGCGTATATATTAAAATCAAATCCCCTAATATTGCTAACTTACTGAAGTTTTGCAGTTCGTTTTTGAACTGAAAAACATTGAAAGACAAAAAGGATATTTGAGTTTGCAGCCTTATATTAAAGAGGTTAGACATAATTCAAAATATAAAATAAAAGTCAAATCGATGGATGAATATAGAGATAAACGTGAACTAAATCAAGAAAATCTGCAAAAAACACGGAAAAGACATGAACCTGAGAGTACACATCGAGTTACAAGCGAATTTTTTCGGTCATGTGCCATGTGTGGGAGGGCGTCACATCTGCCCGGATATTTGAAGGATGGGCAAAATAACCTTATAAATCTTCCCAATTAAGAGGCCTTTTTGTTGACGAGAAATTCTATTTTATCCCAAACTTCAAAACGCTGTTGTCGGTTCGAGAATGCAGTCAAACGCATAGTTTCAGCATCAAAACGGCTTAGATGATAATCAGGATTGCTGCTTGGGGTAAAATAAGACCTGCACTCTCTACAATAATATTCCTGTTCGCCAGATTTTGTCTTGCCGTTTTTGACGATCCTTGAGCTTTTACAATATACACAGCATTCCATTATCAATCCATATCCTCTTTTTGACTAAAAAGGCAGCGACTGTAATATTGATTTCAGGCTCAAATCAACAATATCCGGTCAGATGTTACGCCCTCGAACTTCAGTTGACTTGTATTCCTGCTCTGTTGTCAGAATTATTATTTAACCTGCAATGATTTTTGCCGAAACGGAACGTCGCTTGCATTATGAAGCTTGTCGGCGGTGATTTCATTGAAAATGTCTGCTTTATTAAATTGAGCCCTTGACACTTTAGATACCACATGGTATCTTTATCGGTATAATTTAATTAGCCAAGAGTATTTATGGAAGCAGCTCAAAGAAAAAAATATCAATCCCAAGATAAGACAGTCAAAAAGTTTCTTCAACTGCTGGAGACTATGAGGAAATGTGGAGAACTCATGTTGCCGCCAGAGCGTGTTCTATGTGAAAAGCTTTTTTGCAGCCGAAGAACATTGCGCCACGTGCTTGAAATGCATGAGAGTAAAGGACTCATTATAAAAAAAGGTCGAACCCGCTACCTTTCTATGGAAGCTGCGCTTCTTACCCCTCTAGGCAAGATCGCTTTTATTGCAAATGGCAATGGAATGCCTTCCAATCCCACCTGGAACAAACTTTGGATCGCTCTGTCTCAGATGGCTGAAATTGAACACATTTCAACAAAACTTGTTTTGATTCCATACTCCGCAAATAAAGAAGATTGTCTGAATCTTCTTAAAGACCTGCCGGAAATCCTGATTTTAACGACAGTAGACAATCATTTCGTGAAAAAAGAAATTCATGAAATGTCCCAAAAAGTAATAATAACAACAGAAGAAGACTACAGAGGGATGTTCAGAAATATCATAACTATGGACAATTATGAAGCAGGTTTTCTTTGCGCGAAAAAACTAGCGGCGCACGGATACAAAAAACCTGCTATTATATGCAGTGAGTTAGTCGGCAATGAAAGCCCTTTGTACATTCCGTATAAAAAACGTTCATGCGGATTTTTGGACGGATGTCACAAATTTGGACTCGAAATAAATAAAAAATCAGAATTTTGGATTTCAGGAAAAAATTATAAACCGATTGTTAAAATAATTAAGGCGGCTATCGAAATCAATAAAAACGACTTTGACTCAGTCTTTCTTCATACAGACAGTAGAATTGATTTTCTCTATGAAGCTCTGATAGAAGAATCCCGGATTCCGAAAGACGTTGGGGTGGTTACGGTCAACAGTTTTGATTATGCTATAATGCACGATCCCCCGGTTTCCTCCGCCTCAAGCGCCACCAAGCAGCTCTGTGTTGAATTAATAAAACAAATAAAACGAATAATTGAAACAGGCGAAAAAACCATCGGGGAAATAATGGTAAAACCCGGCTTTCACAAAGGAGCCACATTAAAATGAATAGAACAAAATCTAAATTTACACTAATAGAATTGCTTGTGGTTATAGCAATCATAGCAATTCTGGCAAGCATGCTATTGCCAGCGTTGAAGCGAGCCAAGGAAACGGCTAAGGGAATATCATGCGCCAGCAATATGAAGCAACTCGGAAACGGATTTGCGATGTATAGCGGAGATTTCGAAGGGCATATAGCGCCCCCTTCTGACTACGGAACGGAGCTGCCTCTTTACGCAAACCAATACCACTGGGACTATTACATTGGCGTAAACTACCTTAATTATCCCATTACAGCATCGGGCTGGTGTCCTAGCCTTTCGGACTGGCAACTTTTTCGATGCCCTAACGACAACAAACCCAGGTATGCAAAATGGCAAAATCGCTCATACGCTGTTCCGTTTTCTCTCATCTACAACGGCACAGATGGAACCGGCTATAAGCTCAGCAAAATTCGAAAACCGTCTAGCACATATTTATTGGGCGAAGTTGACATTACAAACGCTAGTTTCCTTAATAATGCTGTTTGCGCCTCAGGGGGAAACTGCGAAGTTGTTCTGAATGATAGCAGTAAAATAGGTATTCCTCATTCATCGCGGGCCAATTTCTTATTTGTTGACGGTCATGTTGCTCGCAGAAAAAGTTGGAAACTCGGCACTTATTGGCAAATAAATAATTTTATAGAAGATTAATGCAAATAAATAATATAACTCCAGGAATACAACTATGAGAAAATCCCTTCAAAAAGTTCTCGTGACAACATCATTGCTGACACTGTCAAACATAGCCCTTTCAACAAAAATACTTTATGAAAAAAACGCCCCGAATTTAGGCATAAACGTCATCCCAAAAACAGAAAGCAAATGGAAAAGCAAAGTAATGCAATTCCCCCGCAAGTTCACCGACAAAGAGCGTATATGGATAGGCAACGATTTTTTTATGGATGAATTCGGAGAACCATGCGTTTTCAGCAAAGACTGGATAAATGAGCATGGTTATTTTGGGAACGGCAATTACAAAATAGAAGACGGTCAAATGCTATTCACAACAGGCAAAAAAGGTTTCTTTTTTGCATTCGGGCCTGAGCCGAATGACTTTTCAAAGCCCAGTTTGCGCTTCGGAACAACATGGGGCAAAAATATGAAAGACCGATACCGCATAGTTATGGAACTGGAACAAAACGCACCTGAAACAACATGGGAATTCGGCACATGCAATTTTCACAGGAATAACGGCCCTGTTAAGAAATTCAAGATAAAAGGCAAAGGCAAACAGACATTTGAAGAGGATATTGGATGCGTCCGCAATTTGCTGGATTCGCACGCCAGTCGCGGAATGTGCGGCTTTAAGTTTAAGTGCCTCACGCCAGGCGCGACAGTAAAAATAAAAAGCATCAAAATTGCCCCATCTTCAGCCATCGTGTATTTCCGCAAAAAATTCAATCTGGCGGGAAAACCAGTTATGGCTCACGCAACTTTTCAGTCTCCGGAAACATATGATCTTTATATAAACGGCAAAAAAGCCTCAAGCGGAACGCATATTTATTCTTGTGGAACAGTAAAAACTGTCAATCTTTTGCCTTACCTGAAAAAAGGCGAAAATATTATTGCATTTAAAAGAGAGTTTTTTTCCTGGAAAGGCGGCAAGCCTGAATGGCTTTTTGAGGGAATATGCATTGATCGCAAAGGCAAGATCACGCGTCTTCTTGGCGATAAATCCTGGAAATGCTCTCTGAAAGCCGGAAATGCCTGGATGAATTTAACTTACAACGACAAAGATTGGAAAGCCCCGAAACTTCACGATCAAGGCATAAGGCAAGTGACACTTAATCCAACATCCGACGGAAGACTGGGCTACACAGGAGTTGATCCGCGCCACATGGGCATGCTGGATGCGTCGCCATATAAAAATAAATATCCTGTTTTCAACAACAAAGGAACCGCAAAATTTGAGCTAAAGCTTCCCGCAGGAGTGAAAGACAAATACACTCCTCAACTTAAAATATACAAGGCCGGAACCAAAGAACTGGCTGAAACAGTCAAGGCGCCCAAAGCCGAAGCAAAGGGCAGCCTGAATTCTTATATCTTTGAGGTGAAAACAAAAGAAGTCGGCCCATATCGTTTGGAGTGGAGTCTTCTGGACAAGGCAGGAAAAGAAATTGAAAAACGCCAGAATGAACTTATTATTGTCGGCCCCATAAAACAGGACGAGATTGCGATTGCGGATTTTGAAAAAGAGTTCAACAAACGATTGAGGCTTGTGAGAAACATTGATTGCACAAAGCCTGTCGTCGATGAAAAAGAATTTATAGATCATGCCGGAATGTACAACCTGGCAAAGATAAACAAAGGAAAAGTGGTTTCCGCCAATGGAATGAGTTATCGTGAAACAGGGTCAAACACGTGGGACTATTTTGCGTACAGGCTCCATATTAAGGACAAAGGAAAACCTTATCTAATAGAAATCGTAGTTCCTGACAACAAAGACCGTTATATCTATTCAGGCATGGTCGAACAATTCCCAATAGGCTTCTGTAATAACTTCATAAACGCCTGCCGCGGGTGGTATTCCTCCACCGGAACAGCTTACACCGGAGTAAACAACCCGCTCTCATTCAGAAAAAAGAAAATACGTTACATCTATTACCCTTCAAGTCAGGCTGCGGCTGTTGTTGTAATGAGCGGGTTCAGCGGACATCCGGCGGCGGCCTGCGAAATAAACATCTACAAAATAGAGGGCGGCCTTCCTGCTCTGAAAGTTCCTGAGACAAATAGAATGTTCGGTTCTCACAACGAGCGCATGTCTGTAATGATTCATACTGCGGGGATGGCTGAACAACCCCTCATGGGTGACAAAAAGATTCGCGTGAATGGACATCGCGACGGATGGTTTCATTGGTATAAAACTATCGAAAGAAAGATTAAGCTGTTACGTTTTCAGGGACGCAATATGACAGTGGAAGGGGTTTATATGTACAGTAAAGGCGATTACCCTTCTCTTAAGCACAATTCAAATGTTTCAAATCAGGAACTTGACCCTCCGTTCCTTGCCTTGAAAATGTACAAACCAAACCGCATTAAATGTATGCTGGGAATAGAATATATGGCTTCTCCTCAACTCATGGTTTCAGGAATAGACACAGTAAGCGACCGAAAAATGTGGAAAGGAAAAAAAGGGCTCCACTTTGTGGACAGGCATGGTAGACAGCTTACAGGCCGCAACAAAAGTGGAATAAACTTTCTTCATCCCGCAATGGGCGATATGCTGTTGGATTGCATCTCTGAAATCTACAATCGTTATGACAAGGTCGGGAAAGTAAGCGGAATGTTCCTTGTTACAGGAAAGTGGTGGGCTCCTGGCTTTATAAGATGCAGTTATGGCGATCTGCAAAATATAGAAGTGGGATACGGCGATTACACTGTTGAGCTTTTCGAAAAAGAAACAGGCGTCAAGCTAAACATTGAGGACAAAGGGCTAAAGCGCTTTCAGAAACGCTATGAAAAACTTATGGGCGAGCTTCGTGCAATCTGG
>CAZYVR010000113.1:0-15499 GCA_964651145.1 uncultured Victivallales bacterium | reverse complement strand
AAATGTATCTCTCTCTATTTAAAAAACTTACTTTTTTCTGGACAGACCCTAGATATGGTCTTTTGTGAATGAGGATTTTTCCAATTTAAAATCCATGTTCCAATTGTATGTCCAAGGCTCTTCCCTTTCCATGCTAATTCGGCATCAGGAACCTCCTTCGCCCCCCACCATTCACCAATATTGCGGCAAGCAACGACGGGAATAGTCTCACAAGACCTGTCTGTATATTTTATTAAAAAATCGGCAACCTTGCCCGCTCCTTTTGAAATCCATGCGCCGCTGCACAGAAAATATAGATAGTTTATTTTCCTTTTAACCTCTATGTCTACAACTTTGTCCGGCAACCACGGACGTTCTTTTCCCTGTAAAACAATCATAGACTTTTCATTATTTTGTTTTGGATCAATAATATTAAAAGGAATATTTTTTATTGTTATTTGGCCTACGGGAATATTTCTCAAATCCTTAGCTCCCTGATCCAGCCAGCCCCCCTTTTTATCTCCGGCAATTTCATCCCTAAATCCCATTTGACAATTGCGAGATAAATCAACAGTAAAAGTTTCCGGAGCTGTTTTATTTTTGGTCCTAGCAATATTTTCATCATCTATTTTTATCGCCGAAACCTCATCAAGCAACAATCTCCCGTTTATGGCAACAATCCCAACATTTGCAAAGGCAATATTTTTAGATGTTGGAGTATAAAAACCTGTTTTTTTTGTCCAAGAGCGGTCAGAACATTCATTTCCAAGCTGAATGTAATTTTTATTTTGCCATTTTTCCGCACTATCAAACTCTGCAATGGTGACCTTTCCTTTACCTGACACTGGGAATAGCCAAACATCTATTTTATATTTTTCTCCGTATTTCACAGGAAAGTTTTTCCTGCATTTCAACCCGGTATTCAAGACGACAGCAGCTTTCTTGCCGCAAGGCACATTATTAGTTGTAAGCCCAGGTGAAGTAGTGTTGTCATATAGCACCCATTCTTTGGAGCCTAATTCAAATCCTCCATTTGCAATGAAATTATTTTCAGCCAAAGATAACATTGCCATCCTCCAATTACATAATAAAAAGATCAATAAAAACATCCAGGATTTTAACATATAATCCTCCTTTATAAATTATTTTGCTGTTTAGTTTTTAATTCTCTAAAAATTATATTGTCGACTAGGATATTGCCGTCAATGGCAACTATCGCCACAGCAACAGATGTGACATTTCTTGATTGGGGAATATACTCTCCAGCGATCTTTTCCCATTTTTTTCCAGAGCTTGTCTTTCCTATTTGAATGTTTTTATTCAACCATTCTCCCTTTGTGTTAAATTCGGCAATTATCAGTTTCCCTTTTCCGGTATTTGCAAATATCCATCCAGAAAAAAGGTATTTTTTCCCAAAAGCAACCGAAATATTGTATTTCTTTGCGCATTTCATGCCGTTTTTTGTAAGAGATATTGCGAATTTCCCACTGTAAACATTTTTTCTTTCAAGATCAGGCTTTGTTATATTGTCATACAACACCCATCCTTCGGCATCATTATATTTCTCGAAATTTCCATTAAAAACTAAATTGTTATCTTTGGAACAAACCTCTCCTTGTGATATCCCAATATAAAAAGCAGTCATTGTTATAATAAAAAGAGCAATTATCCTTTTCATGTCATCTCCTTTTTTCAATCTTCTACATTAATAAATAAACTTGCAATTGTACTCATCGGTATCTATCCAACCATCCAGTTTTCTTTCTACATGACCATCGAAAAAAAGTATATTTATCCCATTTCGATGCCTTGCCGCACCGTTAGCGGAACTCTCAGATTTGTCACAGGTATAATAATTGCCGCATGAATCACTCATTAATACTTTTGTAGTAGGATCTTTAATTGACATAAGCCGGAGTGGCGTTGTTCGAGTAAGGAGCCATGGCGAACTGTCCAATCTTGAATTATACACATAGACATTTACACCAAAAGAAAAAGGTTTTCCCAATTTATTGCCGTTATCACTGGGACAGTGATACAGAGGATAACTTTGATTTTCCAAATCATAATTGTCTTGCGTATTTGGGTTCGGAGCCCCTACATATTCGGCTAAGCGATTATAATAATATACTTTAAGGGGAAAGCATCCATCATAATCTCCGACATATTGATTCCAACCATATCCCAATTGGCGTAGATTGCCTGCACATTTTATGGTTTTTGTCGTTTCCATTGCATTCCTTAATGCGGGCAACAGCATTGACGCAAGGATGGCGATAATCGCGATCACGATGAGCAATTCGACAAGCGTGAATTTAAATTTATTTGTTTTTGCAGGCATTTTCATCCTCCCTTATTGTTGGAAAAATCCAAATGAAATCTGAATAGAGCATCTTCGTCATACCACATCCTAAAGTTAGTCGCCCAAACATTATTGTACAAGTTAAAATGAAATCCAGAATGCAACGCCGGTTGCCGATTATTGAAATCAAGCAGCGATGGTCTGCCAGGGGCAACGAGCGGAGCGTCAAATGTCTTTATTGTCAATGGATTAGCATTATCAAGGTATTCTAATCTTTCGATCGCGTGTAATTTTTTATTACCATTTTTCACCACTTCATGTGGGGATATATTCTGTCCCATTTTTACCAATTGCCACTTGTCGGTTAGCAAAAAAACCGGGGCAAATGAAAACCATAAGGCTTCAGGCAGACGGCAGGCATCTTTTTTAAACCACTGAAAGTCAATTTCAATAGCCGGATGCTCGTCTGGGAAAAATAACTCCAGTTGGATATCTGAAGGAGCCCCATATATAGAAGACGATTCCTCGGGCATTTCAGCGTTAATTAATACACAGATTCCTGCTTTATTTTTGCGATAATACATATTTCTCAATATCGAATGCCACACCCGGCGTCCTCGGGAAAACGCCCCAATGCCTTTTTTCGTGAAATCCTCAACTGCCCACCACGGCGGGCTCCCGTCTTCTGAATTAATCACATACTGCCGGGCAAAACGCGCATAATCATCCTGACAAAAAAGTTCATAACAAAAACGGCACAAAGGATGAGATGCAGAAGCCCATATCTGACCACTTTCTTTACGGCGCAGATAGTTCACCATCCCATTTACAGGATCAAATCCGACAAGGAAATGCCGGGTTTCAAGGGGCGCAGACTGAAGTGTATATTCCGTAAAGTCATCTATCGGTTTTCTGTACGGGATTAATTTTTTTAAATGATACTTGGCTTCTTGGGCCAACGGTGTTCCAGAGAGGCATTCAATGGCTTCATCAATATAACGCCGTTGTTCATCCCATGATTCTTCAAAATAAAGGCATTTATCAGTCTTTCTGAGTTTCTTTAAAGAGTCCTTATCAAAAAAATCCGAGGGCTTAATCTTATGGTTTAATTGCCCTGGAAGGCAGCGGGCAATGGCTTTTTCCTTTGTCGCCGCATCATTGAGAAATGTTTTTTCATCCAGGCCCCAGGTATGTTCCGGGACAAGTAAAAGTTTTCTTGAAACTCCCTCCAGTTCTTTTGCAAATAAATGTGAATTCTCAGATTTTAGCCACTTGACGCGCAATCTTGAAAGTTCCAGGAATTGTGACACTTTCGCCGGATCTGAACCGATTCCGTGAATCCACGTATCACCTATTTCATGTGTGACAACAGGGAGATTTGCGCGGCAATCCCAAAGTTTGCCGGCAAAGTCGTCCAGCCTGGCGGCAACGATTTTCCGGCCGGGGTATTTATTTCGCAAATTCTCAAATACTGAAATTACTTCTTCATAATTTTGTGGACCGCAATTATCAAGAGTATGGGCAAAAGCCAATGCGCATCCCGTTTGTGGATGGATGGTCATGTTGCCATATCCCCCACTGCTATAATTCACAATAATTTGACTGTGGTCATCATGCTCCCATATGAATATATCCGGCACTTCCGTAGGTTTTGATGCCGCATTTACGCCAATATGCAAATACTTTATCCCCGCTTCTGCTAGAATAGGCACTATTGCCTTGGTATGGCCCGGAACATCGGTCATTTTTGCTGCAATGGTTTTCTTGCCGAATCTCCGGTCTAATTTTTGGCTTAAGGACAAACCATACGTGAACAATGAAGAATCCATGAGCTCCGAATGGACAGTAAAGGGCATGGCGTGCCAGGCAATATCACCATGTTCTATTGCCGTTTCGAGTTCTCGACGTTGCCGGGAATCCGCCTGCTCCAGATATTCATATATCAACCATGCACCAGAAGTCCAAATAAAGCGTTCAGACTTCCCTGATTCTCTCAGTTCTTTTGCAACCATTGTTGCTTGCGGGATATATTCTTCAAAATATTTTTGGACAATTACCCTCCCCATATCCGTAAAACCAATGTCCAAGTGGGTTTTAAATACCAGAAATATTTCATTGAATCTATTGCTCTTATTCATGATTTTATTCTTATGTTATCTCTATATTATAATTGCCTGTCGATTTTTCTGGAATGATGAAAAACGAGGATATATGTCAAAATGCGGGATTGCCTTTAAATTCCATTGGCATTCCAGCCTCTAGCGAGGCCAGAAGCGTCAAAGCGAGACTTGTGCTTACGGCTCCCGCCTTGCCATCGGCATTGCCGGGAACGGCATTGTCAATAAAACAATCAGCAAAATGCTCCAGGGATTGCCGCCAACCTTTGTCTGGATAAAACATATGCAAATCAGGGTTTTGCTGGCTGTAATTATCGACATTAAAGGGAAGTGGTTGTGGCCTTTTCACATATTCCATTTCCATGTTGTATAACTTCCTGAAATTTTCCTTTTCTTTCCTGCAGGTCTGTGCCGTTTTATAAACGTCATAAAAATCAAACCCGTATTTTCTGACTTCAGCTTCGTGTTCATGCAGATAAGGCGGATAAATCTGATCATATTCCCCGAGCCAACCCCGAACCCGCATATCAGTGAAATCACTTACGGTTATTGCCTTGTATTCACCAAAAAGTTCCATCTGTTCTTTCCAATGGCAATACGAGCCCATGGTTCCGCACATGAATGAAACTTGCGAACCGTCAGAAAATTCCATAAGGCAGCAATTGTTATTTAAACGATCACCGGTCATGAATACTCGCGTTGGACGTTCTTCCAGCAACCAGCAAACAAGATCCAGAATGTGCGTGCCTTCATAAAGGATATGCGGCTGATCATTGTAGAATGTGGATTTGTTAGGATATGGACACATCAGGCGATAGTTCAAATACCATGGACGTTTTACGCTTTGCATGAGTTCTCTGGCTTTGACGTAGGCCGGGGCAAACCGCCGATTGAACCCAATTGCGAGTTTCGCCTTATTCTGTTTTTCCGCCTCAAGAACCGCAATAGACTCTTCATCGTTTTGCGCCATTGGTTTTTCACAGAAAGCCCACTTGCCGGCATTCAGACTTTCTATAATTAAGCGCGCATGTAAATCCTGCTTGGTGCCTATAATTACAATATCAATATCTGCATCCGATAATATCTTTTTATAGTCTGTGGTTGTATATCCTATGTCCATTTGGGCCGCATGCGCGTTCAGCAACTGCTTATTTATATCGGCAATTGCGTGGATTGTCATTTTATCACTGTCTCTTACCGTCAGGAGATGATGTGCAGATACAAATGCTCCGGCTCCAATAAATCCCACTTTGATTTTTCTAGTCACAATTTAATCCTCTCACTATTTTTCTTTAGCTTGAAATAACTATTAATGTTAATAATATTAAGTTCTTTTAAACTGGAATGGAATGATTAAAAACGAGGATATATGTCAAAATGCGGGAAGATTACATAAATTACAATAAAACTCCGAGTTCCCGCCTTAAACAAATTTTCATTTTGTATTGGAGTCACTGGCAAACAACGGGAAAAGATGATAATCGGCATATTCATCCGTACTGGCAGATGGAATTTATTTTAGACGGCGTCATTGATTTGGAGATTGAAGGCGATGTCTTAAATCTCAAGCCAGGAGATACTATTATTATACCACCGATGAACTGGCACCGCTTTAAGTACCTTGAAGGAGTGAAGCGAGAGAGTTGGTCTATTAAATTCGAAGCAGAAAACATGAATGAAAAATTAATATCTGGAATAATTGGGATTGCCGATAAGAATTATGTTTTATGCCGTCTTATTCTTGATAATATGAAGCAACTTTCAAAGGATTTCGAATCATCGTCCGCATTTATTGAATGCCTTTTGTCTGCCTTGCTTGAGAAAACATATTGCTCTCAGACACCTGTCTCCGAACCACCTCTGATAAAAGCGATCAAAGATATTATTTTAGCGAGTGACGGCAGAAAAGTTGAAGTCAATCAAGTAGCTCAAAAACTCGGTCTCTCTCGCGATCACCTGACCACTCTTGTTAAGGAGCAGTCAGGCATGCCACTCAAAAAATTCTTAGATCGGGAACGATTTCGTAAAGCCAGACAGATGCTCACGTATTCTGAGGCAAATTTGAGTGAGATTGCTTATCAGATGGGGTTTAGCGATGTTTTTGCGTTTTCACATTTTTTCAAACGCCTTTCCGGTGAAAATCCAAGCCAATTCAGGAAGAAAATAGATAAGATTCACCGCAAAACTTCAATCTTTTAATGTCCACCTGTCTATGAATAAAGACGCCAGAAAGCTTATCGTGGAACCTATCATAATTCATTGATTCAAAAAAACCAGCTTTTTGAGCGTAACGATTAATCTGCACTGCTTGGGGTAAATAATCTTATGATGATTTTTCTTGAAAACGCCATTTTTTAAGTTCGCAATAAGAACGTCTGGACTCCTTAAAAAACGCTTGTGATTCGAACCGTAGTCCAGTTACCAGCCTCAAATCATTCCTTTTCCAGGAGCTTTCGGAGCGGTTTTTCGGAAGTGAATTTTAAAAATTTCCGAATTCCGATGAGTTTACCAGAGAGAAACGCGTTGTTTCTAAGTGCTGTAGGTGACCAGAGAGCAGTTTGCAGTTTTCACATGCTCAGGCATTTGCCTCAAAAAACAACGCACAGTCCAAGTTCGCTAGATCAGCAATCAATCGTCATTTTTCTGTAAAATCTTTCCTTAAAATATAGTTACAAATGTTTAACTTATTATTTATCAAGCCTTTAATTTTGCAATAGGGCAAATAGCTGAACACTCACAGTATACTATGCCTCCTTCATTTAGGTTTTCTTTGTTTTCTCTGTTTCTCTACCCTTTCGGTTGTAGAGTGTCACAATTTATTGATTGTCATTTACAATTCCACGGATTTGCCGCTTTTGGAGGATTCATATATGGCATCGAGAATCATGTTGCTAGTTAGTCCTGAAGACGCGGGAGCGATTGTTTGTCGTTTTTTGTTCACGCATTTTACAAAGTGTTTCAGCATTTCAAAGCGAGGGTCGTTCGGCGCTTCTTCGCTTTCTATGGTAAAATTCTTGCCGAATTTCATGCCACTGATTTTCATTGCCTTACCTTTGTTTACATCAAATTTAACTCCACCTTCGCTACCAAGCAAAAGCAGGCTGGGTGCAGAGTCTTCATCGCTTATATTTGCCGCCCAGCTTACTTCCAGCGAAATCGTTGCGCCGTTGTCCATTTTTATAAGAGCGGTTGCAAAGTCCTCGACGTCAAAGATTCCATTCATG
Source organism: uncultured Victivallales bacterium (assembly GCA_964651145.1). Taxonomy (GTDB): domain Bacteria; phylum Verrucomicrobiota; class Lentisphaeria; order Victivallales; family GWF2-45-14; genus CAZYVR01. The sequence continues at coordinate 7,877 of CAZYVR010000113.1, read as the reverse complement.
TCCGGAGTTCCCCATGAGCCAAGTCCTTTTTTGCGCGGCCCAAACTCTGCGCAAGTCGATCCGAAAACTGATTTGGGTTTGGAGCCAGCCTCCGAAAGATGTAGGCTTAAGTCAAGCATGTGAACGCCGACATCGATCAAAGGACCGCCGCCTGATTCATCAAAACGGGTAAACCAACTGCCCCATCCTGGTATGCCGCACTGCCTGAACCATTGAGCTTTAACATAATAAATTTCGCCCAATTCTCCGCTTTCGAGAAGCTCTTTTGTTTTTATTGCCGCTGGGGTCCAGCGCATTTGATGTGGAATCATCGAAATGACGTTATTTTTTTTCACCGCGTCGACGATTTTCCTGGAGTCCCCGGCATTCAATGACATCGGCTTTTCTATAATTACATGTTTGCAGTTGTTTGCCGCCAATATCGCCAATTCCGCATGGGTTTTATTTGGCGATGCAATGATAACCGCATCTATTTCGGAACAGGTGCAGAGTTCTTCTGGATTGGAGAAAATATATTTTGCTCCGTATTTTTCTTTTGCCTGTAGAGAAAGATCCTTTGAGGGATCAAATACTCCGACAAGCTCAGATCCTTCATTAAATCTCATGATCTGATCCATGTGGACTTTGCCTATGAAGCCGCAGCCGAGAGTTCCGAATTTAACCTTTTTGATCTTATCATCCTCTGAATTTATTTTATTGTTGCAAGCAAGTCTTCCAAGCGGGCTTCCGCGAGACATTCGTAATTATCCGCCGCGCCGTAGTATATTTTAAGAATGCCGTCCTCTTCAAGAATTGCGCCTGTCGGAAATATCACATTGGGAACAAATCCAGCTTGTTCGTATTCGGCTTCCGGGCGCATGATACACCCGGGCGATCTTCCTTTAACACAATAGGGATTTTCAAGATCGAGCAATGCGGCACCCATCGTGTAGTAATGGCCGGCGCAGTTTCCGCAAACACCGTGAATAATAATAAGCCATCCTTCTTCCGTTTTTATAGGAGGAGGCCCGGCTCCGACTTTTAGTGAATCCCAGCGTTCGCTCCGACATTTGATTAACGGTTCTGAATCTCCCCAGAAGTGCAAGTCTGGAGAGCGCGATATCCATATGTGCCCATCGCCTCCGGCTCCTTCAGGGCGATGGAGCATAACATACATGCCGTCAATTTTTTCAGGGAATAACACAGCGTTCCTATTGGAGGTATGAAGAGGAAACGATACGTGTTCAACTGTCTTAAAGTCTCTGGTTTTTCCAAGCCCGATTCGACACCCGCTCTGGCTAGATGCGGCGTAGGTTATGTAATATTCATTTTCGACCGAATTGATTCTGGGATCATACCACGATTTGCTGGCATTTGCGTTGTATGAATCCATATTTTCAGCTATGAATTTCACTGGCTCAGGGTCGGGGGTAAAGTTAACCCCATCCGGGCCTCTAGCAACCCAAGCGTATTGTCTGCGCGCCGAATCTTCGGCTCTGACCATGACAATATACTCATTGTCAACTTTCACTGCGCCCCCGTTATAGACGGCAAAGCAGTCAAACGGCATGTCCTCAGGTTTTAAAATAGGATTTTTTTCATTGCGTTTAAAGATGCTTCTCATAATTTCCTTCCTGTTTTTTTATATGCTAATTATGGCTAACTAATATCATCGCGGTTTAATATTGAGTACGCTTGCTGATCTCGGAATCCCGCAGATTCGCCAAATATCCTGATGGAGAAATTCCTTCAAGTTTCTTGAAGACTTTGCTGAATACATGAATGCTTGAAAAACCGATCCTTTCGGATATCTCAGTGAAATTAAATTCAGTTTCTTCCATTAGCTGTTTCGCTTTCTGAACCCTTACGGCGTTAATATAATGATGTGGGGTTGTGTTTGTGCATTCTTTAAATATGTTGCAAAAGTAATTCAGCGTCAGACCGGCATGTTCGCTCACTTCCTCTACGTCCAATGAGCGCATGTAATTTTCATGGACGTAATTGATGGCTTTGTTGACGTTCCGCCAGGCTTTAGGATGTTTGCCTGCCAATGTTTTTTGGTCGCTCCTCTGAAGATATGTCAGCAGGGTTTCAAGCATGAGAGCTTTGACTTTGAGCTCAAATCCGAAATCCATAGAAGAAAAATAATTGTTTATATTGAAGAAATTCCGTTCGATCTTTTTTCTGTCATCCATTTGAAGCGAGACAACATTCGGGCATGAAGCAAGGCTGTTTTCGGGACAATAATCCTGCCCGGTAAATTTCGAATAATCCAAGTCTGAGGCCGGGTCGATTTTCCCTTTTCGCTCGGGAGAGTAATAAAGGTCAAAGTGGAGGACGTATTGATTCAACTTGTCATGCGGGGTTATAATATGGCGCATATACGGTGGCATAAAAACAATATCCCCTGCATTAACAGAATACTTCTGATCTTCCAGCAGGAAGACCGCGGAGCCGTCCTGAATATATGTAAGCACATAGTCAGGATCCACATAAGCTGGCGTCATGCCGCTCAGCTCCTTGATCCTGACATGTCTCACATAAGGTGAAAAAGAATATAAATCCATAATTTTAGACAAATAATAGTAATTTTAACCAAAGACATTTTAAAGGCCCAATTCTATAATAGATAGAAAATACCCCAAAATCAAGGACTAAAAATGAAAACAAGTAAAATAATTTTTGACAAGCCGGAAAGCGCTGTTCTTCTCGACGAAGAGATTGAAACGGAAAATCTTTCGCCAGACAGCATCCTGATAAAAACCAGATATTCCCTAGTCAGCCCCGGCACGGAACTAGCCATCTACAAGGGCCTGGAAAGCTGGGCGCCGCTGCCGTTCAATCCTGGATACGCAGCTGTGGGCAGAGTGGAAGCAGTGGGTGAAGGCGTAGAGAATCTTGCGCCGGGCGACATGATCCTGACCTATTCATCGCACAGTGAATACTCTGTTATTTCCAGCAACAGCATATATGTAAAACTCTCTGAAAAGTGCAACCCTAAAGAAGCAGTATTCACAAGGCTCGCTTCTATTTCGATAACATCCCTGCGGGTCTCGGATGTGGAGCTGGGGGACAAAGCGGCGATATTCGGGATGGGCTTGATAGGTAATCTTGCAGCCCAATTATTTGCCTTGACCGGAGCCGATGTGACAGGAATAGACCTTTGCGAAAAAAGACTTGACACCGCTAAAAAGTGTGGAATAACCAAAACGGCTAATCCACAGGAAGAAGGATTTGAAAGCAAAGTGGCTGAAGTAAATGTTGCGGTGGAAGCGACAGGCAACCCCAGAGTGGTGATGGACGCATTGAAAGCAACTGGAAAACAAGGCGAAGTCATTCTCTTAGGATCGCCGAGAGGAGAATACAACGACAATGTGGTGGACATGCTTAATCAAGTCCATCTCTGGAACAATGGATGCGTTACATTGAAGGGCGCGCATGAATGGAGATATCCGAAAAAACCTTCGGAAGGCTCTAAGCACAGCATACAAAGAAACTGTCAGACAATCGCTGGTCTGATCGCCGATAAAAAACTTGTCATTGCCCCGTTGATAAGCCACACGCTGAGTCCGGCTGACGCGCAAAGCGCCTATCAGGGGTTGCTCAACAACAAAACTGATTATCTGGGCGTTGTGTTTGACTGGGAGGGCGTTTGATTGTATTGTCAGAGCGGAACATTCAACGGGGGAAAAGATAATATGAAGAAGAGTCTGCGTTTCACTCTCATCGAATTGCTCATAGTGATAGCCATCATAGCGATACTGGCAAGCATGTTGTTGCCGGCGCTTAGGAAAGCCCGCGATAAAGCCAAGCAAATATCCTGCGCCGGAAACCTGAAACAAATAGGAAGCGCACAGCATATGTACGTCAATGACAGCAACGGTTTTTTTTGGGCCGCAGACCTTGGAGAAACTGATCCTCGGGATTGGCGAATGCAAGTTTATGATTACGGATTTCGAGTTCAAAAAAATCCTGCTGGAATGCCTGATGTTCCGCGTCTTCAATGTCAACGCTCTTATGTCGTTGGTTCAATGGCAGGCCGAAAGCCGGGAAATTTTACAAGTTACGGAATGAATAGAAAAATCAACAACAAAGAAAACGTGCGCATGGCAAGACTAAAAAAAACCGAAAAAAAAGTAATGTTTGCTGATTCTTCTGAACAATCTGCTTTTTTGGAGCGTTACGGAATTAATAATCCAGCATATTACTATATGGATATCCGGCATAATTTCGGTGCCAATATAGTTTATGTGGACGGACATTTGAACTGGACGCGAGACCTTCCCAGTGAAATTGAGGCTTGGGATCCGAATTATTAAATCAAGATAAGGAGCAGAGCAGTGGAAAAGCCAAATATTTTATTTTTCCTTTCGGATCAGCATAAATGTAATATTCTTGGAGCTTATAGCGACAAGATAATAAATACCCCGAACCTTGACCAACTGGCCCAAGAAGGAACAAGCCTTGACACAATAACGACTAAATTCAATTATAATTATAGTTAAATGGAGGATGAGAATGAGAGACATTATCAACACAGGAGCATCGGGTAAAACATCTTTTAGAAAGATAATTTTTTGCATCGCTTTGTCAAGCATCATGGTTCTTAATATTATTGGAGGTGACGGAGATGATCCGGAACTGTTTAAAAGTAAAGATATAATTATGCTTATGGAGGTGCCGCAAAAAAGCGGTGACTTCAAAAGCGATAAGTTCTGGAAAGGTGTTCCAGCCGCGGTAATGTTCAACGAAGCAAGTATTTATGCCTGGCCAAAAAACCTAGATTGGAACAAGTCACAGGACTTAAAAGCGGAGTTTATGCTCGCTTACGATGCAGATAAACTCTATTTGAAAGCTAAAGTAACCGATGACAAATTTGTTAAGCGTGGTGCCGGTAAGCCTGAAAGCGACCAGCTCGAACTTTACATCGCAGCAAATAATTCCCCAACTCAACAGTGGGGCGAACAGGCTTTCCAATTGCGCATCGTTCCCGGCAAAGACAGTGTTTATATCGGTTTTGACACCTTGCAAGCTGTTTCCGGTAGCAAATGTGAAACTCGTTTCGCGAATGATGGCTATACTGTTTTTGCCAGCATCCCCTGGAAGTCATTGAGATTTAACACACCCGAGCCTGGCACTACGCTGCCCTTTGATTTCCGTGTCCTCGACGCTGATGCATCCTGCAAATTTGAAACCTCAATGGTGTGGAATAACTTCCCGGACAAAATCAAGTTGTGGAAAGTACCGACTCTGGGCTGGGGCAAACTCAAATTTGTTAAAAATTACTCTCCGCCTTACCTTGCGGGAGAGCGTGTAATCGTCAAAGGCGCTGTCGCTTCTGGTCCGCTAAAAAAAGACGATCACACCTTATTTCTTGCAAATTTTGATAATAGTATAAATGCAATTTATGCTAAAGGCGATCCTAATGCCAAAACAGAAAAGCTCAAAATCACTTCCGGTAATAAAGGTAAATATGGCGAAGCGCTCAAGCCAATTTCCAGCTCTCATAATTCCAGAGCGTGTAGTTATGCGCTAAAAAATAACTTCAACATCAGCGAAGGCACGATTGAGCTTTACTTCAACAGTTTAAGCGATGCCAAAGATAGTAAGTTCCCCTATTTTTGGGCAATAAGGAGTCATCCTATGGGGGGAAGACAAATAAATGCGTTGAGCGTGGTTTTCGACCAGCGGTCAAATATGATCAATTTTGCTGTTTCTCCGATTAAGAAAGGTAATGGTCAAAGCGTGAGTATCCCCTGTAAACTTGTCAAAAACAAATGGAATAAACTCGCAGTCACCTGGAAAAATTTCAATAGTGGCAAACCCAATGCAAGCATGGCGATTTATCTCAACGGCAAAAGTCAACGAGTTGATAAGGTTAAAGTTGACTTCGAACCTCCTGCTGACGCGCGCTTGTTTATCGGCTCCAGCTCCAATGAAGTTTTAAAAAAAGCCATCCAGCCGGGATTCATGTATGTTGATGAATTGCGCATTTCCGATACTGCACGAATTTTCAGAACCGACGTAAAAACTGTTTACAAGCCCAAACGAACCAAAGACGGTAAAATTGTTGAAACGCGTTATTTAGGCTGTAATTTTCCGCTTGAAAAAAACAAGATAGATCATATTATCCAGGTTGCTGTTAAGGGTAATTACAATGTAGTCCAACCCAAAGTTGAACCGGGTATGTATAAGAGTGATTTAAGCTGTCGCTACGATGAAATCATCGTACTTGATTATGACCCGTTACAGTATTTTATCGACCAAGCCCATAAACATAATCTGGAACTGATTCCGTTCATCAATGTGGTCCGCGCCAATCAGGGCCTCTGGCTTGGCACCGGATTCAACGGCAAATACTTTCCAAGTGCAGATATGGCTGGCACAAATGCTAAAAACTTCATAGTCAATGAATTAAGTGAACTTGCTGAAAATTATGATATTGACGGTATTGCGCTAGATTATATCCGTTACGGCAGATTCAGCTTCTCAAAGCGCGATGCTGAGTTGATGAAACATAAATTTGACATTGATATTCACTCTTTCGGTAAAGACCCCGCCACGTCTAGCGACCCGAAAAGGTTGCAGTGGTTCAAATGGCGTGAAAGTAATATTGATGAAATTGTCAAAAGAACTCACTATTCTATGAAAAAAATTGATCCAGACCTGATTCTTCTAGTATATGTTTGGAATAATCGTATCCCGCGTATCGCTCAGCGTTGGGAAACCTGGGTCGATAATAACTGGATTGACCGAATTCTTTTGATGAATTATTCAACTTCGTTAGGCCAAGTCAAAGCTAATATCATGCTTGCTCGGATGCAAAGCTCAAAACCTGAAAAAATTGATACCGTAACCCAAGCCTGGAAAGGACGCTGGAGCGATCCGGGGGGCTTAGGAAAAATGACTGCTCAAGAAATGACTGCTCAAATTGAGGGTGTGCGTGAGTATGGCGTCACCGGCACTGGCCCGTTCCTATTCGATTGGAATACCCCAGAAAATTTTATTGCCTTGAGTAAAACCGTATACAAAGGCAAAGCCGTTCCGGCATTCAGAAGTCATCCGCGTCAAAAACGCCAACGCCGCAAAGTTACTCGAAAGATGAATCCGAAAGACTTCAGCTTAAAATTTTCCATTGGCGCTGACGACCTCATTATATTGCCTCTGGAAATGACCCTCGGCGGAATCTTTTTAGCTGGAGATGACCATGTGAAAATAGAATATAGAAATGCTTCAGGTAAATTTCTACCTCTGATTCAAGGTAAACCTGCGGATGACTTTAATATCCCCGGTTATATGACCTTCCCGCCGATTATTACTGACACATTGAAAGTTACTCCAGCAACCAAGGTAATCGGCGTAACTAGGGCTTATGGTATTTCCGCCAATGCTGTAGCCTTGAACCCAGTAGAGTGTAAGATTGTGACTCCGAAACCAGGTGCGGGTCCGGGACAGGAATTTACCATTGCCGCCGATGGCATAACCACCATAGATGCTTTTAAAGGCATCGTTTCAGGAAAGGTGAAAACTTATTCAGTTAAGGCACGTGATTTTGCAATGAGCAAAGTTCGCGGCAAAGGATCATTATCATTTAACTTAAAAATCGAGACCGCAGGAGTTTATGAGTTATGGATGCTGGTTGATGGCCCATCGTATGGCGCTTGTCTGCTTTCCACTAAGTTTGGCTTGTACAATAGTATTTGGAATGTCCTGACCCATGGTCCTTATGAATGGCGCTGTTCATCTTTAGGAGATGAAAAAAAGGCTCACAAATATTTGCTCTACCAGCTCGAACCTGGGCAATATACGCTCCAGTTCGGATGGCGTCAGGGAGGTGTTAAAGTGGTTCTTCTGCGCTTTGTTCCGCAGTGAGGCTGACACAAGAAATAACCGGCCCC
>CAZYVR010000112.1:0-15525 GCA_964651145.1 uncultured Victivallales bacterium | reverse complement strand
CAACAAGCTTTATTTCGTTACAGCGCCAGCTCCCGGGACTTTTGGCGGCTCCGTCTAATGCGACGACTTCGTCTTTTACAGGCAATCTAAGAAAAATAGGAAAAACTTATGGGATTAATGTTGAGCAGTAAAAATATAGCAAAGGCAAAATGGGGGCAAGAAATTAAACAATCAATTTTTGGCGACAATGGAGCCGGATTCTGAGCCGTATTCCAGATATTTGTCAAAAATTGCCGACACATAATGTCTGGTTCTGTCCAGCTTTATGTCGATTTCCTCGTGTTTTCTATTGGGCAGCCATTCGCGCATTCTCTGTCTGCCTGCATTGTATTCGCAGAGCGCAAGCACATAGGAATATTTGTAAGCGTGCCAGGATTTGACGGCGCGCGTCAGATACCATGTGCCTATTTTTATATTTACCGCAGGATTGAACATTTCTTTTTCGGAAGGAACTGGAGCATTGTTTGCCTTGGCCCAGTCTCCGGCAACGCATTTCTTTATCTGCATAAGGCCGATTTCGCCAGCTTTGCCTCTTGCGTCCGGCTTGAATTTGCTTTCACGCCAGATCACTGCCTTAATCAGTTTGGAGTCTATTCCGTGCTTTTTAGCAGCCTTGTCAATCAAACCGTTATAAACGCTCGAACAAAAGCCCGAAACGCAACACAACAGCATTGCCAATCCAATAAAAAACGAAAGATGCCTCTTGCCCTTTTCTCTAAATATGTCCAAAATAAGCTTTGCCAAATTTGTTTTAGATTTATTGCCTTGTTCCGCATATTATACTGTTTTTCTGGCATTGCGCCATCGTTTTTGAAAAAATAATAGCGATTTTTTATGCGATAGTTTTCTTTCGCCCTTAAAATCAATGCTTTTCGCAAAATCGAGATTAAAGCTAGTATATGTTAGCGTTAACTGGCGGTTTATCTCCCTTGCCCATGGATTTCAAGAGCTTATCAAGGAAGGCATTAAAGGCGCCACTTTTCATGAGAAAAATGGAAAAAGAGGAAAAGAAGCGTTGAAATTAAGCTATTTCATATTTTTTGTAAAGGCTTTTGAGGGCTCTTAGGGATTCATGCTGTATCTGTCTTACACGCTCTCTTGAAATGCCTATTTTGCGGCTTATAGCTTCGTGCGTCTGCGGCTTGCCGGAATCGAGCCCGAAGTACATTGAAATTATTTTGCTCTCTCTGCCATTCATGCTTTTTACAAGCTTGCGGATTATTTCCTTGCGCTCGGCTTCGGCAAGCATTTTGTCAGGCTCCCAGCAGGAGCAGTCGGCTATGCAATCCTGAAGCTCTGCGCCGCCTTCATCTTTCCAGCCTGGGCTGTTCAATGAAGCAACGCTAATGCTCAAAAGGCTTATTTTTTTGACTTCCGCTTCATCCCATCCCAATTTCCCGCCAAGCTCGCTGTAAGACGGCTCGCGTCCAATGAAATCTTTTATTTCAGCGCGGGCCGCTTTGAGTTTTCTGATTTTTTCGCCGGACTGCACGGGTATTCTGATAACGCCGCCCTGATTTTCCGATGCGCGGCGCATGCCCTGTTTTATCCAGAATGCGGCGTATGTGGAAAAACTTGCCCCAATTTCCGGGTCAAATTTATCAATGGCCTTGATTAAGCCCAGGCTGCCTTCGGAAACAAGGTCATCGTAGTCGAGAGGCAAAAAAGAGCAGTCGGCCGCAATTTTATGAACCAGCCCAAGATTTTTTTCCACAGCTTCTTCACTGGATGGATGTTTTCCCCTTTTCTCATGCTTCCCCTTGTGCCTCTTTATCCCCGTTTTGCGGACAGGCATGTGTTCTCTTAGCAGAATCGTTTCTGAACTGTCAAACATTATATTTTATCATCCCTTAAATTTTTTGCTCTCTTTATATAAAAATATTAGCATCTTTCGTGCCAAAGAATTTAAGTTGTTTATAGCAAGCACATTGTGTGTTTGGGTCTTTTGGGCAAAATTTGCGCGCAGGCATAAAAGCGCGCAAAAATTGCGCACTTGAAAAACAAAGAGATGAATGCGGTTGTTTTTAAGCTTTTTATGGGCTAAATTGAGTTATGAATTCCCAATCCAGATCATATTTATTGCCGTCTATTCTCAGCGTTTGCCTGCTGCTTTCTCTGGGGCTTTGGGTCGCGGACGAATTTCTCGATTCCTATGCGCAGGAAATAAAGACTCAAAAAAAAGTCATTGAAACAGTGAGCGGAATGCTTCAGGCAGAAGTGAACGCGGCTATCGAAAATGGAACTTTAGACATAAAGAAGCTTGAATTTGTTCTCAAAAATCTTGCGCTAGGAACCCATATTGACCGCGTCAGCCTGAGAAAAGGAAATGAAACTATAATTGACGTTGGCAAAAGCGAGGCTTCTCCGCTTCCCAAAAATATTCCCGCTGTTTCTCAAGGACGCTCATCAAAGGGAACCCGGCACATATTTTGGGAAACAATAAGACTTCCCGAAAAAATATCCATAGCCGACTCAGAAACTTCCACACTCAGAATCATATGTTCCTTGAACGCAAACGCATTCCTGCCAAGCGGAAAATATCGCGGCAGACTTTTGCTTATGGCCATTGTGCTCGGCCTGGGCGCGATAACCGCCCTGTTTCTCGCATGGTCTTTTTTAATGAGAAGCCGCAACCTCGAAGAAAGGCTCAAAACCGCGCGCGACCATAGAGAGCAAAGCGAAGAGCTGAGCCTGGCTGCCGCAGGATTGGCGCATGAAACCAAAAATCCTCTCGGCATCATACGCGGTCTGGCGCAACAAGTGGCCAATGAAAAAGGCAATTCGCAAAAGGCGCGGGAAATGGCCAGAGAAATCATGGAACAGGCCGACATAACAACTTCCAGGCTTGGAGATTTTCTCAGCTACGCAAAGCAAAGAGAGCCGGAACTGGCGGAAGTCAACGCCCTGGAAAATGTGGGACGCATTGCCGCGCTGCTGGATGAGGATTTCAGCTCCGCCGGAGTAAGCCTTAAAACAGACATAGATAATATAAACATCCTATGCGACGCAGAAATGCTTTCGCAAATCCTTATGAACCTGCTTATGAACAGCCTGAAATCTTCAGAAAGCGGCTCCGAAACCCTCATAAGCGTCAAAAGACGCGGACAGAACAACGCTTTCATTTCCGTATCTGACACAGGATGCGGAATCCCTTCCGAGATGCTTCCAAACATATTCAAGCCTTACGTGAGCAAACGCGCAAACGGATACGGCATCGGCCTGGCCATAGTCAAAAGAATTGTGGAGCAATCCGGCTGGAGCATCAGCGTGGAGTCCAAGCAGGGAAAAGGGACGACAATAACAATTAAAAAAATCAAAACACAAAAGGAAAATGAATGAAGCCGCTTGTTTTGGTAATAGACGATGACCACAGCTACAGAGAATTATACTCGGAAACTCTTGCAGGCGCGGGATTTGAAATAAAATCAGCCGCATCAGCCGAGGATGCTGAAAAAATAATGGACGAAGGTCTTCCCAATATGATTGTCAGCGATGTGCGCATGCCCGGAATGGACGGCATTTCCTTTCTAAAACGAAACAGACAAAAATATCCCGAAATGCCTTACTTGCTTATAACTGCTTTTCCCGACATCAAAGACGCGGTGAACGCCCTCAAGCTGGGCGCTGTGGATTATCTCCAAAAACCCATAGACCTTGACGAGCTAGTTGCCGCAGTTGCAGACGCCCTTGGATGCCATGCGGAAAACGAACGCCTTGACATCCCCAAAGAAGCAATGGCGGGAATAATAGCGGAAAGCCCGCTTATGCGCTCGATTCTTAAAGACGCTTACAGAGTGGCGCATACCGACGTGAACGTGCTCATAACCGGTGAAAGCGGCTCCGGCAAGGAAGTTCTGGCAAACTTCATCCATCTAGCCGGAACGCGCTCAAAACGCCAGCTTGTGACATTGAACTGCGCGTCCATTCCCGCAAACATGCTGGCAAGCGAATTGTTTGGACACGAAAAAGGAGCTTACACAGGAGCCTACACAAAACGCAACGGACTTTTTCGCGAAGGCGAGGGCGGCACAGTTTTTCTGGATGAAATAGGCGACATGCCTTTGGAGCTCCAGCCATCTCTGCTTAGAGTCATAGAGACCGGAAAAGTGTCTCCTCTCGGGAGCGACACGGAAATCGACTGCAATTTCCGGTTGATAACTGCCACAAACAAAGACCTGTACGAAGAAGTCAACGCAGGAAGCTTTCGCGAAGACCTTTATTACAGGCTGAATGTCATTGCTTTTGAAATTCCGTCTTTGCGCGAAAGGCCGGAAGACATTCTTCCATTAGCCAGGCATTTCCTGAAAAAAAGCAAAGGCGGAAGTGGCAAACGATGTTCGCCGGTGACTTCCAAGATAATACAAAACTATTCCTGGCCGGGCAACGCTCGGGAACTGGCAAATGCAATGGAGCGCGCGGGAATTCTGGCAAACACAGAAATAATCCTGCCGGAGCATCTTCCGCCGTCAGTGACAAAAAACAGCTTTGATGACTCCAAAAGGCTTATGACCGACACTCAGACAGTCAAGACAATGGATCAGGCGGAAGCCGAAGCCATCAGGTCGGCTCTGGAAAGCTCAGCTGGGAACCGGACAAAAGCCGCCAGTTTGCTGGGAATCAGCCGAAGAGCGCTAATCTACAAACTCAAGCGCTATAACATAAAATAAAAAAGCTCAACGCGGTTGTAAAAAAATCACGCGTCAGCGCACATGGCGCATCTGAAGCCTTCAGCTTGTTGTAAAAACGAAAACTTTTGGCGAAGCCGCCCTTTAGACGGCTCCGCCATCGAGTTTTTCAGGAAAATATTTTCAGCTTTATTTTGCTTCTTCCGGCACAATCAGCACAGGGCAGGGGCAATTTGATATGAAGCTCATGCCTATTTCCCCGAAAAGCAATTGGGTCAATATGCCGTGCTTGTGACTGCCCAGCACTATAAGGTCAGCTTCGATGCCTTTTGCTTCACGCTTGATATTTTCTTCAATGTTTCCGTCCAGAATCATGTATTCTGTATTGAGTCCCTGTTCGGATATATGCTCTTTTATGATGTCCATTTCATGCGCGGTTTCTTTGCCTGCATCATTGAACTTTATCAAAGTGGGAGCTCCGCCCGAATTATATCCCATTCCGGCAGAGGGGCTGCCGCCTAAGCTTTGGCCCGCCAGATTTGCGTCCATATTTTGAAGAGATCCATCTTCGGTGTACAAAACGTAAAGTTTTGAGTCAAATTTTTTCGCAAACTTAATCGCGGTTTCAATTACTTTTTTGCTAAGATCTGAAAAATCGATGGCGACAATGATTTTTTTCATGTCTTTTCCTTTTCTCTTTGGTTTTAGTCTTGTTAATTGGAACTCATCTCATCTTTTGTTTCGGCGAATTTTTCAATGGCAAAATCAAGGTCTTCCTTTGAATGAGCCGCTGAAATCTGTGTTCTTATTCTGGCGGCTCCTTTTGGAACCACAGGATAAAAGAACCCTATCACATATATGCCTTTTTCAAGAAGCATGTTTGCCATTTTTTGCGCCAATGCGGCTTCTCCAAGCATTATTGGTGCTATCGGATGGTCGCCGTCAGCTATGTCGAAGCCCTTTTCTTTCATTTTTTTCCTGAAGTAGCGAGTGTTGTCCATCAGTTTTTCCTGAAGCTCATTCGAGCGCGTCAGGATTTCCAGGGCTTTCAAGGAAGCGTTTACGATAGCCGGAGCAACTGTGTTTGAAAAGAGATAAGGCCTGGAGCGCTGACGCAAGAGGTCTATTATTTCTTTGCGTCCGCTGGTGTAGCCGCCGCTGGCTCCGCCAAGCGCTTTTCCCAGCGTTCCGGTAATGATATCTATTCGGCCCATTACATCGCAGTATTCATGGGAGCCTTTGCCGTTTTTGCCTATGGCGCCCACGGCGTGGGAATCGTCCACCATTACCATGGCTTCGTATTTGTCTGCGAGATCGCAGATTGCTTTCAGGTTTGCGATGGTTCCGTCCATGGAAAACACGCCATCGGTGGCTATGAGTTTATAACGGCAGTTGGCGGCTTCTTTGAGCTTTTCCTCCAAGTCCTGCATGTCGCAGTTTTTGAAGCGGAAGCGCTGAGCCTTGCAGAGGCGAATGCCGTCGATTATGCTGGCGTGGTTCAGGGAGTCGCTGATTACAGCGTCCTCCGCAGTGAGCAATGTTTCAAAAAGTCCGCCGTTGGCATCGAAACATGATGTGTAAAGGATAGTGTCTTCTGTTTCAAGAAATTCTGATATTTTCTTTTCCAGTTCTTTGTGGATAGTCTGTGTGCCGCAGATAAATCTCACGGAAGAAAGCCCGTATCCCCATTTGTCCAAGCCGTCTTTTGCCGCTTGTATTATTTCGGGGTTGTCGGCCAGCCCCAGATAGTTGTTGGCGCACATATTTATAACTTTTTGTCCGCCCGACACTTCGATGTGCGAGCTTTGCGGGCTGGTCATTATTCTTTCGCTTTTGAACAAGCCGTCGGCTTTAATCTGCTCAATTGTCTGTTTCAGATGCTCTCTTGCGTTGTTTATCATTTGTATTGTCCCTGTTTAAATGTCCCAGTTGAGTATGACTTTACCGGATTGTCCCGACCTCATGGCTTCAAAGCCTTTTTCAAATTCGTCATAATTAAAATGATGCGTGATAATCCGGGAAATGTCAAGCCCGGATTGAATCATGCTTGTCATCTTGTACCATGTTTCGTACATTTCGCGCCCATAGATTCCTTTTATGGTCAAGCCGTTGAACACAACCGTGTTCCAATCCACGGCGGTGCCCGGAGGCTGAATGCCGAGCATGGCTATTTTTCCGCCGTGACACATGTTTGTGAGCATTGAATTGAGGGCCGTGGGGTTTCCGGACATTTCCAGGCCCACGTCGAATCCCTCGTGCATGCCAAGTTCCTTTTGTGTGTCTTCGAGTTTTTCTTTGCTCACATTGACGGTTTTTGTGGCTCCCATTTTTTCAGCGAGCGCAAGGCGGTATTCGTTCACATCGGTAATCACCACATTGCGTGCTCCTGCGTGCTTTGCTATGGCCACAGCCATTATTCCGATAGGGCCGGCTCCTGTGATAAGCACGTCTTCGCCGAGCAAGTCAAAGGACAGTGCGGTATGAGTCGCGTTTCCCAAGGGGTCGAAGCATGACAGAATGTCTTTGGGTATGTTCGGATCGCAGTACCACACGTTTGTCACGGGAATGGAAAGGTATTCGGCAAAAGCGCCTTCGCGGTTTACTCCCACTCCGCTGGTGTTCATGCAAAGATGCCTGCGTCCGGCAAGGCAGTTGCGGCAGCGTCCGCAGACAAGGTGTCCTTCGCCGCTGACCAGATCGCCCGGCTTGAAGTCATGGACGTTGCTTCCAACCTCCGCGATGACGCCCACGAATTCATGTCCGACAATCATTGGGACGGGGATTGTTTTTTGCGCCCATGCGTCCCAGTTGTAAATATGCACGTCTGTGCCGCAGATGGATGTGCTTTGAATTTTTATTAAAACGTCGTTTATTCCTATTTCGGGAATCGGTACTTCTTCGAGCCAAAGGCCTTCTTCAGCTTTAGCCTTGACCAGAGCTTTCATCTTTTCCATAATATATATCCGCCCAGTTATAACAATTTATAGATTGCTTCATATGGCAATATATTATATTAAAGATGCTTCGCATTCAAATTATTTTAGATTTAATTTGACTATGATGAGATTGTCAGGCAATGCTGCGCCGGTATTTTTTTAATCTTAAAATTTTTTGCGGCTCCTTTGGATTGTGCTGTTGTGTTGTATGCCTGCGCATTTTGCTTTGATTGGCGGGTTGAATTTTCGCTTTTTCGCTATAACTTTAGTTTTTCTGAACAACAAATTGTAAAATTATGGGCGGGGTCATGGAACTTGACGAACTCAGAAACAATATAGACAGAATAGATCGTCAGATTGTGTCGCTGATAAACGAGCGGTATGTGTATGTGAAAGAAGTGGGCAAATGGAAACAGAACTGCTCACATGCCATATACGTGCCTGAGCGCGAAAAAGCCCTTCTGGATAAGCTTGAAGCCATAAATGAAGGCCCTCTTGAGAATAGAACCTTGAGAGCCATTTATCGCGAGATCATGTCAGGCGCTCTGGCCCTGGAGCATCCGATGAAAGTGGCCTATCTTGGGCCGCAAGCCACATTTTCACATCTGGCGGCAATGGCCAAATTTGGACGCAGCGTCAATTATGAGCCCAAAAGCAGCATCTCCGATGTTTTTAAAGACGTTGAATCCGAGCGCATAGATTATGGCTGCGTGCCTGTTGAAAACTCAACGGAAGGGGCAATCAACCATACTCTCGACATGCTGGTGGACTCTTCTGTTCAGGTATGCGCTGAAATGAATTTGCGGATTCATCATAATCTTATGGCAAAATGTGAATCATCCGAAGTTAAGCGCGTTTACAGCCATGCGCAAGTGCTCGGGCAATGCCGCAGTTGGCTTCAGCAACATATGCCGGGCGCCGATGTGGTCGAAGTGGCCAGCTCCACGCAGGCCGCGGAAATTGCGGCTCAAGAAGAACGCAGCGCCGCAATTGCGAGCGTTCTTGCGGCTGAGACGAACAAACTCAAGATACTTCATGAGAATATAGAGGACAACTCAAACAACACTACCCGTTTTCTGATAATAGGCAGGCAGGAGCCGAAGGCAACTGGCGATGATAAAACCTCCATATGCTTTGCGATAAAGGATCGCGTGGGCGCTCTATATGACTGCCTCCGCCCTTTCAAGGAGCAGGAGTTGACTCTGACCCTTATAGAAAGTCGTCCTTCAAAAAGGCGCAAGTGGGAATATTTTTTCTTTCTTGACTTGCTGGGGCACCGGACTGATGAAAAGGTCATAAAAGCCTGTGGCAACCTTGAGGAAATGGCTCAATCACTAAGGATTTTGGGCAGTTATCCGCATTCAAAAGTTCTTCTTTAGAGAAGGCATTATTTGAAAAAGAAGTGTGCGCTGACGCGCAATTTATTTTATTCCGCGTCCCTTACCGGGATTCCATGTCTTTTCAGAAAGCTTTTTGTTTCTGGAACGGTGAATATTCCGAAGTGAAATATGCTTGCGGCAAGGACTGCGTCGGCTTTGCCCTTTTTCAATACTTCCACAAGATGCTCAAGCGTTCCGGCTCCGCCAGAAGCGATGACAGGCACTGACACTGCTTCTGACACGCGACGGGTCAATTCGCAATCGTAGCCGTTTTTTGTGCCGTCCGCGTCCATGCTGGTCAACAGTATTTCGCCCGCGCCCAGCTCTACTCCTCGGCATGCCCACTCAATTGCGTCCAATCCTTCAACGGGACGGCGTCCGCCATGTGTGTAGACCTGCCATTTGTTGTCTTGGCCTTGAACGCGCTTTGCGTCTATTGCGAGCACTATGCACTGGCTTCCGAATTTGTCGGCTCCGGCTTTGATTATATCTGGATTTTTGACAGCCGCAGAGTTTACGGACACTTTGTCGGCTCCTGAATTAAGCATGAGGCGCATGTCGTCCACTTCTCTGATGCCGCCGCCAACTGTAAGCGGAATAAACACTTGCTCGGCGGTGCGCCTGATAACATCGACCATTGTCGCGCGATTGTCGCTTGTGGCTGTGATGTCGAGAAAAACGATTTCGTCGGCGCCCTGCTTATTGTATTCAATTGCGGCTTCCACCGGGTCTCCGGCGTCTATGAGGTCAACAAAATTGACTCCTTTGACAACCCTTCCTTCCGTCACGTCAAGACATGGTATGATTCTTTTTGCAAGCATTTTAATTTCTATTTATTCGGTTATCTGTTCTGCGCCTTGCACAGCGGCTTCTTTGCCGGCGTAAAAAGCTTTGAGGTTGGATTCGACAACTTCTTTTTTGTTCTTGAAGCACTTTATGATTGCCTCTTCAAAAGCTTTGTCGAAGTCTTTTTTGTCATCACCTTCAAGATAATAATCCATCATCAAGGCGGAAAGGGCTCCAAGCATCACAGCGTTGGCGCATCGGATATTGCTAAGTTTTTTGGCAATGTCGGAGGCTTTCACTGCGAAAACTCTTTTGTCTTTTCCGCATACAGGAGGAGTTATAATGCTGCTGTCGTAAAGTAATACGCCATTTTCCTTGAGTTCCGGCAGAAATTTGTCCATAGACGGCTGATTCATTACTATAAGCAAATTTATTTCTTTGTCAATGATAGGCGAGCCGACTTGTTTGCGGCTGAGGACAACAGAGCAGTTGGCGGTTCCTCCGCGCATTTCCGGGCCATAGGATGGCAGCCATGTGACATTGAAATTGCGGAGCTGTCCCATTGCGGCAATCATCATCCCGAGGCTCAGCACGCCTTGCCCGCCGAATCCGGCTATTTTGATGAGTCTCTCTTTTTTGAACACTTCGGACTCATTTTCAAAGTTGGAATCTTTGCCTATCACCACTTTTTTAGGGAACAAGGCTTTTCTCACTTCTTTTTTGTCGTAAATGCCTATGGGGCGCTTGATGGGGTCTCTTTCGGTGCCTATGTCCTTAAAGCGGCCAAGAGGAAAATATGGAATCATGGAGTGTTCTATAAATTCATCGGTTTCCCTTGGGGTCTTCTTCAGGTTGACGGGGCATCCTGAAAGAAATTCTATAAGGGAAAAGCCGCGCTTTTCTTTCATGTACTGCAAGCCTTTTCTCAGAGCCGTCCTAGCCTTCATAATTTTTGCGGTTGAGGTCAGGGCCACTCTTTCAACATAAATAGGCGAATCCAGAGCCGCCACCATTTCTGAGACTTTAAGCGGGAAGCCATCATTGACGGTTGAGCGCCCGTAAGGGGATGTTGCGGTTTTTTGCCCTGGAAGGGTGGTCGGCGCCATTTGCCCGCCAGTCATTCCGTAAATCGCGTTGTTTACAAAGCAAACAGTCATGTTTTCGCCACGATTGGCGGCCTGAATAAAATTATTGAAGCCTATGGCGCCCAAGTCGCCGTCGCCCTGATATGAAATAACAAAACTGTGCGGGTTTGCGCGCACTATTCCAGTTCCGACCGCGGGGGCGCGTCCGTGCGGGACAGAAATTCCGCATGCGTCGAAATAATAGTACGCAAAAACAGAACAGCCCACAGGAGAGATAATTACTGTATTGTCCTGTATTTCGAGGTCGCTGATAGCTTCGGCTATCAATTTATGCAATATGCCGTGTCCGCAACCCGGACAATAATGCATATTGTCTTTAATTGGGCCAGGGCGTCTGTCGAATTTATCAAGAAATCCGCCGGGTTTCCCAAATTTTATTTTTTTTGTCATAATCCGCTCATTTATTTTCCCGGCTTGCAAGCCAGTTTAATGATCTCGTCGCATTTGTTTATAATTTCGTCGGCCGAGGGGATATTTCCGCCCATCCGGTTATATGAAAGCACAGGCAACTGGCATTCAATCGCCAGCTTAATGTCGTCCACCATCTGTCCATTGTTCATTTCCACGCACAAAAAGTTTTTTGCTGTTTTCAAAAGCTTTTTTATTTCGCTGACAGGAAACGGAAACAAGCTTATTGGCCTGAACATTCCTATTTTCAGCCCTTTTGCGCGAAGCTTGTCGACCGCGGTCCTTGCCACCCTGCTGACGATCCCGAAGCAGAAGACGACAAGCTCGGCATCTTCGACCAAATATGTTTCGCAAAGCTGCTCGTTATCGGAAATGTTTTTGTATTTTGTCTGCAGATTAACATTTACTTCTTCCAGTTCGTCATGGTCCAGAAATATGGAAGTTATATAATTTCGTCTGCTTTTCTTTGTGCCGTCCAAAGCCCAGTCCGGAAGTTTGCCTTTTTCAAGCGGTTCGGGAAGAGTGACCGATTCGATCATCTGTCCAATAACGCCGTCGGTCAACACATAAACAGGGATGCGGTATTTGTCAGCCAGATCAAAGCCCAATATGGTGAGGTCGCACATTTCCTGCGATGAGTTTGGGGCCAATACTATGCATTTGTAATTTCCGTGTCCTCCGCCTTTCACCACTTGATTATAGTCGCTTTGTTCCGGGCCGATGTTTCCCAGGCCGGGCCCGCCGCGCATAATGTCCACAATCACGCATGGAAGCTCGCAAGTTGCTATATACGAAACGCCCTCTTGTTTTAGGCTTATTCCCAATCCGGAAGAGGCTGTCATTGCCCGTTTGCCGGCGGATGACGCCCCGAACACCATATTTATTGCCGCTATTTCAGATTCTGCCTGAAGAAAGACTCTGCCCAGCTTTGGGAACAGTTCCGCGGCGGAATGCGCTATTTCGCTTGCGGGTGTTATGGGATACCCGAAAAAGCAGTCGCAACCTGCTAGCAACGCTCCATAAACGGAAGCCTCATTGCCTTTCAGCAAGATTTGATTAGTATATTCCATGAGTTTCTACTCTTTCTCTTTTTCCTCTTTTTCTTCCTCTTCAAAAATAGTGATGGCTCCGGGTTCCGGGCAATTGTAAAAACACGAGCCGCAGCCTATGCATCCTTCTCCGATGTACACTGCGTGCGGGTAGCCCATGGAATTCAAGTCCGTATCCATCTTTAATACTATTTTCGGGCAAGCATCAACGCAACGGCCACAGCCTTTGCATTGTTCCTTTTCTATTGCGGGATAATATTTTTTCTTCAATTCTTTGGTCATGTGCAAAACTCCGTAAATCAAATAATAGACAATCGCCTTTTCCATTGTCCGCAAAGCACAGAGGACAATTCAGAAAAAATTATTGTTCTCAGTCTTCTTCTTTCACTTCGAAAAAAGAAAGGAAACCAGTGCCTTTTCCGGTCTCTTCTGTTTTCATCTTCCGCAGAGCTGTTGTTTTTGTAGCTTGAAAGCCTGTTTGCTGAAGAAGATTTTTGTACTTTTCATCGCCTGTTGATTCTGTGTCCAATTTGCCATCGGAAGAATCTTCGGCCACAACAAAGACTGTCTGACCAATGCTTATGGTGTCGTTTAAGTTTATTGCGAAGCGACCTTTTATAAAGTCATCATTAACTTTTAAGCCGTTTGTGCTTTCCAGATCTTCAAGCGTTAATGAGCCATCAGGCGCAACATGTATCTTGCAATGAAATCTTGATGACTTTTTATCGAAAACACATATGCTGTTTTTTTCGCTGCGTCCTATTGAAATTTCACTGCCGCCAGGAAGCTCGTATTCATTCCCTTTATTCATTCCGCTTATGCAAATAAGCCTAGGCATTTTACTCTCCGATTTTAATAAAAAACATCTCTATAGAATCTAATTTAATTTGCCCGGAATGCAAGGATAATATTAAAGAATAAAATCCTCTTTGATTGCAAATGGCAAGACGTCGGTTCCGTGCATTAGTCGAAACCGCCAAAAGTCCTGAAAAATAAAAAAGCCGACAAAGTTCGGAATAAAAACCGGACTGTGTCCGGGCGCTGTCCAGTGGCGAGTTCACTGGCCGGCAAAGCCGAAAGCTGCTGGCATATAAGAAATTAGGCGACAGCACGCATGGCGCATTGAAAGCCTGTGGCTTGTTGGAGCGCGAAGCGATAACAAGCTTTATTTCGTTGCAGCGACAGCTCCCGGGACTTTTGGCGGCGTCTAAGCATTACTGAAGAATGACAGATTTTTTAGGAAAGTTGGAATTTGCTCTTGACTTTTTTTTTAAATTTCATATAATAACTACAAAGGTAGTTAATAGTAAAAGGATGTAAAATGAAAACTAAAGCTATGTTCTTGAAATCAGTGGCGGAAGCCATAGGGAATACGCCAATGGTGGAACTTTCCAGATTGACTAAAGGTCTTGATGGCCGGATATTGGCGAAGCTGGAATATTTGAATCCTGGTTTTTCCAAAAAAGATCGCATAGCCTTGGAGATGGTGGAAAACGCTGAGAATTCCGGGGAGCTAAAGCCCGGACAAACCGTTGTTGAACTGACAAGCGGCAATACGGGGACTGGACTGGCTATTGTCTGCGGCGTAAAGGGCTATCCGTTTGTGGCGGTAATGAGCAAAGGCAATTCTGTTGAGCGCGCTAGAATGATGGCTGCGCTGGGAGCTGAAGTTGTGCTCGTTGATCAGTTGCCGGAATCAACGCCGGGTCAGGTTTCAGGAGGGGATCTGGCGATGGTTGAAGAAACGGCGCAATGGATAGTCCGCGAGCGCGGAGCGTTCAGAGCTGACCAGTTTAATTTGTGGAGCAATGTCAGCGCGCATTATCATACAGGCAGGGAGATAGTAGAGCAGGCCGGCGGCGATGTGGATGCGTTTTGTGATTTTGCCGGAACTGGCGGCAGCTTTGTGGGCATAAGCCATGTCCTTAAAGAGCAAAATCCTAACGTGAAATGTTATTTGGTGGAGCCAGCTGAAGCCGCCGTATTGGCTGGAGAAAAGGCGTCGAATCCGAACCATCGCATACAGGGAGGCGGCTATTCAATGCCAGAACTTAAGTTTGTTGACAAGAACAGTTGTGACGGTTTTTTAAAAATGTCTGATAATGAGGCTATTGCAACAGCTCGGCTTCTGGCTGAAAAAGAGGGTCTTTTTGCGGGCTTTTCGTCAGGAGCCAACGTTGCCGCCGCCATGAGGCTTTTGAAGGGTGAATGCAAAGGCAAAACTGTGGTTGTGCTTTTATGCGATTCGGGCCTTAAATATTTGAGCACAGATTTATGGAGAGAATTGTGAAAAATCCTGATGACATAGCCGCAGTCTTGCGCGGCCTCGGCTTGAGTTCATACGAGGCAAAAAGTTATATGGCTCTTCTTGCTCTTGGCTCCGGCAACGGTTATGCAGTGGCCAAGCATGCGGGCATTCCAACTGCAAAAGTGTATGAGGCTCTTTCGGCTCTTTTGGCGAAAGGCTTTGCCATCTCAGACGGCATGAAAACTCCTTTGCATAGGCCGGTCGCGCCCGAAAAGGCGCTGGGCAAAATAAAAAGAGGCGTTGCTGAAAAAATAGAAATGCTTATGCCCGAATTGAAGAACATAGCCGCCAGGACGAATGATTTTGATGTTTTGTCGATAAAGGACGCGAAGCCTGTCTATGACGCGGTGAGGAAGCTTCTTAAAAATGCGGACGGCAAAATTCTTATTACAGCCTGGCCTGTTGAACTTGACTTGTTCAGGACTGAACTCGGTGAAATGGCTGAAAATATGGAAGTCTATATTCTTTCAAACGGGAAATATAAGCTTGACGGAGCAAATGTGTTCACGCACCGCCGCGCAGATCTGGTTGGAAGCTTTTTCCCCGAACGCTGGATGCTGGCTGTATCCAGCAAAGAAGGAATTGCGGCCACATTTGACAAGAACGGCGACGCGCAATGCGTTTGGACGGAGCGTCCCGGCATTTTTAGGATTTTTGCCGACCATATTCTGCATGACATTTCATTAAATATTGTGCTGTCAAAGCTTCCGGAAGCCGTGCGCGGCTCCATGGAGGAAGAATTGATTGAATTGCGCGATAAGCTTCGAGTTTGATGCGACAATTCATTAAAGCTCTTATTTTTTAGCGTTTCAGTTCAAGCATTGCCATTGCGCCTGTAAGCGTCATTGCTGATGCATGTCAATTGTAGTATGAATCGGCTTTTTTCCAG
>CAZYVR010000111.1:0-15584 GCA_964651145.1 uncultured Victivallales bacterium | reverse complement strand
ACTCTTGAAATCATTCCCGTTGGAGACGGGCAAGTGTCAGTAAAGTCAATAATTGTTTATGAGCCGCCATTAAAGTAAAAGTTTATTAAATTAATAATTCTTAAATCATATTTAAAGGAGATGCTTTATGAAGAAAACAATAACCGGATTTCTTGCGCTTTGCCTTGCTTTGGCAGCTTGTCGTCAAGGGAGCAGCAACGAGAGCGGAGATGCTTTGAGAGTTCAAGCTGCTCCTTTTAAATCTGAAGAAAAATCCAAGTCTACAACAGTCAAGGCGGAAGTGAGGTCAGATGGGATATTTTATGGCGACAAGGGGCTGATTATTCACGACAAAGGCTTTATGACTTTGACTGCGGGCGGACAGAAGCTTGGCGACTTCTTTTTCTTTTTTAACACTCCATGGTCACCATGGATATCCACAAATTTTAGAGGCTTGGAACATTCTGGAATGAAAAGAAACTTGCCTGCCAAGCGTTTTGTATTTACAGGAAAAATTCCGCTTGAAAAACGCGGGACTGAAAATATGCCGATGGCAAACTATAAACAGACTGTTCAGCTTACAAAAGACGACAGAATACAAATTGACATCGAGTATTCGTGTCCTGACAAAAAGAAAATTAAAGACCGCGGTTTGTTTTTCAGCATGCCGTTTGCCATTTGCCAGGGGATGCGCTATGAAATTGACGGAAAAATAAAAGAGTTCCCCGAGAAGACAGGAGAGAAAACAGCCGATGTATACAGCGGAAGGCCCAAAAAATTTGTTTTCTCGCCGAACGTCTCTAAAAGTGAATTTGGAATAGATATTCAAAGCAATTCAGCATTTTTTGTCAGAGACCGGAAAACAAGCGTAAATTTGCGTTTGCAGCCAGACAAGAAACAAAAGATTTCATTTGTTTTAGATCTTCGAAAAATTGCCGCAAGTTCCCTTGAAAAATCAACTGACAGTTATGCCGGGATTGATTTTTGGAAAAGCGACCGCCTGCATGTTCCCAACTTTGACAAAACTAAAAATCTTGTTCAGAATCCTTCGTTTGAGTCGGGCTTGCGCTATTACATATTGCACGACACATGGGGCGAATACAATCCAAGCGACAAGCCCATTTATTCGACTGACAATTCACAATCAAAGTTTGGGCAAAGCAGTCTGCGTTTGCTTGTCCGCAAAAAATATCCCAAGGATGGATATCTTCAGACTTTTGCCATTCCCGTGAAAAAGGACAAAAAGTACACTGTCAGTTTTTACGTCAAGGGCGAGTATGCAAAGGGACTTAGGTTAAACCTCCGTTGCATTAGCGCCAAGTGGATGCAGTTTCCCAAGCTTGGCTCATGCGGCGTGACAAAAAACTGGAAGCGTCACAGCTTCACATTTACTGCTCCAAACCAGGCGGCCACTGTTCTTTTGCGTGGGCGCTGCGGAAGCTCTGTCCCTGCTGAAACAGGAAAAATATGGATTGACGGACTTCAGTTGGAGGAGGGCGAAAAGGCAACAGCCTATGTTGAAAATCCTTTGAGCGCGCGCTTGATAACTTCCAGCCCGGATAACTTCCTGAGCCTGAAAGACAAGATAAGCGCAACGCTGGAAATTGTGACAAAATCTGAAGCAAAGGGAACAGTCGCATGTTCTGTTGAGGATTATTTTGGCCGAAAAATATGGGGAAAGAAATTTTCATTTAAAAGCGACAAAAAAGGCGCGGCGCATGTCAGCCTTCCGCTTGACGGCAAGTTGGGAAAAGGAATATTCGTTTTGCGCGTCGATTTTGAGCTTGAGGACGGATATAAAGACTCCGACTTTTTTCGTATTTCACGAATGGAGTTTCTCGAAAACAAGCATCGCAATAAAAACATTTGCGCGTCAAATTTTTGGCAAAGATGCACAAGGTTTAATGACATTGTAGAGCGAGCCAAATATATAGGGATGGGATCAACCAATTATGTGAAGCCGAAGAAAATGATCACAGATATTTATCGAAAAAATGGCGTCTATATCTCAGGTTTGGGCATATTCAGTCATGGAGAAAAAGCCTCTAAGGAAATGACAATAAAGATAAAGAAGCTTTCGCGCGAGATTTCAAAATGGAAAAAAATGACTCCCGAGCGGGAGAAAATAGTTGAAGACGCCAGCTTTAAAGTGGCCAGGAGCATGCCATGGATTGACTCCTGGTTTTTTGCTGGAGAATGCGAGGCGGGCGGATGCAAAAAATATAAAATGCTTGAATCTGGAAATATTAAGGACTTTGTCAAACTGCTTGTCGCAACTTATAAAGGAGTGAAGCGTTTTGACAAAAATAAAAAAGTTGACCTATGTGGCGGCCCATGCAATATGATGCCGCAGGGCGGCATACGTTGGCTGGATCGTTATTTGGAGGCTGTTGGCGGCAAAGTCAAATTTGACGGAGTTGCCATTCATCCCTACAGAACGGTTCCTGAAGACCCCGATCTTGATGACGACACCGCCAAGCTATTGGAAATGCTAAATAAACATGGCTATGACGATGTTCCCATATATTGGAATGAGGGCATTTATTACGCTCCCTACAATGTTCCGGCTTGGGGGCTTTCTCCGCACAAAGGCTGTTCCATAGATCATTACCGCGCTTTTTCTCCCTCTTATCACATGGGTTGGGCCGAGCGCATTTCAGCCGCGTATTTTGCCAGAAGCTGGCTGGTAGCTCTAAAATATCAGGATAGGGTGAAGCAGTTCAATGGCTGGTGTTCGTGGATGCAGATGGACGCATATCTTACTCCTTTTGCCTTGCAGAAAATTCCCAACACTTTGGGGCATATTTTAGGGAATGCTGCTTTTAAAGAGGACATACGCTTTGCGCCAGGAATAAGGTGCTATGTGTTTGAAGACGAGAAAAAACGTCCAGTAGCGGCGATTTGGTCACACCTGGCAAAGGTTGACAGGGGCCTCGAAAAGTGTCCTGTCGCAAAGTTTACATTTGGCGGTGATATCCCCGAGTTTATAGACTTGATGGGCAACAATCGCAGTGTTGCCGCAGTGGATGGCAAGATTGAAGTTCCTATTGCGTCGGCTCCTCTTTTTATTAGAGGGGGCGCTGGGACCCTTAAAGAATTGTGCGAAGTTTTGCGCAAGGCCAAATTGAAAGGCGCAAAGCAGTCTCCCATTCAGGTTTCAGCAAAGCCACTCAGCGAATCAGAGCTGGATGTAAGCTTTAAAAATCTTGTCAGCAGAAAGTTTGAAGGAGAGATAAAACTGAATGTGCAAGGCGAAGACATTGACCAAAAACTCTCAATGAAGCCACAAGAGTCAATAGATTTGAGAGTCCCGTTAAAGAAGATGCTCAGCGCGGGGAGAATTACAAAGGTAAGCGTGCCGATTACAATAAAAGAGAAGGGCGAAAAAGGAATAAAAGCCAACGCATCGTTTCAAGGATTTGCCGTTAAAAAACTCAAGGGAAAAATCAATATAGACTGCAGCTTTGAAGACTGGAAAGGCATTCCGGAAATCAAGCTTAAAAGCAGGACTGTAAGCAAGTTAAAAATAGGCGAAAAAGGCGAGAAAATTGGATACAAGGGAGATTTTGAAGCTTTTTTCCGGGTCGCATGGGATAGAGAGCATTTATATCTTGCAGTGCGTGTTCAGGATGATAAATTTATGCGCTCGCCAGACAAACATGGCAGATATGGATGGTATAATGACACTTTGCAAGTTTATATCGATACGCTTGGCGACGCGCGCTCAAGGGCTACAAAAGGGTTTGACGGAAATGATTATAATTATGATTTTTTCCCTGATCCTGAAAAGGGCAGCGCTGTTGCCTTCAGGCGTTTTGCGCCAGAGCAGCAAATAGCGGGCGGCCTTCTCGCGCCGAAGCCAAACATGGTGGAGCCAAATGTGAAAACAGCGTTCAAACTTGTCAAAGGCGGCTATATATATGAGGTGGCATTTCCCAAGCGATACATTGCCCCGCTTCAATTAAAGGCCGGGACTGTAGCTGGATTTGCGTTATTCCTGAATGACCGTGATGGGAAGCGTGTAAAAGCGTGTTTGACTTTGACTCCTCCTGGGACTGGCTGCTATATGAATCCTCACCTATACCCAGTAATGCTTTTGGTTGAGTAAAGGGAATATCAGCCACCCCAGGGGTTGACTTTCCGGTAAAGTGTATTATCATATACGATAAGGTACATTATCAAGGAGCATTTGAATACATGTCGAGGTACGTTACAATGAAAGAAATAGCCGCAGAACTGGGAGTCAGCCAGTCTGCGGTTTCTTTTGCCCTTAATGATCGATATGATGGAGTACGAATAAGCGACGAAGTGCGGGATAAAATCAAAACTACGGCCTCTAAAATGGGATATGCCCGCAATGCGGTGGTTCAATCGCTGGTGAGCGGGCGCACAAAGTTGCTTGCCTACATTTCCTGGGATATAGGCCAACGCGAATACATTGCCAGAAATATTTCCGGAGCTGTTCAAAAGGCCTCGAAAAGAGGGTACTTGGTGAAGTTGCTGGTCAAAAATGACGAAACAAAAATAGAAGATATTTTCAATACAATAGTAGAGCAGAGAATTGAAGGGATTTGCGCGCAGTTTCATGACAGTGAAACCATTGATTTTCTAATTAAAAATGGACGGGAAAAAGGCATTCCTGTTGTTTTTGTTGACCAAGAAAGCAGAGATGAAAAGGCTGGGATTTTTGTTAAGAGCGATGATTACCCTGGCATATATGACGCGGTAAAATGCCTTTATGAGCTTGGGCATCGCAGGATAGGGCACTTCGCTTTAAATCCATTGCACGTTGAAAGAGCGGACGCATTTAATAAAGCAATGAAGGCATTTGGCTTAAAGGTAAGAAAAGAAGATGAAATCTTTACTTCTCATCATTTGGAACGGTTGGAGTTCGCTAAGGAGATTGCTTCAAGAGCTTCCAAAAATAGGCCTAGCGCTTTTTTTTGCGCAACAGATTACCATGCCGCTATTTTGTCCAAGGAGGCTTGGAAAAAAGGGATAAAAATTCCAGAAGAATTATCGGTGATTGGCTTTGGCAAACTTAATTCAATAAGAACCATATATCCAGAATTGGCAACAGTGGAACAGCCTTTTGAGGAACTTGGCGAAGTTGCCGCCAATATGCTGATTGATGAGATTGAACTTGAAAGCAAAATTTCTTTCAGAAAAGTTCTGGAAGAAAGGCTTCCCACAAAGTTTATTTCTGGCGAAACTGTGGGCAAAGCTCAAGCAAAGAGGAGGAGCAAGTGAGGATAAGACGATTTACGCTCATCGAACTGCTCGTTGTAATTGGCATCATTGCAATTCTCGCCAGCCTGTTGTTACCAGCTTTAAGTCGCGCCAG
Source organism: uncultured Victivallales bacterium (assembly GCA_964651145.1). Classification (GTDB taxonomy): domain Bacteria; phylum Verrucomicrobiota; class Lentisphaeria; order Victivallales; family GWF2-45-14; genus CAZYVR01. The sequence goes on along the minus strand of CAZYVR010000111.1, from coordinate 10,261 downwards.
AGGCACTGCGCAAAAGATTGTTTGCGCCAATAATATGAAACAGATTTATACTGCCGCTCTCGGATATGTTAGCGATTACAATGGTTATTTGCCATCGTATTCTGGAGACATTGGGCATTGGAGTGGCGCTGTTGCAATGCAGGTGGATAGCAAGCAAAGCAGCTGGGGTGCCCATGAAAAAAAATCTGTGACAGGCATTTTTTTATGCCCTGAAACTAAGAAACTGGCGGAGCATGAAAATGATCCAATGGTTACTTCTTATGGCCCCTCGCTGTCATATAATTTGGATCCAGGCGGCGTATATGGCGGCTGGACAAAAGGCTGGAACAATTCGGAAGGCACTATATCCAAGCCCTTTCGGAGAGTCACTCCGGGGTCTGTTCTCCTTATTGAAAAGAATTTGTGGAAAGTTTGGGGGACTCATGTCATTCCGCATGATTACAACATATCCGGTTATACCGGCAACATAGTCTCGTCATATCACGATGAGTGGGGAGCTTCCTTTCGTCATAACGCGAGCGCTAATTTTCTTTTTAAGGACGGGCATGTTGCTTCATATAAATTAGGGCAGCAATTTGACAAAGAGTGGCGTCCACAGTAAGAAGCGGAAAAACATCAAAATGGAAATTAATGGAAGATAGGGTGATGATGAAAATATTATTGACTATTTATAATAGATATAGTGAGCAAATTGTCAAGGGAGGGATATAAGTGAATAGGAGGATATTTACACTCATCGAACTGCTCGTTGTGATTGCCATTATAGCAATTCTGGCCAGCCTGCTGTTGCCAGCTTTGAGCCGCGCCAAAGGAACTGCGCGGAAGATTGTCTGCACAAATAATCAGCGCCAGATCTTTCAGACGGCTATGGCATATAGCGTGGATTACGATGGCTGCATTTCGCCCGCATTGGACTATAATCAATACTTGCTGGATTATTTGCCTTATGAGATGCGTTTTCATGATGACATGAGTGGGCTTTTTATTTGCCCTGACACAGCTCCGTGCTCTACCAGCCCAAGCGCCAAAGTGGAGACTTCTTATTCGAGCACTAAAGCAGTATGGGGAAGCGTGGAGCCATCGGGCAAATACGCCGGGTGGGCAAAAGCAGACGGGAAGCCGCCGTGGCGTTATTATGGGAAAAGGTTAAACCGGATAGCAGATGGCTCGGTTCTTTTATTGGATGCTTGGCTTTATGATTATGTAAACACATACGGATGGTCTTATAACAAATCTGGAATGCCAGCTCATCCTGCGTATACCAACATATGCAAAGGAGAGGAAAGCGAAGGCGGGGGAGCCGCTTTTCGGCACAACAACTTTGCAAACTTTTTATTTAAAGATGGACATGTTGATTCGTTTAAATATGGAAAGCAGTTTGATTCTGACTGGCGTCCGGCAAACTGAATTAATAAAATAAAATTAAATCATTAGGAGATAAAAGATGAAGATAGGCATTTGCGCTTTCAGCGCCACGTTAATGTTATTGCTCAACGGCTGCGGCACGGAGCATCAAAAAAACGATGAAGCAAAAGTAATACCACAGCTAAAAAACAAATTGGCTGACACCCATAGCTCCACTGATTTAAAGAATAAGGCTAGGGCAAAGCTGAATTGCAAAATGATAAAAGTGTTGCTGCATCCGCTTCCCCACGAGCTTGAGCTTTCTGGAAAAACGCATTGTGTTTCACCGCAGGCATGCTCGCTTGAAATAGGTTCCTTGTCGATTCAGGAATTGCTGTTTGTAGAGGACTTCAAGGCGCGATGGATGAAGCGTTTTGGAGCGGAGTTGGAAGCAGGGAAAGCTGGAAAACTGCACATTGTTGCGGGAATTGTGAAAAAAAACAAGTCACTGCAAGAAGCCGGAAAAAAGGGAGTTCTTGATCTGAAGCGCCTTGCAGACAGGCCAAATCCTGAACAGGCTTACAGCATTGTGACGAATCAATCGAATGGCAATCTCAATGTATACTTGGCTGCCAACGAATCCTCCGGTCTTTACTATGCGCTTCGGATGTTTGAGCAGCTTGTTTTAGCGTCCAGCAGAAAACAAGAGGTTGCAGTGCCGGAAGTGCGGATTATTGACTGGCCGGATATCAAGGCGCGTGGACTTTGGGGTGGAGTCGGCAGAAAATTTGCATTTGAAGGCGATAGTGAACTGTCTGAATTTGGCGGTTTGACACTTAACGAGGTGAACTTTGCCTTATACCCAACTATATCCAGAGATATGTCGTTTCGTTTGGGTGTGGACAATTCCAGATTTGAAAGAGGACGCAGACACAACGTGAATATCGTGCCAAGAGTAAGTCATATGGAGCACCTGCTCAAGCGACCCGGTTTATTTTTTGGCGATTTTCCAGAACTTCGGGCGAAAGGGAAAGACGGGGGGGGCATGAATAGATTCTGGTGCTACGCGCACCCCAATAGTCAGCTGCTCCTTGACCGGTTTTATGAGGGTATAGCCCGTAAAGTCGAGAGCAACCAGTTTTGCATCTGGCCGACCGAAAGCCGCCCCCCCAATGGTGAAGGGCCCTGTTTCTGCCCTGCCTGCAAAGGAGATGCGCGCGCCTATTTCACGAATGAAATCAAACATATAATCCATGCTTGGAGAAAAGCCCAGGCAATACGGCCATCACTGAAACTGACGCTTATCACATCGCAGGGCACATATCCTTACAATGACGATATTCTCAAATTAATCCCCAAGGAAGTGCGGATCGACCTGTATGGCGGTTCCGGACCTGGCAACACATATATAAACGAAATCAACAAGCAGTTGCTCGCTGGCTATCCGGTGGCCAAATGGCGTCAACAGGGATATCGGATTGGCGTTGTTCCTATTTTTGCGCTCAGTTGTGATGGCGCTGCGCGTGCCATGCTCTTCCCTTTTATGACCCCCTCCCTGGTGAAAATGCGTATGATGGAATTTGTGGACAAAGGTTTGGAAGCCGTGATGGCGTGGTTGCCATTTGATTCTTTCAATACTGCGGCAATGGCCAAGTTTGCCTGGAATGCGCATGGTCGCACTCCCGAAGAATTCGCTGTATCCTGGGCTGCACAGAAAAGGTTGAAGTCTCCGGCGCTGGCTGGAAAAATCATATGCATGCTTGAGCGCCCAGCTGTGGCTCTAAGCATGAACATGAGGGCGCGGACAATGATACGATGCGTTCAGTCGCTTGCCTTCAGGATGAACGGCCAGAAGGCGCCGTGGTCTCCGCGTTACGACATGCTGCGTGGGTTCGAAGCTAGAATTCAACTCGATGGATCGGGGCGCACAGTGCATGAGGAGGTTGTCCACATGTTGAAGACCTGTCATGACGCAATTAAATTGTGCAGGAAGGTGGACGACGAGGAATTGACCACTGGAGCGTTGCTTTTGACACAGTGGATTACTGTAATAGAGAACTATACTGCTTTCCTTAAACATCAGCAAGATCCGAAGTTAGCCAAGAAATTCAAGGCCGACATTTCACCTCTTATAGCCGAGTTGCCCAAAAGGTGGGAGACATGGATTGCAACCCTGGATCTCAACAAACGTCTTCTCAAGGCATCACGGCTTGATTTTGCTAAAGTCATGAAAGAGTTTAACCAGCAGACTGATGCCGGGGAAAAAGAGCTAGTCACGGAGTAGAGCCAAAAATTTGGACAGCAATTTGATGACAATTTGCGGGCAAAATAAAATATTTTAAGATAAAAAAACTTTCATAAAACAAAATAAACAAGCAAGGAGACACTATGAAGAGACTATTGACTTTAGCCGCAATGAGCGGCCTCATCTGCGCTGGATGCAGCAAACTGGGACACAATGGCAGTCATCTGCCGGAATTGACTTCTCCGCCAGCTCCGTATAAGGAAATCGCAAGCGCTTTGGTCAAGGGCAAGCCTGTTATTCAGCAGAAAGACTCATGGTCTTTAGATTTTAATAAGAAATTTTACAAAAAAGCTGGCATTTTTTGCGGGGATAAAGCCCTTGTAGAGAAAGAACGAATGCGAAAAGAGAGGCAGTCTGCAGATATTCTATATTTAAAGATAGACGGCAAAATCCAGGGGACGTTTTCTTTTTGGGGCTCCTCTTCAGCAAGCTATGGAAGCGGCTTTGGAGTAACTGGAGAGCCCAAGCATAAAGAAATGTCAAAATTTGACTTGAAAAATAAAAGCTTTTCATATGACAGGGGCTTCAATCTTGATAAAAATGGGAAAACAGGCGCCTACAGGCATGAAGCCGAACTGCTTCCAGACGGCCTTGTAAAAGTGTCTTATTCCTACACCGTTCCCAAAGGAAGTGAGAAACATATTAAAGATCAGGGGCTGTTTCTAAGAATGCTAGCCGATCGTTGCGCGGGAATTCCATTTTTGGTTGACGGGAAGAAGTATGTTTTTCCTAAAAGCAATGCGCCGCTTCTTGACAAAAAACGAACTATTTTCAGTGGAAAGACAAAATCATTTGTTTTCAATCCAGACAATTTGGACAAGGGGTTTTCAATCCAATTTCCAAGTGAATACTCTATTTCGGTTGTCGACAAGCGCCTTAAAAAGAATAAAGGAAAAGCACACAGGCAAAAGTTTTTTATAAGGATAAAGCCGATTGACAGGAAAGTGTCTTTTATGCTTGATTTGAGAGATGCTAAGGCTTCCGCTGTCAATATGCACCCTGATATTCAGAAAGGCATAGACTTTTGGAAGACTGACCGTCTGCATGTGCCGGATTACACGAAGTGCCGCAATATGGTTCAGAATCCTTCATTCGAAGCAGGCTTGCGCTATTATGATTACGCGTCGGTGGGAACATATATAAAAACAAAATATGATCGCTTTTATACTGTTGACAATACACAGGCAAAATTTGGGAATGACTCTCTCAAAATAAAAGCTTTTGGATTTAAGCCCACAGGGGTTACAACATTTGCGCTTCCTGTTTCCCCAGGCAAGAAATATACGGTAAGCTGTTATGTAAAAGGGGACAGCAAGGGCTTGCGTCTTTATCTTTTAAGCATCAGCGGCAAATGGCCTATTTTCCCAAAACTGGGATCTTGCGGCGTGGGAAAAGAATGGAAACGGTACAGTTTCTCCTTTGTGGCGCCAAACAACGTTATAAGAATAAAATTGCTGGGCAAATATCTCGGCAAGCTAACAGATGACAAAAAAACAGAACTTCAGGGAAATATCTGGGTTGACGGACTGCAAATGGAAGAGGGGGCGCTCACTGACTTTGTTGAAAAGCCAATAGCCGCGCAGTTGCTGACTTCCAGTCCTGACAATTTTTTGCAGCCGAAAGACAAAATAAACGCCAAGCTGAAAATTGCGGGAAAATCCGGAACAGCCGGAACAGTTTCGCTTGAGGCGCAGGATTATTTTTACCGCAAATTATGGAGCGGCAAATTTGACTTCAAGACAAACGACAAAGGCATTGCCGTAATAAATCTTCCGCTTGACGGAAAGCTGCCCAAGGGAATTCATGTTGTTCGTGGAAAATTTGAGCTGAAAAATGGATTTAAAGAAACTGATTATTTCCGCGTGGCCATAATGGACTTTCTCAAAAATGAGCATAGAAACAAAGGTATTACTTCATGCGGAATACGCATGCGTCCACCTCGCGCTGTTGACATTGCTCGCCGCAACATGCGCATTGGCATGGGTGGCACGGATATTTGCGGCTCTTATGGCTCCACTCCAAAGCGGATGGCTCCATATTTGGATGATATAAAAATATTAAACAGGTTCAAGATAAAAAGCTATTCAAGCACATTGCTGTCAAAAGATGGTGTATTTCCTATGAAAGGAACGAACACTCCTAAATATATAGGGAAGCATACAAAGGATGTTACGCCTGAAATGCTCAAATATGTAGAGGAATCAAGCTGTGCAAAAGCCAAGTTTTGTTATCCATTGATTGACTGTTGGTGTTTTACGGCTGAATGCACTGGCAGACTTAAGGGATTGAACAAACAAAACAAAATGGATGATATTGCCAGGCTTCATCTTGCGGCATTTAGAGGAGTCAAAAAGTTTAATCCAGAGATTAAATTTATGGCTACTGGCGGGCCCTGCAATATGGGGGTAGGTAATGGCATTTTATGGTTGGACAGATATCTTACAGCAGTTGAGAAAATAGCGCCAGAGGTCAGATTTGATGTGGCGGGAATTCATCCATATCGAAGGCTTCCGGAAGATCCTGATTTGGATTACGAAATGACTGAATTTTTCAAGATGCTGGCCAAGCATGGCTATTCCGATATTCCTGTCATTTTTAATGAGGGGATCTATTTTACCAATTACATAATTCCTGCATGGGGGCTTTCCGCCCACAAAGGCTGTTCCGCCGATCATTACAGAGCTGGAACTCCTTCTTATCACATGGGGTGGGGGGAAAGGATTTCCGCCGCTTACTGGGCGCGTTCATGGCTGGTTGGATTTAAGTATCAAGACAGAGTGAAATGTTTTGACGGGCATTACGGCTGGAATTATATGGACACTAATCTTACCCCGTTTGCTGTCCAAAAAATTCCAAACACTTTGGGCCGGATGCTTGGGAATGCCTATTTCAAAAAGGACATTCGCTTTGCGCCCAATGTGCGCTGCTATGTGTTTGAGGATGAGAAAAAACGTCCGGTTGCGGCAATGTGGTCGCACGTCAAAAATGTTGACAAAGGCTTGGAAAGATGCCCTGTCGCTGAAATCAAATTCACAGGAAGCCAGCCGGAATTTATTGACCTTATGGAAGTTGAGCGCAATGTGACTCCAGGCAAAAATGGCATATCTTCCGTTCCTGTTTCTTCTTTTCCTTTGTTTATCAGGGGAGAGGCTGGAACTCTTGACTCTTTTTGTAAAGACCTTGGCAGAGCTAGATTGGCAGGAAAGGCTTTTCAGCCCTTGGCAGTTGTGGTTACTCCAGTTGGCGTCTCAAAGCTCGATGTGCAATTCCGAAATCTTATTTCACGCCCTTTCAATGGGACAGCTGTTGTGTCGGCGCAAGGAAATAAAATTGAGAAAAAGCTTGCTCTTGCGGGTCAGCAGTCGGAAGCGCTTGTTTTGCCATTAAAGCAGAAGCTAAGCGACAAGCAGATCACTGATGTTTCAGTGCCGATAGTACTGAAGGAAGAAGACAGAAAAGCTGTTAATATAGACGCTTCATTCAGAGGGTTTGCGGCAAAAAAACACAAAAACTCCCCGATAAAAATAGACGGCAGTCTTGATGACTGGAAGGATATTCCTGAGATCCCCATCACAAATCGCTTCATCCATACCGGAGGGCTTGGAGATCCCAGATTGGGACTTAAGAAAGACAAAATAGGGTACAAAGGAGATCATCAAGCATTTTTCAGTGTGACTTGGGATGATGATAACCTTTATCTGTTGGCGAAGGTGAAAGACGACAAGTTCAGCCCCTTGAAAAAGAAAGGCGGGATTTGGACGAAGGACTCGCTTCAAGTCTATATCGACACCTATTGCGATGCCCGCAAAAAGTCAGACAAGGGATTTGACACAAACGATTTCAACTATGATTTCGGGCGCGACCCTCAAAATCCCAGCAAGCTTCTTGCATGGCGTGCGTTTACACCGGAATGGCAGTTGACCCTTCAAGGCGGCTTGAAGCTTTTGCCGATGCGTTTTGAGCCGGGGATCAAAACCGCTTTTAAAGAAGTCAAAGGCGGCTATATCTACGAGATAGCATTTCCGAAAGCTTACCTTGCCCCCATGCAGTTCAAGGCGGGAACAGCTGTCGGTTTTGGATTGTTTCTCAACGATAATGACGGCACAAAAAGACCTAAAGCGTCTCTGACTCTGACTCCAGATGGCACCAAGTGTTATCTGCGTCCGCATCTTTATCCTGTAATGATGCTAACAGAGTAGTTATCAAACTGGGGTTTCTTGAACACAATAAAAACTCTGGCGGATTCTTTTTTTAAGAATTCTGCCAGGGGAAGAACTTTAATTAACTAAAATTTTAAACTTACAGCAAGAGAATATGAAATGAATATATTTCCAAAATTTAATGATGGCAGAGATTGGTTTTTTGAAAAGAGGTTTGGTCTGTTTATCCACTGGGGCATTTACGCCATACCAGCATGGCATGAGCAGATTCAGAGCCGCAAGAACATTCCGCGATGTGAATACGAAAAGCTTGCAAAAGAATTCAATCCGGTGAAATTCGACCCGGAAAAGTGGCTGGATATTGCAGAAGATGCAGGGATGGAATATATTTGCTTTACAAGCAAGCACCATGATGGCTTCTGTATGTGGGATTCAGCGCATACCGATTACAACATTGTCAATACACCTTACGGCAAGGATGCTTTGGCAATGCTTGCCGAAGCTTGCCATAAAAGAAATTTTCCGCTTTGCCTTTATTATTCCGTTGTGGACTGGCATCATCATAATTATCCTAATCAGGGGCGTTCTCATGAAATAGAACCTCAAAGTGGAGACTCCCCGCATATGGAAAAATACGTTGAATACCTGAAGAATCAGATAAGGGAGCTTTGCTCAAATTACGGAAAAATTCATGGCATATGGTGGGACATGAACACGCCTCATCACCGTGATTCTTCTGTGCATAAAATCATCAGAGATTTGCAGCCGCAGGCTGTAATCAATGACCGCGGTTTTGACACCGGCATCAGGGAATATGCCAATGGCGACTTTTCCACTAGCGAACGGCGGCTCCCCGACTCCAAAGTCTATGCGGTTCCAACAGAAGCCTGCCAGTCAGTCTACAAACAGGGGTGGGGATATAAATCTGACGCTGATCATTATTCAACAAAGCATTTGATTCAAAGCATTGACAAAAGCATGGCAATGGGCGGCAATTATCTTTTGAATGTCGGGCCAAACGCGCAGGGTGAAATTCCTTTGCGGGAATCCGACACGATTTCGAAAATAGGCTGTTGGTTCAAAAAGGCAAAGGACGCTCTTTATGCTGAGCCAGCCTCGAACCTAACTGCCAGTGAGGATGTTTTTCTTACAAAAAAAGGGGAGGATATTTATGTCCATTTAAATCCGGAACTCGACTGCTCTATGGTGAAGCTTGAAGGGATGAAAGAAAAGCCGTCAAAAGCTATTCTTCTGAATGACGGGCGCGAACTTGAATGCGTTGTCGATTCTGATGTTCAGATGTGGAACAATGCAAAAGAAAACCTAAGGGTAAGAAATATTCCAGTGGATGAGTTTAACAGCGAAACCATGATAGTTAAATTAGAATTTTAAATTAGAAAAGGGAAAATAAGATGAAGATTTATATTTTCGCGGACATGGAAGGAATCAGCGGCGTTTCAGGAAGCGAGCATGTTTCAAGAAGAGATGGAAACCGCTACGAGGAGGGCTGTGAGTATTTTTTAATGGACGCAAACGCTTGCATAGAAGGCTGTGTGAAGGCTGGAGCGGATGAAGTCTTTTTTGTGGACGGACATGGCGGCGGTGGCAGCATTTCATGGAAAAAACTTCACCCCGCGGCGGAGCTTATTAAAGGAGGGCACGTGGACAAGCGTTTCGTTGATATAGAAGGATGTGACGCCTTGATACTTTTGGGTTATCATGCGATGGCGGGAACCGAGGCCGCAATACTTGAACACACCTATTCTTCCAGCACAATACAGAACATGTGGCTGAATGGCAAACTTGCTGGAGAATTCGCCTTTGACTCTGCCATCGCAGCGGAATACGGAGTGCCGACAATCATGGTTTCGGGAGATGACAAAGTCTGCGCGGAGGCCAAAAGCTTCATTCCCGACATTGTGACCTGCCAGGTGAAAAAATCTTATTCAACGCAGGGAGCCCGTCTGCTTCCCATGGAAAAAGCCCACAAGCTTATAGAAGAAAAAACAATGGAGGCTATTGGCAAAAAAGACTCTATAAAGCCGCCCAGAATAGACTACCCGGCCACTGTCAGGAAGGAATTGGTAGAGCGCTGTAATCCTAGGGTGGCGGGCAGTAAAAGAATAGATGCGAGAACAGTTGAATTCACATCTAAAGACTCATTGGAAAAAGCTTTTTATTTGTCGACTACATATTGAGCAATCACGGCTTTGAATTAATTATTTGTGCAATATTGCCGATTAAGGCAGAGAGTGATGATGGCGGAGGATGATTCATGTCCTCCGCTATTTTTTATGGCTGGAGCAGTTTGAATCCTGTTGCGGGATCCATGCGGCGCGCTGCGCTTGTGTCGGTCAATTCGACAAGTATAACTTCCAGAACTTGCCATACTTTTACGCCGGCGCGCACGCATCCTGTTATTGTCGAATCGTTTCTGCCGCAGGCCATATGC
>CAZYVR010000110.1:0-15590 GCA_964651145.1 uncultured Victivallales bacterium | reverse complement strand
CTGTCATGGCCACGGGTCGCTTGATGGAGAAATCGCTCAAAAACATGCTCTAGTTTTCCTTGTTTACAGGTTTTTTATTGCTTTCTGCCTTTGCCTGCTCTATTACGCTTATCGGCGCGCCTTCGTTCAGGAATCCCTGTCCTTCGACTATTACTGAAATTTTAGAGTTTCCGTCTATATTTTTTAATTCAGTGAAGCCGTTGTCTGTTATGCCTTTTTTTATTTCCATTTCTTTGGCCTTGCCATTTTTTGGAGTGTACACCACATAGCGGTCTCCGCTGCGAAGAAGCGTTGCCTCCTGCGGGACTCCATAGCCCATTCTTTCCTCAAGGATGATGTCCACACTGCACAGCATGCCGGAGATAAAAGAATTAACCTTTGTAAGGTCCACTTCTATTTCGAATGTTCTGGACAAGTCGTCTATTGTGGGGGCGCGGTAAGCCACTGTTGTCTCAGTCAGTTTTTTGCCGGAGCTCTCGCGAACAATGGCTTTAGTCTTTCCAGGCTTGATTTCTGAGTAATACTTGGCGCTCATAAGCAGCGATATTTCCAATTCTTTAGGATTTTCCATGCGGAGTATTTTATCGCCTTTTTTTGCGTACTCTCCAGCTTCTTTATAGCGGAGGGTGATAACGCCGTCAAAGGGCGCTTTTATCTGTGAGTCGCGGTAGTATTTCTGGGCTATTTCGAGATTGCTCCTGGCTTGTTCGAGCTTGGCTTTTACAGCCTGGAGTCCTGCCTCTTCAAGTTGAACTCCCAGATTGGCGCTGACTTGCTGCAACTCTGTTTTTTCAAATGTGTCCAGAGCTATGGCTTTGTGCTTGATAAGCTGAGCGCTTCGCTTGTGGTCTTTTTGCGCCTTTAAATATTTGGCTTTGCTTATGGCAAGCATTCCTTTTTGAACATTTACCTGAGTGGCTGCCACTTTCATGTCGTCTTCCGTCACTTTAACCGCTGTTTCGAGGTTCAGCTTGTCGCTTTGGAACAGCAACTCCCCTTTTTTGACGAAAGAACCTTCGTCTACATTCATCACGTCTATTACGCCATCTGTTCTGGCGCATATGTTTGCATGATTCTTGGGCTCGACATTGCCTTGCAATTGAATTTTTTTCTGGAACTTCATATACTTAGGACGTTCCGCTTTTACTTTTATGGTTGGCGTCTCGTGTGTTTTTTCTTTTCCGCAGCCGCCAAGCAAAACAACAGTAAATAAAGTCATTGCCACACAATATGTTTTTTCTTTAGTTTTCCATCTCATTATTCAACTCCTCTTGAAAATCGTGCCATTTTTTATTTTCATGCTCACTATGCGTTATTATGCAAACGCCAGCAATAAGCAAGCAAAGCCTGCTAAAATAATAAAGGTTATTAACAGTTCGAGCCACGGCCAGTTGTTTCCAATTGGACTCTTTTCGCATTTAACGTCATTTTTTTTTGTTAAGCTCATTTTTCTATTGCCTTGTATGTGTCGGTTTTGCAATGACTTCTATTGAACTTCAATTTTCTGCAAACATTTTCAGTTGTGTATTTTGCTATCTTTTCCAGGTTTTTGTTTGAAAAGAAATCTTTGCCTCCCGCCTTTTCCACAAATGCGCGGTTTTGTTCGTAGAAAACACATTGAGATAGCAGTGAGAACGTATAGAAAACAACTTCCTTTTCGTCGCAAGGCTCCGAAAGTCCAATGCGGATATAATTGTTGATGTCTCTTATGGCAAATTTGATGTATTTGTCATAAAACAAATCCAGAGATTCGGAAGGCTCCACCATTTCGCGGAATATTATAGCGTCTTTCCAACGCGATAAATCATCCGGTTCTGTCATATTTTTAAGAATATTCATCACAAGCTGAAAAATGGCTTCTTGCCATTCTTCGGCGCTGGAGATATCATCGCGATATTTTGTAATCTTGCTCAATGTTTTTTCATGCAAATACGCAAATACCTCTTTATAAAGGTCTTTTTTGCTGTTGAAATGATAGTTTATTCCAGCGTGATTTATTCCTGCTCGCTTGGATATCCCGCGCATGGTTGTGCCGTTAAATCCGTTTAAGGCAAATTCTTCAGCTGCCGCTATCAGTATTTTTTCTTGCGTGTCCATAAAGTAAAATCTTAATCCTTTAAAATATATATCTTGAATAATTCATTGGTTAATACAAGCGGTTTAACCAAGTGGTTAATTAAATTATACACTTAATTCAGGAGAATTGCAAGGTGTTTTTGCTTAAAAGAAAATTGCCCCGCAATGATGCAGTTATTCGATGGCTCCGCCGGGTTGCCATTAAATATTAAATTTTGATGGAAAATTCAAGAAATATATTGACAAAAAACCTTAGCTTGCTATAATAGCTAAATAGCTTTAGCAAAAGAGAGATTTCATAAATCAGGAATAGGCATGTCAGGAAATAAAATGACTTTGCAGGATATAGCGAAAGAAGCAAATGTTTCTCTTACTGCGGCTTCATTCTATTTAAATGGGAAAGCGCGAAAAAATAGAGTATCTAAAGCAACTTGCGAAAGAATAGAAGAAGTCATAAAAAAATACAATTACATCCCGAATATTCATGCAAGAGCCATGGCTTCGAAGAAAACATATCTTATCGGAGTCATTCTGCCGGAGAGTGTTGGCGAATCTTTCTGGATGGATATACTCGGTGGGATAGAAAAGGTTGTAACAAAAGAACAATACCACATGCTGCTTTCCGTGTCTAATTATGACGCAGGCAAAGAACTCGAAGCATTTGAGTTTATGAAAAGCAAAGGCGTTGATGGCTTTATTTTCGCGCCAATCAGAGATAATGATGGCGGTTCCAATTTTGATTATGCAAGGGTATTGAGCAAAGAGATGCCTATTGTAAGCATGACATGCCCGGTGGAAGGCATGCCCGCAGTTTATACAGATGACACGGAAGGCGGTCGTATAGCCGCGAAAAAGTTCTTCGATGCAGGGCACAGGGACGTGGCTTATCTTGGGGTGCGCGACAAGGAATATGACCGTCGCGGCATGGCATTTGTCGAAGTTATGAAAAATTATGGAATCAAGGCAACTGAATATTTTGTCATTGATGAACTGCTTGACGATCATAAAAAATTTACAGGAGCTTTTTGCTTCAGCGATTCGCGCGCAATGACAATGTATCGCGAAGCCGCAAAGCGCGGGGTTTCAATACCTGAAGACCTTTCCATAATCGGCTATGACAATATGTTTTACAGCGAGTTCCTAGCGCCGCCTCTAACAACAATTCATCAGAATAAAAAAGGAATTGGAACAGCTGCCGCTGAAAAACTTATGAAACTTTTGCGCGGTGAAAAAATGGAAAAAGTAGGCTCAATGATTATTCCTCCAAAGCTTGTTGAAAGGGAAAGCGTCTTGAATATAAAAGAATCAAATGAAGGCAAAGAAAAATGAGAATTAAAAGAAGAAGTTTTACACTCATTGAGCTGCTCATCGTGATTGCTATTATTGCAATTTTGGCAAGCATGTTGTTGCCTGCTCTTTCAAAGGCAAGGGGACAGGCTAAGATGATTTCCTGCCGCTCACAGTTAAAGCAATGGCATTCAGGTATAATGTTTTACACTGATGACTATGACGGTTGGGTTGTTCCCAATCATTATACTGGCATTGGATGGTGGATGAATAATCTTTGTGGACTTTACATGGGCGCTGATTTATTGACTTGCCCTGCCGATGAGTCTCCAAATGAGATTTGGTTAGTTTTTACGTATAACGGAAAAACAACAAATGGAGCAACTCCCATGAGTTACGGCTATAATAGGAGGTGTGGATATGAAACGGATGGCTATCCCATGTTGAAAGCCACACAAATTAAAAAACCATCCCAAAGGCATGTGCTGGCTGACGCTACAACTCATTATTATGATGGCAGGACAAGCACTGAGCTCTACCTCAAGTGGCTTTCGGGGCGTCATTCGGGAAAAACGAATTTCTTGTATTTTGATTCGCATGTCGATTCTTATTCGAGAATCAGCGATTACTCCCTGCTAATGGAACAGGGCGATCCTTTGAAATAGTTAAAAATAATATATAATCAAAAAGGAATTTTAAGTATGAGAAAAAAAACAAAAACTTTAATTATTGCGCTTCAGATAGGTTTTCTCTGCGCATTTACAAACTATGCAAAAAATATTCCAGCTGGAGTTAATTTGCTCAAGAATTCGACACTCAAAGAGTGTCATAATCCTGGCATGCCAGATTTCTGGGTCGCGCCTCTTAGTTTGCCTTCTATAATAAAAAACTGGTACACTATGGACGTGATAAGATTGGCTAAAAACTGCAAGCCTCCGTTGCCTGGCGTGAATGTTCTTCGTTTTAAGAAATACGCAGATTTGGCTCCCAATTACAATTATTTTGGAGCGCCAAGTTATCTGAGAAATATGCCAGCTGGCAAATACACTTTTTCAGCTTACATGAAGTCGGAGAGCGATTCAATGGCAGTGCAGTTTTCCACAGCTTATTGGGGCGGTAAAAGGGCAATTTTCAAGGTGGGCAAAAAATGGACTCGCTTTAATTCAACGTTTGATTTTAAAGGGGGAACTCTTGTTGTCAAACTTGACCCCAAAGTAAGTGGCGTCCTTTATTTTGCGGCTCCGAAACTGGAGCTTGGCGACAAAGCTTCTTCTTATAAATTAAAAGGAGATAAGGTCGCGGCAAAAGTAATGTCAGCAATAAAAAGCCAAGACTGCCTTAAGAGTTTAAGCATTCCTCTGACAAAAAAATTACCCAAGCTTGATGGTCGTTTAGATAAAAATGAGTGGACTGCCGCCACAAAGCTTGAAGGTTTTAAAACTGTTGAAGGGATGAAGCCTTCCAATGATACTGAAGTTTTCCTGCTTCGTTCTCCGCGCGCATTCTATATAGCCTATAAATGCAAAGAGTCTGCTCCAGAAAAGATTGTGACAAAGCTGCATAAACGGCATGGTCGCAATAATGTAAAAATATTTGGAGACGATGTAGTTGAAACATTTGTGGGAGCGGGCGATGATTATGTTCAGTTTGTCACAAATTTGAATGGCGTCCAGTTCGATGCAGCCGGCAAAAATAGCGATTGGAATTCCAAGTGGAACTGCGTTGCCGGAAAGCAGAAAGATTGCTGGGTCGTTGAAATAGAAATTCCACTTGCAAGCTTGCCTTTTTCTTTTTCAAAGAATCCAATAACTATGAATTTCTGCAGAACCCGCAAGGCTGGAGGCAAATCCGAATCCAGCTCATGGTCAGCCGCAAACGGAGGATTTCATGCTTTGAAGGATTTAGTTGAGATTGACAACTTGAAGCCTTCCGAGACCAAGCATTTTGATTGGGAGATTGGCGATGTAAAAGTGGCGATGAAGGGAAAGAAAGCTTTTTTGACCGCGACTGTCAACCGCAAGCCGGAAGGCATCAAGGATATTGAGGCGCGCGTTAAAATAGGCAGCAAAGGAAAGTTCTCCTTTAAAAAAATGACATTGCCGTCTGGCCCCTGCAATATCGAAGTGGATAGAATTATCCCGGATTTAAAAGTTAAAAGGCCTGTTATGCCGGTTGAGATTCAAATTTGCAACGCAAGCAACGGAGCCGTTTTAAAAAGTCTTTGGCTGCGTTTGCCTATTTTAAGCGAATGCAAGGCGTCAGCTTCTTTCGAGTTTAACTACTATACAGACGATGAAGCAGCGCGTCTTAAAATAAAAAATGCGCCAAACGATGTTGACCAATTTAGAGTCAAATTGGATGGACTGGCATTTGATAAATTGTTTGATATTAATGAAAGAATTATTGAAATTCCGCTGAAGTCTTTGCCTGATGGCAAGCATGCAACTCGAATAGTTTTTCTTGAAAAAGGGACACCAAAAGGAGAAGTGGCAACTTGTTTCAAAAAATTAACTCCAGTTAAAAATGAGGTTAGAATTCATAATTGGAAAAGGTGTCTTGCATTGAAAACACAGCCGTGGTTTCCTGTTTATTTTCATTCTGGAATGACTGAGCTGAAGAAACAATGGCTTCGCGAGGATGCAAAAGAACACGGATTCAACACACTCCATGTTAATATGCGCTTTCTGGATATTAAGGATTTGAACAAGAAGGAAAAAGAGTTTTTCAGATTTCTCGACAAATGCAACGAGAATGGCTTTAAGGTTATTCTTTGCGTGACAAATCACGCTGCTTGGATTAAATCCACACACAAACGACCTTTTGAGGATTTGGTCGCAGTATGGACCAGTGTTGCAAAGCGTTTTGCTAGTCATCCGGCGATTTTGGCGTGGGATATTATAGATGAGCCAGGAAAAGCAACTTGGGAAGGGAGAGGGTTTGAAATTGCTGATTTGCGCAGGCTTTATCAAGCGGTGAAAAAAGCTGACCCTTATCATCCAGCATACGTGAATTGGTGTCATGCATGGCAACTTGGTCAACAGCCATACGGCGGATACGATTGCACTGATATTGTTTCATATGACCAATATCCGTTTGCCGTATGCGGCGGAATGCGGAAAGGGCCTCAGGCTATTGATGCTATAGCCAGTTATAGCGAAATGATTAACCGTCCATCCGGCGGTTTCAGGCCTGGCTGTTTCTGGGTGCAGACTTACGGAGGATTATATGACGGCGGCGTCGAGCCGACACCTGAAGAAGTAAAGTGCATGGTTTTTCTTAATTTGGTTTCTGGCACAAGAGTGTTCGGATATTATGCAGGAAGGCCATTTTGCGAAGCGCAGTGGAAAGCTCAGAAGGAAGCAAACTCACTGACTCAGAAGATGAGTAAAAAAGTGTTTTTTGCTGATAATTCGCGTCATATAAGCAATGCGCAATATGGGAAGATAAAATTATCCATTTGGCAGGTTGGACAGGAGTATGTTGTTGCCGCAATTAATTACGGATATGCCAAGGCAGAGTTGAATTATGGACTTGCCGCATATTTTGACGTGTTGAATATGAGCGCAGAAACTTGGATAGGCGAAGGCTCTCCTGAAATACGCAACGGTCGCATCGTAGATGCTTTCGAGCCATTGCAGGGAAAAGTATACAGAATATCAAAAAAGTCATTCTGGTCATGGCTGTTTTAATTTAAAAGCAATTGAGCGAACTTTCAGTGTTTTATTCTTGTCGGCGTAATAAAGTGAAAAAATTAACTAAGAGGAACTATGCTTAAAAAACTGATTTTACTTGGGGGACTAATTCTTTCATTTTTCTTGAACGCGGAAGAGAATCTTCTTAAGAATGGAGACTTTGAGCATGGCAAGGACAATTGGTCTTCTAAAAATTATACCAATACCCAGCTTATTAAGCCCGTTGTTGACAATAATATTTTTTGCGGCGCAGGCAATTCTTCTGTGAAAATTGATGTTGAAGCAGGAAAAGAGGCGCTCATTTGGCAGTTTGGTATATCCCCTTTAGCCAAAGTGAAAAAATATAAACTGTCAGGATGGATAAAGCTGAAAAGTCTTGCTCCGGGATGGGGCGGAGGGATGTTTGTTGAATGCAAAAAAAAATCCGTGTATTTGAATCAGTTCGGCATTTGGACAAACAGCAAAGTTCGGTTCTTCGTCGTTTTGATCCGCAGTCAGGCTGGATGTTTTGTAAGCCGTAACTCTTGCGCAGTAAAGGGCAATCCGGCATAACCGCTCGCTTGCGCTCCCTATTATTCCGTTTGCCCCTTGACTGCTTCAGAGCTCTGTCAGAAAGGTTGTCATCGGTTGAAAAAGAAGTTTTTCAACCTGTTTTGCTGGAAAAAGATAAAGACTGATGACATGTCTTTCGTTTTTCAACCACGAAAAGCGAGGGAAATATGTCAAACAGTCTGCTTTATTTCACACAGAGAGTCTATGGTTTTCAACATGTCAGTTTCGATTTCAACAGCAAGCCTGGAACCGTATTTGAAAAAATAAAGAGGAAAGACATCCGCTGTCCGAAATGCAACGGCTCTGGAATAACGGCGAGTTTTTTAAGGACAAGAGAAATCAAAGCAATGAAAATAGGCAGATGCAACTTGTGTTTTCTAGTCGATATACATCGCATATACTGCCAGGACTGCGGAGTTTGGAAAGTTGAAAAAACTGCCCTTTTTAAGCTCACCAAAATTCAGAATGACAAAAGAATTGGAAAGGACAATAATCGAATTGCGCAGAGAGATGAGCATCAGCGCAATTTCCGAATATTTCAAGCTGTCGTGGCATGCTGTGAAAAATGTCGAGAAGGCAAAGGCGCGGAAGCTTTGGGCTCTTTCACTAGAAGCTTGCGAAGGAGCAGATGCAAGATCAAAGCGATTGCCATGGATATGTCAAAGGCTTACATCTCATGGGCTAAGGAAAACATCCCGGACGCGGACATTGTTTTCGATCATTTTTATATGATAAAAATGATGAATGACAAGCTTGACAAAGTTCGTAGAAAAGTGACAAAAAGCATTGACGAAGAACATGGAAAGCTGCTCAAAAAATCAGCGCTTTCTTTTTTTGCGCAACGTTGAAAATCTTTCGCTTGACGCAAAAATGCTTTTGGACAACTTGAGAAAAACATTCAAGGAACTCGGCGATGTCAGCATGATGAAAGAAGCTTTGAGAAGCATATACAAAAAAGCCAACTGCGCTTTTGAGGCGGAAGCCGCTTTCAAAAACTGGTGTGACATCGCTCGAAAAACGGAAGTAAAAGAGCTTTCTGACATGGCGAACACCATTGAAAAGCACATTGACGGAATCACTGCGCTCTGGCGCAACAATTATCTATCCAATGCATCAATGGAAGGCTTCAATAACAAAATTCGATGGCTCATCAGGCAAGCATACGGATATCGAGACCAGAAGTATTTCCATCTCAAAATTTTTGATCTGCCAAATATGAGCACAAACAAAAGGCTATGAGTTACGAATTAAAACGACGAAGAGGCAAAACTACCGCCTTACAGTAAAGCTCTGATTTGGCATAAACCGTTAGTCGTGCCTCCTCTCTCTTTATTCCGATTCAGCTTGACTTTCAGTTGCTTTCCTTGCGGAATGCTTCGCCAGTTGGCGTAATTTCCAAAATAAATTTTGGTAAATTAATTATTTAAAAGAAGGGTTAGATTTGAGCTTGAAAAACGGTAATTATTATTAGATATGACAGACTTTTGTAACGAACCAGACTTATGAATAAAACAGATTTTTGTGAAGAGGCCCTTTTGTTGCCTTCGCTTAAGAAAGCAAAGGATATGGCAAACAGGATAAAATGCGCTGGAAACTTGAAGCAATTTGGCTGTGCAATTAATTTCTATACAGGAGATTATAATGATTGGGTTCCAGCCATGTACTTAGGCAATGTTGGGGGCCCAACCTGGTGGATGTACACTTTGGGGCCGCCATATGAATTGGGTCTCAATAGCTTTTTATGCCCCTCTGGACGCAGCACTGATACTGCTTGGCTTAGAGATAATAGCGACACAGCCGTCCAGGCTCCTTTGAGTTATGCTTATAATCGGCGATTTGGGCACAGCAATGTTGATGGAGACACTGAAATGGTGCGCATCAGCAGAATACCCAAGTCATGCTCTGACATTCATATTATGACCGATGACAAAGTCAGTCATTATTATTATGAGGGGGCTGGCAATTTAAGCACATATTTGCACCGAGTGGGAGACCGGCATAATGGTTTGGCCAACTTTTTATATTTAGACGCTCACGTGGAGCCGCATAACAGAGTAAAAGATTTGGACTTGTTAGTGTCTCAAGGGGATCCACATTAATTGCTAGGAAAGGTCTTCGACTGTTTCGCTATCCCGAAAACTAGTACATTGTAAAAATTAAATTTTCGGATATACTAGTTCGTTCCGAAAGTTGCCTCTATTTTTTTCTTGAGGTCGTCTGGCTGAAATGGCTTGACAAGATAATTGGTCGCGCCTGCTTTTATCGCCTCCATTACTTGCCCCTTTTCGGCTACGGAGGTGCACATAATAACCGGCAATTTTGCGGTCACTGGGTTCGATCTTATCTCTTTAAGAGTTTCCATTCCATTCATTTCAGGCATATTGATGTCAAGCAGAAGAAAATCGAAATCATGTGTTTCTTTAAGTATTTCCAACGCTTCCTTGCCGTTGCTCGCCTCTGTGATATCTGTGATATCCATGCTGGCCAACACACGCTTTTGTATTTTCCTCATAGTCGAAGAATCATCCGTAAGCAATACCTTCATGTTTTTCTCCGTAGCAACTTCAAAATTTTATAGCCTTAAATCCGACTTTTTACAGAAATAAAATAAGCTGTTTTCTTAAAAAACCAGCGCCTTTCACAGAACGTTTGCCAGATATAAGCAATTGCTTCTAACCGGAAACACCTGTTGTTCCGGCTTTAATATATTCCATGTCTGGCGATTTTACTCTTCCAATCGCATTTTTTTTTAATTTTCCTGTATTTTTGTGTGTCCTGCGAGGGCATTTCGGTCTTCAAAGCAATAAAAAAGAGAACCCGGAGGAGCAATTCGTATTTTAACATTTACTGCAAAACACGCTTTGCTCCTCCTTGAGCCACCCCCCCCAGGGCTGACTCTATGCTCTCCAAAAATCAAAGCAGGCAAAGTCGATTATGCCAGATGCTCAACTTGCTCAAGTATTTCTTTGATCTTATTTAAAAGAAGTTCTTCCGAAAAAGGTTTATATAAAACGGCGGCGCAATTCCTTTTTTCTAATTTTTTAGCCACTTCTTTTGTGTTATATCCGGTTATCACCAAATTGGGAATCGACACGCCTCTGTTTTCAAGCTCGTCCAAAAGTTCCAAGCCATTGACTTTGTGCATCAACACATCTGTGACTAAAAGGTCGTAACATTCGGCTGAATCTTTATCTTTCAGCAATTTCAACGCGTCAAAGCCATCTTCAACTGCCGTGACAGAATATCCGTTAGACCTTAAACTTGTATCCAAAGATAGACGCATATTTGGCTCATCTTCCGCAATAAGTATCCGTTTATGTACAAACAACACAACCCCCCCCTAAAAAAATAAATTTAACCATATTTTACATATGTATTTTATTTAGCATAATACATGCCATTTGTGTTTGTCTTTTTATTTTTCTGCATTTATCTGTCAATTTGAGCCTATTGCGTCGACAGCAGTTAGAGCCGTTGGAGCAGGCGCAAGTCTTACAATGTAATTTGTGAGAACGCCTGCTTTCTTAGATTAAGCAATTGCTGATGAGCTGCTTGCTTGGGGTACAAGTATTTAAAATGAACAACATTTATTGTGCGCCTTTGCGTTTTTATTTTTAAGAGGGCGCTTTGCTGGCTTTTACGCAATGCGATTGAAGCGCCAAAAGTTCTGAAAAATAAAAAAGCCGACGGAGTCGGAATAAAAACCGGACTATGTCCGGACGCCATCCAGCGGCGGAATAGCTGGTCGGCAAAGCCGAAAGCTATTGGCATATAAGATATTAGGCGACAGCGCGCATGGCGCGTTAAAAGCCTGCGGCTTGTTGGGGCGCAAAGCGACAACAAGCTTTATTTCGTTGCAGCGCCAGCTCCATGGACTTTTGGCGGCTCCGTCGCCTTGCGCTTTTCTGAAAAAAAAACGAGGAAAAGTATTTTCAAAATCTTGCAAAATACATCAAAACATGTCATATGTAATATATAGCGATTATATATAGTGAGTTTTTTGCTTGCTTAATTTAACTAATGGGTTGTGATTTTATGGAGAAGCAGAATTTTGATGTGTGTGTGATTGGCGCAGGCCCCGGTGGTTATGTAGCCGCAATCAGGGCAGGGCAAAGTGGCTTGAAGACGGCAATAGTCGAGAAAGAATATTTTGGCGGAACCTGTCTTAATATTGGATGCATTCCCACCAAGACTCTTATTGCTGGCGCAGATGTCTATCATAAAGCAACTCATGCCGAAGATTTTGGAGTAAAAATAAGCGGCAAGGTTGAAGCTGACTGGCCGAAAATGCTTGACAGGAAAGACAAGGTTGTGGGAACGCTCAGGAATGGCATCGCCTCCTTGCTGAAAGCGGCTGGCGTTGTTGTTTTTAACGGAACTGGCTCATTTGTGGATAAAAAAACTGTGGCGGTCAGTGATGGCAAAAAAATAACCGCTGAAATATCCGCAAAAAATATAATAATAGCCACTGGCTCAGAATCTCTGGTGCCTGGATTTATTCCAGAATCAGAAAGAGTCATGACTTCAACTGAGTTGCTTTCCATTAAGGAAATCCCGAAAAGTCTGCTGGTTCTGGGCGGCGGCGTAATAGGCTGTGAATTTGCATGCCTTTTTGCTGAACTAGGAACAAAGGTTACTGTAGTGGAGATGCTTCCGAGCATATTGCCGAGCATGGACAAAGAGCTTTCCCGGGTTCTTGGTCGAGAGATGAAAAAGGCCGGGGTTGAAATTTTGACAGGAGCTCCTCTGGAAAACATTAAGGCGGGCAAGAAATCTGTCAGCGGAAAAGTTGGCGAAAAAGAGCTTTCAGCTGACTATCTGTTGGTTTCGATTGGCAGAAAGCCTGTCACTGCCTCGCTGAACCTTGCCGCCGCGGGAGTCAAGACAGACGAGAAGGGCTGGGTGCCCGTTGACGCTCGCTGCAAAACGAACGTGCCGGGCATTTACGCAATTGGCGACATCGGCGGCAAAATATGGCTTGCGCATCTTGCAAGCGCCATGGGCGTGGCTGCGGTTGAAAATATTTGCGGCAAGCGCAATGAGTTCAAATATGATCTAGTTCCAGGATGCATATTTACCAGTCCCGAGATAGGGACTATTGGCATGTCGGAAGACGAATGCAAGGAAAAAGGAATCGAGTATAATGTTGGAAAGTTCCCGTTTGCCGCGCTCGGAAAAGCTATCGCGCTGAATGAGACAGTGGGCTTTGTCAAGGTTATAGCGAATGCGGAGACCGATCAGGTGTTGGGTGTTCATATTATAGGACCGCACGCCACTGATTTAATTTCCGAGGCGGTTCCAGCGATGAATCTTGAGGTGACAGCCAAAGAGTTGGGCAAGGCTATTCATGCTCATCCCACGCTTGGCGAAGCCATGATGGAAGCCGCGCATGCCGTTCACGGCGAATGCGCGCATATTCCCACTCCCAGAAAGCGCAATAAGTAAAGAAAAACTCAATGCATCCCCGCGGCTTGCTTTGAAAAAGGCAAGCCGCTTTTTTTAATAAGTTGAGCCTAGGGAAGCAATTATATACTACAAGGATTTATGAGGCATTGCTTATCTTCTTGACAGACGAGCGCTCAATAAGCTCCGGCTGAACAATGTGGAAGTTGTTTGCTATCGGCTCTTTTCTCAGCTTCTTGCAAAGCAAGTTTACTCCACGCTCGCAGACTTCTTTTATTTTTGTGTCTATCGCCGTGAGCTCGAATCTTTCGCAAGCCCCGAAGTCTCCGGCGGAAATGATTGACAAATCGCGCGGGATATCTTTGTCAGCCTGAATTAGTTTTTTGTAAAAGTCCACGGACATACTGTTAATGAAGTAGATTGCTGTAGCCTTGTTCTGTTTGCGAAATTCAAGAAATGTCTCAACCTGCTTTCCCGGGAGGCCGTTCAGAAAAACAACGCTGTCTTCTGAAAATGGAATTCCAGCTGACCTCAAGGCGCATTGAGCTCCAGAAAGATTTCTCCATACATCCGGATGATTTGCGCTGTAAGCGGCAAAAGCTATGTTTTTGTGTCCCATATGGCAAAGATGCTCCGCAGCCAGAAATCCTGACTTAAAGTAGTCGCAGGACACGTTTATTGCGCTTCCTGTGTCTATTATGTTGTTGATTGTCACCGTGGGAATATTGCGGCAAATAGCTCCTGATATTTCCGGCGGCATTCTGCTGGCAAGCAAAAAGCCGTCCAGTATTCCGCTTGCAATGCTTTTTGTCAAACTGTTGCTATGCTCGTTGCTTTTAAAAATATTGACCAAGCTGTCAAATATCTGTATGTTCGCGTTTGAGCTCTGGCAAGCGCGGCTCACGCTGTTCATCAACTTGCCAAAGTATGCGTCCGTATACAACAGCGCATTCCTTAACCCCAGACCGATAGTAATAGGCGCGACCCGGGTGTCGCAGCCAACAATATAAGTGCCGCTTCCATGCTTGCGAATAATTGCGCCTTCGCTTGCAAGCATTGCGAGATGCTTTGCGATAGTGGGTCGCGACACGCCGAATATCTCGCAAAGCTTTCGATCAGTCGGCAATTTTGCGCAGCCTTCCTTTTTCTTTTCTTCGATAAAAAGTCTTAATTGAGCCTTCAATGTGAAATCCTTTCAATAAAAAATGCCTATGCCAATTAATAATACATGATTTTGCCAATTTTGCAACACATCAAGCATGCATTGCTTTGTTTTTTACAGGCATTGTTGTCCAATTAAATATAATAAAAGTATCCAATCGGTATTGACTTTGGAGCGCTTGGATTATATTTTTAATGATAAAGAACATCGAAAAGGACTAGCAAATGAAGTATATAGAATGTTCAGGGACTTCAAGAGAAATGGGCCGTCAATACGGAGAACAGGCAAAAGAGGAAATCAGAACAGCCTTAAATGGAGACGCTCATAAGAATTTCGCCGCCAAGATAAAAAACTGTTCTGCCAGAGTAAACGCGATAAAGGAAAATATTCGCAAAAGCTTGCCGGATGTCCATGAAGAAATGGCGGGCATAGCCGAAGGCTGTGGCTATTCCATCGAAGAAATAACCTTGCTCAACCATGTCGACACTTTTGACGATCACTGGCTGGGGAATTGCACTCCCGTCGGCCTTATAAGCGAAATTGACGGAATTATTGTGTCAAAAAACAACGATGGAGCGCCAAGCGAGCACGTCCAATATCCTTTTGTTGTGCGCAAATCGACTCCAAGCAAAGGACTCCCTACGCTTCAGCTTACTTATGCAGGCTGGCTGAGCGGGCTCGACTCGATGAATTCGGCAGGGCTGGCAAACACTCACGGCTCCGTTGGGTCTGTTTTTGACAAAAGCGGCGCGCG
Organism: uncultured Victivallales bacterium; assembly: GCA_964651145.1. Taxonomy (GTDB): domain Bacteria; phylum Verrucomicrobiota; class Lentisphaeria; order Victivallales; family GWF2-45-14; genus CAZYVR01. The sequence continues at coordinate 664 of CAZYVR010000110.1, read as the reverse complement.
GATTGACATTCGACTCGCAAGCTATCACCTTATGCGGCATTGCAGAACTGTGCGGGAGCTTTTTGACGGCCTCAACGAAATGTCCCTGACCGGCAAGGGCTTCAATATAATAGCAGGCGACCGAAATCGCTCATCATTGATTATCGAGGCGGCCGTGCCTCTGATTGCGTCTCGCGGCTTGAACTCAAAATTTTTCTATTCCACAAACCATTATATAACTGACGCGCTCCTAAGCTCCGATATGCGCACCCCGAAAGGAAAAGAGATTTCCAGGCTTCGGCTGGGCTATCTTGATTGGATTGCGCAAGTCGCGCCGCCTCAAACACTGGAAGACGTAAAAAGAATCTTGTCGAGCCATGAGCCATGGGCTCCGTGCCGCCACGCCGGGCCGCATGTGTCTCAAACGGAATGGTCTCAAATATGCCTGCCCGAACAAGGAAAAATGCTGATTGCGGCAGGACCGCCATGCGAAAACGAATATAAAGAATATACTATTTAAAAAACGGAGGGAACAAAGATGTTGCTCAAGTTTTTCAAACCAAAACGCGCGCGCCGCTCCTCTGTACTCTTCACGCTCATTGAGTTGCTCGTTGTAATTGCTATAATAGCAATCTTTTAAGGGCCATGTATAAGAAAGTCTTTGCTATGAAAGAGGCGCTTAATA
>CAZYVR010000109.1:0-15594 GCA_964651145.1 uncultured Victivallales bacterium | reverse complement strand
GAAGCGATAAACTGCAAGATTTATTTTTAAAATATTTATGCGGTTATGCTTATTGAACTAAGTTTGTTTGTTAATCGAGGTCTCTTATAATTGGGGTCAGCTACCTTGTTTTGCTATATCCTTGCTATAAGTAATTTACCAGTTTTAAAACACAGTAATAAGTTGCTTGCCAGTCACTCTTGGGGGCGTTTTTTTTGATTTAAGCCATTACAAAGTGAATGGCAATTCAGTATATGCCTTCAAAAGAACAATTACATTATTGCTTTTCTGTATTTGACCACGGAGGTAGAAGGTTTTTTATTTTAAAACGTTCTTTTAAATTACTCGAAATCTTCTTCAGATAAGGCAATTTTAAAATTGTTGTTTTTATATTTATAATTTTTTTATCAAGGTAATTTGGGACGTTTATGTTAATTTTATTCTGGGAATGAATATAATACGCTTTGTCTATCTCTTCTGTTTTTGCTGTTGGATTTATGTCAATTTCTTTAATTCTGCTTTTCCAAAAAAATGGAATATCGTCAATTTTTATTTTTAAATCAGTTCCTTTTATTTTATCTGTAAAAACATAATTTAACGTCGGATTTATATTAACCCATCCTTCAAGATACTCTTCATAGCCATATCTTATTTTTATTTCATTATTGAAAAAACCGTCTGGAATAAAAAGAGGAGGGCAATATTTAGCTGATATTATAACATAACCATATTTATTTCTGTGGCTGTAACCATCATAATGTCTGCATATTTCTTTTTTAGGAATCACGATTATCTGTTCAAGCACGTCAATATAATTACTTATATCCTCACCGCGTTTAACTGTAACACCAGGCAATTCTAGGCTACAAAACCATTTATTTAACAAGGCCTTATTCAAAATATGAATGCTTGTGAAATCACCATTAAGTGTTTTATAAACTGTAAAATCATCTGTATCTTTTAGTGGGATATAGGATTTTTCTTTATGTTTCAATAATGCCATACTCTCAGGGAAATGAGAGTAATTTATGGAGACATATTCATGATTTTTATTTAATTTTTGAGCTTCATGCAAATATTTATCAAAAATATTTATATCAGATAATATAATCGGGTGGTCATTATTGCCAGCATAAAAAACCCATTCATCCTCTGAATTGTTGATATAATTATTAATAGTTTCCTTAAACTTAGAGCAACAGTCACTTCTGCCGTAAATAATATGAGCATCAGGAAAAATATCCAAAACAAATTTTTCAAAATCATCTTTAGCCGCTTCATCAAAAGGATCAAGTTCGTATTTAATGATCACTTTTGACCATTTTAATTTTGCATAACTTGCTAATGTATATTTCGTAACATCTAAACGGCTTTGAAACCTATAAGAATGGCATGAATCTCTAATTCTATCTATCTCATTATACAGGCCGGGAAATAAAGGGATGTCAGTTATTAAGTTGTCAAAATACAGTATCATCAAAAATGCTCCTCTTTTTTGTTCAAAAAGCAATCTAACTCCTCTGGAGTGCCTAAGACATCAAAGGCATCGCAGTAGTCTAAAATAAATTTACGTCCAGAGTTAATCAGTTCATTATACATAGGAGCTATAAAAAACTCACCTTTAGTTAAATTATTTTCAGAAATTGCTTTTTCTGCGACTCTTATAAAATCCTCAGTCTTAGAAAAATGATATAATCCGGTTAAAGCATTATCGGAAATTGGTATTTTTTCTGTAACTTCAGTAATGAACTGCTCATCTTCATCAAGCTTGGCAAAACTGAACTTGGGAGACCGGCATTTAAACGCCCCCAATACTCCGTCTATTTTACTCTTTAACAAGTTCTTCTTTAGAGTTCTGGATGAAAATCTGGTGTCGATATTATATATCAGCAGTGGTTTCTTTACGTCAATTAGCGATTTTGCCCTTAGTGCAGTTTCAGCCTGCCCCCGGGTAACTTCAGGAAGAAAAATAAAATTTAATTTTTTAGACCCGTAAATAGTTCTGATAAAAGAACTGGCATTATATTTTTCTTCATGTTCCTGCAAAATAACAAATATTAAATTAGTACATAATTCCAAGGGCAAAGAATCAATACTCCATTCCAATAATGACTTGCCTTTCGCTTCAATTAACCATTTGGGGTTTTCATAACCTTTTTCTAAAAATCTTTTCCCCTTTCCGGCCATTGTTATTAAAAAATTCATTTATTTACATTTCCTTTTTTCATTTGAAATTGGCAGATTACTCCCGTTTTCATTAATTTTATCCCAACATGAAAAACGCAGAGCATTATCATCTATATAAACATCAGCCCATGGTTTTCCAAAATGAATTTCATTATACGGTATTTTGTGTTTATCTAGCCAGTCAAGAGTGATTTTTCCTATTTTAGAAACAGTCAACGCAGCATTTCCATTACAAGTTTTCATGTGCCGCGCGGTAAAAAGTATTATATAGTGTCCATTTGAAAATAGTTGTTGAATGTTTTCTTTTGCCCCTTCAATAAGCTTACATTCTGAGTATGCTTCCCCAGGGTTTTTAAAATCAGCAATAACTCCATCAATATCAATACATATTCTCATAAAAGCACCTCATTCATAATTTTAATCCCGTGTAAAAACATAGTTTTTTGCTTTTCTTCAGAGTTAGAGTGAAGCGGACACATGGTAATAAACAACAACCCCATTAAAAAAACAATATCCTCATATTTGTACTCAAAATAATTTATCAGTTTGACTGTCTCCCCGTCTAATATATCCTGATTATCCCGCATATTGAATTTATAACTGAAATACTGTTTTTCTTCTTCCAATTTAAAAATATTATTGACAATATAATCATAACACCCCATAGAGGAATGGGCTAACTTAGCTAAATCATACTTAAAATCGCCGTATACCCCCGAGCATCTCTCACCAAAATCGCCTCTCGGGTCAATTAATCGCATTATTCCAGTCTGCAAATCAAAAAGGATATTATTAAAGCAAAAATCACCATGCATTATGCAGAAATCATCTTCATTGTATAATGAATTTAATTTTTTTTCTATTTTAGGTAAAAGCTGTTTAATGCTTTTACATTTTAAATCGTTGACTGTTAATTCATTATCAATGAATTCTTTGTTTGCAGGGTGTTGTTTTTCAAACAAAGAAATTCTGGTCTTTAGTTTTTCAACATAGAAATCAGTATAGCTGGCTATTCCAATAGAATGTTTGTATGAATAAAAGTCAGCTAAGATAGTTTTAAATCCTTTAAATATTCTTTGCCAATGAGTTTGTTCGAGCCCCCAGTAGAGCATCAACTCACTAATATTAGGATAACCGTAATATTCCATATCATAATATCCTGAAGTATCAATATTGTTATCTTGTAAGCGAGGGAAATAGGATTTTAGCGCAGGAGGTAACATGGAAATATATAATTTTTCGGCCTTCATCTTTTTTATATCAGATGAACTTTTTCTGACTATTCCATTTCCCACTATCTTCAAATTATTAAAGAAGCGGCTTGCAATTACTTTTGTTTTAAGTTCATAATAATTAATCTCATGCCCACAATCGAGCCAATCTATTTTTTTATAATTCAATGGCGCTGTTTTCGAAAGGTTTTCAATAACAGCCAGTAAATCATTAGTGATACTTGTTTCTTTCAATGCTTGCAGCAGGTCTTTAGTTTGACAGCAAAAAACGCCAGTAAAAGCATATCCATTCTTATCGGTTTTAGTTTTTTTCCTGCAGAATTCGACTTTCCCTGTTTCTGAAAAAATAATATTGGACCAATAAGTATTGTTGCTTTGCTCATCTGCTATATAAACTTCATTACATTGAGGTTGCGAAAGCAAAATAGTCGTAACTGGATGGATTATAGTTTCTTTTGCATAAGAGACTTGCTTGATCGCCTCTTTTATACTGCTTACAACTCCATTTGATCTATCTATGCTGCAGATATTAATGTTAAGTTTTTCAAGATTTAACTCAGATTTTATATGATCTACATATTCTTTTTCTGTTATAAGATGTAAATTCAAATCTTCATTATTTGAATAGATATTTAACACATATGAGATCAGCGGTATTGTATGTACCGGGATTAACGCTGGAGATGGAGAATTAGATTTCAAGTAATGAAATTTATCGCGAACGTCGCCTGCCGCCATTATTAAAACATTTTTTTTATTTTCTGAGTTTTGCATAGTAATATCCTTAGCTTCTAAATTCAATCATCCATAAAAGAAGTTTTCTATAACCATCGTTCTCCAATAATTAAAACAAAAATATCTGCTCTATCTTTAACTGCTTGTAAATAATTATGAATGTTTTCTTTATTTGGGCTAACAGGAAAAAAACCTTTAAATTTTCTCTGATTTGACTTAAGTCGTAACATGTTGAACTAACAAATACTGACACAGGATATCCCCTTAGGCATTATAATAGCACTCCACAGCAAAAAAATAATCAAGTTATTTATAAAATTATTAAATAATCTACTGTGGTGAGCGTGTAGATTCAAGCAGGAAGGGGAGTCTTTTCAATTTCCAACAACATTAACCCTTAAGTTGACGCGCATGGACACAGTCCGGTTTTTATTCCGACTACGTCGGCTTTTTTATTTTTCAGGACTTTTGGCGGAGCCGTATAATGTTTCAACTTTGTGTAATGCTTCAAGGTTTCAATACTTTCATGGCCAATCATATCCTTAACATGATAGAGATTGGCATCTTCTCTGATTTAAATATGGGGTTGAACCCCATATTGACATTCGTCTTGGCATATATAAATTATTTTACTCATCAAAATCAAGTGTTGATGGTTTGGTTTCAGGGCTGGGAGTTGTGCGTCGTTCCTGATCTGGACTTGTGCTGCTTTGCTCCGCAGGAGGGGCGGCAAATTTAAAATGTGATTCAAAAAATACCGCATTCGGCTCAATGGAAATAAAGGCGTCAATTTTATCCAGCTCCAGCAATAGTTCCGGCAACTTTTTTGCTTCTTCAATAATATTCGAGCTGCTGCAATACTTAGGTTGCGGCGCATTCATAAGGGGAGGGATTTGTCTGACTAAGGATTCTTCCGCCACCATGTTTTTAGTGGGGAACACATGTCTTTCTTGCAGCATATTGAACCAGAGCCGATCATTGTTCGAGTTGGTTTTGTTTTGACTGAAAAGCTGCGCTATTCTGAATATCCGGCACTGCCTGCGCCAATTGGCTGATGCACGATTTTTTAATGCCTCAAACCAAAGTTTCCGCCTTAACTGATAGCCTTGGATAAAGTCAACTGAGAGCCTGATGTCACAAGGCACGGCGTCACGCTCGAACTGCCCTGTTGCATTATCCCTGATCCTGATTAAGGTTGAGGGGTCAACGCCAAAATACTGTATGCCGTCGCTGCTTCTGTTAAGGCGCATCGTTGGGAACATTTGCGAGAACTGCAATTGTTCCATCATTTCAATGCCTTTATATGGGGAAGGCCTGAAGTTTAGTCTGCCCATCATCATTGAGGCGGCATTAGAGGCAACGCCCGGCAGGGCAATTGCCGCGGGGATTCGCATATATGACATTAAATCGTATTTGCGTTGCGGTTCCAGCCAGGTTGCGGGAGCATATGAGCTTGGCGCAAAATCGAAAGCGGCAAGCTGGATAAAAATGGTCAAAGGCAAAGCTGCCTTAATGCCGTAAGCTTTCAGTGGAGAGGTTGGAACGGCGATGCTCAAGCCCAGAGCTTTGCCCGGAATTTTCTCGAAAGCGTGACATGGTTTCTGTGGAGAAACAAAATTGCTGATTTGCCGAAAGTCAGAACGGTTGCTGATGGGACTGATATAAAGCCGGGTTTTATATATGCCTTCTTTGTTTTCAGTCAGTTGAAAGGCAATGGGGTCGATCTGCTTCCAGCGTCGGGAATAGCGCTGTTTAAACTGCTCGTAGCGTTTGAATTCACTTTTTGTCACTTTTTCAAAAGCGAGCTTGTCGATTGGAGGATGGTCGTATAGTCCCCCCAATTCATTATCGCGGATTGTTCCGTTTTTTTCTTCCATTCCGGCGAACAGCCATTGCTTGAATTCCTCTGACATCAGCGGATCGGCCTTTAGTTCGGCAAGCGAAGGAAGCGTTGCTTGAGCGGTCTCATACATCCGGCAGATTTTCAAAAGATAAACTAAACGTATTCTTGCATCAAGGCGAGCCAGGCGATTGGAGAGAATATGCCATCGTGGCGAGATAAAATTCATCAGCCAATAGTCGCTGAGGTAAATAAATCCCAGTTCATGTTCGCTTTTTCCGGCTTTAATCCTCTGCCTTGAATAGGCAAAATTGTTTATCTGAGCAAGGCTGCGCTCGCGCTTGTAAGAGCTCAAGGCCATTTTGTACAATTTTTTAGATGTTGACAACACAATTATATTTTTTTCAGGACTTGAAACATATGGCGCAGCCGGCAAGGCTGTCACCGGCTTTTTTGTTTTGATCAGGACGAGAATGCTGGAGCCGGACTGAAAGTAAGGGTCCCATCCGGCCAGGGCAATGGACTTTACATTGTCTTTCAGATTGGCGGTGAAATATGTTTTATCCAAAATCCCTATTTTATCCAGATATTTCTGCGCAATCTGTTTGGCAGACAGCGGATAAGTGCCCGTGGACCATTTGTCAAACAACGCGGCAAAGCCGAACAAAGTTTTCTTCAAATCTGATATATTTTGCCAGCTGACATAATAGCAGCTTCTTGGCGCCCATCGAGACAAACCGTTGGTCTCCACGCTTTTTTCAACTTTAACCTGGGGCAGCACAAGAGGTTTAGGCGGCAGCTCTGTTTGCGCCTCCATTACAGGCTTATTATTTTTAGTGAGCGGGATTGCGTCACGAATATCGCGCAGGCCGCTGATGCTGAATATGAATCGCGCAAAATCATCATATTTCCAATTTTTCGGCGTGATATTGGGAACGGAGTTAAACAGCCGCATATAAAGCAAAACTTCCATTTCCGCATCTTCATAAAGCCGGAGTTCTGTCGAGAGTTTATGCTTGATTTCTGCTTGCCATTGGCTTTTTATTTCGGCAAATTTATTTTTGTCAGCAACAAATTCAATGGGCGTGTTAAGTTCGCTGGATAAAATATTGTAACGCGTCCAATTATTGGAAGGCCCGGCATTTTTTAATGAAACCAAGAGGCTGTTTTTATGCTGTTCCAACCAATTGAAGGAGCCTGATGGCAAAAGGAACAGGCATTCCAGTTGGTCGGGGCTTGCTTCATTCGACAAAAACACAGGGTACAAGGGGTTTTGCTGGATGTTTCCCCTTTTTTTGCCAGTTGAGGTTATCTGCAACTGCTTTAAGGCATAAGCGTTGTTGTCAGAGGGGGGAGGCTGGTGTTTGAGCGTATATTTCCCCAGTGAGAAGGGAAAGTTTTTGCTGGCAAAAACAGTCAATGCTCCTTTGTTTTTAGCTTTCTTAGCGGTCGGTGTAGCGGCATATAATCCGTTGCAGATCATTGCGGCAAGCATCACGGCGCTGGCATAAAATCTTCTCATGGAAACATCCCCCTTTTTTATTAATTTTAAATTCAATTTCTATATTTGCTCTTCGTCTATTTCAATGTAAAGCAATCTGATTCGGTCTTTCCGTTAGTCATTCTTATTTATTGTTTTAATATTTCCAATATAACATCAATACGACATGCTGCATATTGATAATGCGCAAAGCTTACATTAGTCATATCAATGCCAAGTTAGCCGATAGCGGCGCAGGTGACGCGTTGAAAGCCTGTTGCTTGCTGGGCTCGCTTTATTTTTATTTTTTTAGGACTTGTAGCGAGGGCATCTAATAAAAGCAATGGGTCAATTTGTTTTTCTTGAGTATTTTCGTGATTATATTTGAAAAACCCTTTAACATTTGCTACATTTTTTCCTTCTTGGTTTTGCATTTTCTATTTATAATTATATGGAGTTTCCGCGATGGATGATTATCAGACTTATTTAAAAATAACAATAGGGACAGTGTTGGTTTACAACTTTGTGCTGGCCCGCTTTTTGGGCATTTGTCCTTTTCTTGGCGTGTCGAGGCGTCTTGACACTGCGCTCGGCATGAGCGGAGCCGTTATATTTGTGATGACTCTTGCGTCCCTGTCCACTTCGGCAATTTATCACTGGCTCCTTGCGACGCCGGTTTCTTTTTTTGGATATGGCAATATAGATTTGAAGTTTTTGCAAATTCTTATATTCATTGTGGTGATTGCCTCCCTGGTCCAGCTTGTTGAAATAGTTCTTCAGAAATTGAGCCCCCCGCTTTATCAGGCTCTGGGTATTTATCTTCCGCTTATAACCACAAACTGCGCGGTCATGGGTGTGGCCACTATTTGCGCCAAAGACAATTATACTGTTTTTCAGTCAACAATTTTTGGATTTTTCTCCGGCGTTGGCTTTGCGCTTGCGCTGGTTCTCTTTTCGAGTTTGCGCGAGAAACTGGACTTGGCTCAGGTGCCGAAAGTTTTCGAGGGCATGTCTATTGCATTGATTACTGCCGGGATTTTGGCAATGGCTTTTATCGGCTTTTCAGGACTCTGCTGAGTTTTAATAAATAAAGAACGGGATTCAAATAGATTATGGCAACTGCTCTTATAGCTGTTAGTGTGATGGCCGTGTGCGGAATAGCCCTTGGGGGCGTTATCGGAATAGCGGCGAAGATTTTTAAAGTGGAAATTGACCCGCGCATTGAGGAAGTAGCTGATTTGCTCCCCGGCGCAAACTGCGGCGGATGCGGCAAGGCCGGATGCTCTGACTTTGCCAAAGCTGTTGTGGCTGGCGAGGTTTCCCCCGGCGGATGCCCGGTGTGTTCTGGCGAAGCTGCGGATAAAATAGCAAAGCTTCTCGGAATTGATGCTGGCGGCGGCGAAAAGAAAGTCGCGGTTGTGTTTTGTGGCGGCGACGACAAGCGCGCCAAAAACAGCGTGAATTACAACGGCGTCAACGACTGCATATCGGCGTCTCTTATCGCGGGCGGCCCGAAAGATTGCCGCTATGGCTGTCTTGGACTGGCCAGTTGCGCAAGGGCTTGTCCTTTCGGAGCCATTGAAATGCTTGACGGACTGGCCTATGTGCACGAAGAGCTTTGTGTTGCATGCGGGAAATGCATTGACGCGTGTCCCCGCAAGCTTGTCAAGCTTGTGCCTCTCAGCGCGAAAGTGCATGTTTACTGCAATTCTCCTGAAAAAGGAGCGGCCAAGAAAAACAATTGCGAAGTGTCCTGCATTGGCTGTCGCAAATGCGTGAAAGCCGCAGAGGACGGACAGGTCGAAATAAACGGTTTTCTTGCTCAGATCAATTATGAAAATATGCCGTCAGGCGACTTTATCGAAAAAGCGGGATGCCCCACCAATTGCCTGCAGAGTCCAACGGTGCACAATGAAAAAATATCAGCAAAGGAGAAAGTGGTCAGATGAGCAACGCAGCGACAGACCAGCATATATATTTCAGCGGCGGCGTCCATCCCAAGGAAGGCAAAGAGCTTTCATGCTCAAAAGCCATACAGGAAGCCCCGCTTCTCGACTCATATAATGTGGCGCTTCACCAACATATAGGAGCTCCGCCAAAGCTTCTCGTTAAAAAAGGCGACGAAGTCAAGAAAGGCCAACTTCTGGCAGAGGCGGGCGGGTTTGTTTCCGCTCCTGTTCATTCGCCCACAAGCGGCACGGTGAAGGCCATTGGTTTTTGTCCCGGCCCTCAGGGAGCTCCAATGCAGGCAGTGGAAATTGTCTCGGACGGCAATGACGAATGGGGTTCTCCGCTAGAGCCGATTGAGGATTGGGAAAGCGCCGAGCCTGACGCTTTGAAAAAAAGAATATCGGACGCTGGAATTGTTGGAATGGGCGGCGCGGCTTTTCCTTGTCATGTAAAGCTTTCTCCTCCTCCTGATAAAAAAATAGACAATCTTATACTTAACGGCGCAGAGTGCGAGCCTTATCTCACCGCCGACCATAGGGTCATGCTCGAAAGGCCGGACGATGTTCTCGAAGGAGCCGCAGTCCTTGCCAGAGTTCTTGGCGTAAAAAATATTTATGTGGGCATTGAGGCCAACAAGCCCGATGCCATCGCCGCCATGAAAAAGCGCGCTTCCAAATTCGGCGTTAAAGTTTTGGCGCTCCGCGTTCGTTATCCGCAGGGCGCGGAAAAGCAATTGATATACGCAGTGACCGGACGCAAAGTCCCGGCTGGCTGCCTTCCGATGGATGTCGGCTGCGTGGTGCAGAATGTGGGAACTGCCGTGGCTGTTCTTGAGGCGGTCAAGGAAGGCAAGCCTTTGATTGAGCGCGTCACAACCGTCACCGGCGCGCCCGTTGTCAATCCCGGCAACTGGAAACTTCGTTTGGGAACTCCGGTTTCAAAAGCCATAGAGCTGGCTGGCGGCGTTAAGTACGCTCCGGCTAAAGTTCTTCTAGGCGGCCCCATGATGGGGTTTGCCCAAAAAACGCTGGGCGTCACAATTATGAAAAACGCCTCGGGCATTCTTCTGCTGGCCAAGGAAGACACAACGCAGTTCATGTCCGAGCCCTGCATTCGTTGCGGGCGCTGCATTGACGCTTGCCCCATGACTCTGCTTCCGGGAACCTTGAGCACAATGGTTGAAAGCGAGAACTTTGACCTTGCCGAGCAATATTACATGATGGACTGCATCGAGTGCGGTTCATGCTCTTATGTTTGCCCGTCGCACAGGCCGCTTGTTCAGCATTTCCGCAGGGCAAAGGCCGAGATAAACGCGAAGCGCAGAAAAAAATAATTTATAAAACAACTGAAGAATTTCAAAGATATGACAGAGGAAAAAATGACAGAAGAAAAAAAACAGGCCCCGACAGAAGCGCAGGAAAGCGCTGTTGCCGTAAAAATGCCTGACGAAGGGAAGCTGATAGTCAGCTCTTCTCCACATGCGCATGATGGCCAAAGCATCAGAAAAATAATGCTCTGCGTTATTTTGGCGCTCATGCCAGCTTGCTTGGCCGGTATATATATTTTCGGAATCGATGCTCTTAAGGTTTTGCTTTACTGCACGGTCTTTTGTGTCGCGGTGGAAGTTCTCTGGTGCTATTTTGCCGGACGCCCCACTGACACCTGGAAGGACTGCAGCGCCATAGTCACTGGAATTATTCTGGCTATGAACCTTTCCCCCGGCATCCCATGGTGGGCTTGCCTGGTCGGCGCCGTTATGGGCATTGTGCTCGGCAAACAGATTTACGGAGGTATCGGCTACAACCCCTTTAACCCGGCAATCGTCGCCAGAGTGGGCTTGCTTATTGCTTTTCCGAAAGCCATGACCACATGGGTGCCGACCCGCTTTATGAGTTATGACAAATTTGACAAGGCTTTTGGTTTTGCGTTTGACAAGAAAGAAGCGAGCGAAGCGGCAATCAAAGCCTTTAAAGAATCCGGCGCAGTCAGGCCGTTTTTCAACACTGTTTGCGATGGGATAACATGTGCCACTCCGCTTGGGGTCGTCACAACAACAGAGGAAGTGGCCAAAAGCGCAGGCGAATCCTCTGCTGCTGTAGAATCGACTTTTCCTCATATATCCAACGCCCAGCTGTATATGGATTATTTTTGGGGCAACGTTGGCGGATGCCTTGGTGAAACCTCCGTCATTGCCTTGCTTTTAGGCGGAATTTTTCTGCTGGCGATGAAGATTATCAAATGGCAGGTGCCTGTTGCATTTATAGGCACCGTTGCAATATTTATGGGCATCGTGCACGGCGTCAGTCCCGCCACTACTCCGGACGCGCTGTTTCATATACTTACAGGCGGACTTATGCTTGGCGCTTTGTTCATCGCCACTGACATGGTAACATCGCCAATGACCGGAGCTGGAATGCTGGTGTTTGGCGCCGGTTGCGGCCTGGTAACATGCCTTATCAGAGTATGGGGCAATTATCCGGAAGGCGTTAGTTTTTCAATACTCATTATGAACGCGCTTGTGCCTTTGATTGACCGTTGCTTTAAAAACAAGCCATTTGGCTTTAAAAAGCCCGAGAAAGGAGTGGCATGATGAGCCTTAAAAAAACAGAAAACATATTTGTGCTCGGCATTTTTCTGGCTGTCATCGGTGCAGTCGCCGCTGGAATTCTCGCATGGGTTGCCGAAATAACAAAAGAGCCAATAGCCAAAATGGAGTTGGCTAAAACCAACAAAGCCTTGATGGCAGTCTTGCCTGATTTCACGAATGAGCCTTCAAAAGACAAATTCGTCATCAAGTCTGACGACAAAGAGAAATACGACATTGTGTTCTACGGCGCCAAAAAAGACGGCAAGCTCATTGCGGTCGCGGGCCAGTCGCGCACCATGAAAGGCTATTCCGGCTTGATTGAATCCATGGTCGGCCTTGACGCAGACGGCAAGATAAGGTCGGTTGTGATAACCAAACAGAACGAGACTCCCGGACTGGGAACGGTAGTGTGCGGACGCAAAAGAGTCGTCACTATATTCGACCTCTTTGGCGGTGGGAAAAAAGTTGATACAAGCAAGCTGCCGCCCAATGCTATTCTCGACCAGTTTGACGGGCACTCCGCCACTCAAAAAGACGGCTGGAGTCTTCCATGGAAAGTAAAGAAAGACGGCGGGAATATTAATTTTATAACAGGCGCCACTATAAGCAGCCGTGCTGTTACAGATGTTGTTTACAGAATAGCTCACACATATATTGCCAAGCGAAAAGAAATATTAAAAGGCCTGGGCGCAGGAGGAGATGACAAATGAAATCAGTGGTATATGAATTTACAAAAGGGCTCTGGAAAGAAAACCCTGTGATAGTGCTTCTTCTGGGCATGTGTCCAACTCTGGCGGTCACGTCAAACGCAACAAACGGCCTGGGAATGGGGCTTGCCACTATGTTTGTGCTTCTAGGAAGCAATATTGTTATTTCCTTGATGCGCAATATTGTCCCGCAGAAAATCCGAATCCCATGCTACATCGTGGTTATTGCCACATTTGTGACAGTCGTCGAGCTTTTCATGAAGGCATACGCTCCGCCGACGCTTTACAATGCTCTTGGGATTTTTATACCGCTTATCGTGGTTAATTGCATTGTGCTTGGACGCGCCGAAGCTTTCGCCTCCAAGAACACCGTGTTCATGTCTTTTCTTGACGGTTTTGGAATGGGCCTTGGTTTTACTCTTTCGCTTGTCGCTCTTGGCGGAGTCCGCGAGTTTCTCACAAGCGGCTCGCTTTTCGAAGTTAAGATTATCACTTGCTGGACGACTGAGTTCATGCTTACAAACGGCGCCCCCGGCGCGTTTATTGTGCTTGGATTTTTCATAGCCATCATGAATGGACTTAACATTCGCAAGGCAAAGAAAAACGGCGAAATCTATGTGCCCCCGGCCGCGCTGGATTGCCGCCATTGCCATATATGCGACTTGGGCAAAGTCGAAGACTAAGGCTGCGCTTGCAGCAGGGATGACATTTCCGCGCAGGAATTTACGACTTCCTGGATTATTTGTTCCTGTTTTTTATCATCGCAACGGAACAGCGGCGCAAAACAGCCGATTGTTCCAAACAATTCGCCATTGTTCGTTGTGACAGGAGCTGCGATTGAGATTATGCTGTTGTTCTCGACTAATATTGCGTGCCCTTTTTCTCTTATTGCCGCCAGTTCGCGCTCAAGAGATTCATTATTGTCTATGTTGTTCCAGTTTTTGCCTGGAAATCCCCAACGGTTAATTATTCTGTCCAGTTCTTTTTTGCTGGCGAACGCCGCCAAAACGCGGCCGGTTACTTTTGAAAAAAAATCAACTTCGTCGTAGCGTGAATAGTCGATTGTTATTATTTCATTGTTCTGCAATGAGAGCAAGGGCGCTTTTCCGCCGTCGAGCAGCGTGTAAAACACTATTCCTTCGTTTAATTTCTTGCAGGTCTTTTTGAGGATGGGCTGAATTTTATCCGCGAGCATTTCCCGCAGTTGGTTGCTTCTTCCTATTTGAGAGCATTTTTCGCCCGCAAAATAACTGGAGTTTTCTTTCTGCTCCACATAGCCGCAGTGAACCATGGTTTTCAGAATATTATGGAGGGTGTTCGGGCGAAGTCCGGTTTGCTTCGAGAGTTTTGAGAGGCTGATGCCTTTGCGTTCGCTGTCTTCGAACAAAAGTATGTCAAGCGCGTTGAGCGCTTTTTTTACGGAGTTAACCAGATTTTCGGCCATAATATATTTCCTTGTTTCATTTTGCTGAAAAAGCCGGAACGTGGCTAAACGTTCCGGCTTTTAGTTTAATTCGATTGCCGCAAATTGCAAAACGTTTTGCGATTTCCTTATTCCGGCTGTGGGCGGGAATAAGGGCATGAAAGCACGCAGCTTTCAAAGTTGCATGGCCTGTACTTGGCGATTGTCGGCTTTTTGCGCAATGCTTCGCTGAGATTTTCCGGCGTTATCTTTTCCGGCGCAGGCTCGTCCACATTCCATCCCAGATATTTGTTTCCTGCTTCGCCGACAAGGGAATAGCGCTTTGCCCAGTCGCAGCGGTTCTGGTCTATTATATGGAATTCTTCATGAATGCCTTCCATATCCAGCCCCGCAAGTTTTCCGAAGGCGTTTGTGCTGCAGGAACTGATGCAACGATTGCAATCCTGGCATTTTTCCGCCACCTGCTCTGTCATCACGTTGTCGCATTTAAATTCGGCGTCCGTTACAATTGCCACATAGCGGACATTTGAGCCGAACTTAGGAGTTATCACCGAGCCGCATTTTGACAGTCTGCCAAGCCCGGCGGCAACTGCCGCAAAACGGTTTGAAAAAGCGTCGGGCTGCTCGCCTCTCGGGTTGCCCACTTTCGAGGCGGTGTTCAACAAGTCATATGTCCAGTTTGTTTTGTATCCGCGGGATTCCAGCAGTCTTGTGGCTTTCCATGCCATTATTCCAAGAAGCTTTACAGATTCATACTGAGCGTATGCGTATGGCCCGACAGCTTCAGCGTCATGCCGCGCTGTTGTTTCAACGTTTCCTTTTGGAAGACGCAGGCCGAGAACTATAACTGACTTTGCGCCTTTTAGATAATCTTCCGGGCTCAAGACTTTTTTGATTATTTTGCTTATTTCCGGTTCGACCGCATAGAAGCGCTTTGATTTGTCAGTGGCTTCCAGTATTTCTTCTCCGTTAAAATAGCTTTTCAGCGATTCGGCGGCATCGGACAGGCGCGACGCAGGGGCTATTCCCACAAGGTCTGCGCCAGCATCTTTGAGAAGGAGCCTTATGTCTGCTTCAGTTCTTTCAACTGGAATGTTTAAGTCATTCGGAAGATTTGCTTTCTGCTCTGTAGGCGGCACTTCTGCGCTTGTTATTATGGTCAGTGTCTGTATTTCCATATTGTCCGGCAAGCCCTGGATCTGCTCCAGTATTTTTTCTTCCGGAATATCTGTCATGGTCACAGAGCTGTAGCCTTCCCGCTCAAGTTCACGGGTTATGTCGTATGCGCTTTGGCCCAGCACATAATTTACTTGCCCATGCGAATAGGTTGCCGCTATGTCTGTTTCGCTGAGCTTTTCCGCTTTTTGTGAGCATCCGCCAACGGTTATTGCCGATTTGCCGTCAGGCAGATAGTCGCTCAGATTTATTCCCAGCTTGCAAAGGTTTTCCTGAGAGTTTGCAACCACAAATTCAG